>DAIRVA010000042.1:0-20902 GCA_036803045.1 Lysobacter sp. | reverse complement strand
TGCTGCACTTCCACATGGGCAGCCAGATCAGCAACGTGCGCGACATCGCCAACGGCATGCGCGAGGCAACGCGCTACTTCGTCGAGCTGTCCAAGCTGGGCGCGAAGATCAGCCATGTCGATGTCGGCGGCGGCCTCGGCATCGATTACGAAGGCACGCGCTCGCGTTCGTACAATTCGGTCAACTACAACATCGCGCACTACGCCAATTCCATCGTGCAGCCGCTGGCCGAGGCCTGCGCGGACAACGAGCTGACGCAGCCGCGCATCGTCACCGAATGTGGCCGCGCGATGACCGCGCACCACGCTGTACTAGTGGCCAACGTGAGTGAAGTCGAGCAGGCACCGGAAGGCCGGGTGCCGCCGCAGAACGACGATGAATCGCATCCGGTCCACCAGTTGCGCGAGCTGCACGACGAAATGAGCGAGCGCCCGGCGGTGGAGATCTTCCACGAGGCCGTGCAGGCGCATGGCGAGGGCCTGGCGCTGTATGCGCTGGGCCAGATCGATCTGGTGCAGCGTGCGCGCATCGACGACCTGTTCTATGCCGTCGCGCATGCGGTGAAGGCGCGGCTGACCTACGACGAGAAGAGCCACCGCGACCTGCTGGATGAGCTCAACGAGCGGCTGGTCGACAAGTACTTCGTCAATTTCAGCGTGTTCGAGTCGATGCCGGACGTGTGGGCGATCGACCAGGTGTTCCCGATCGCGCCCATCGAGCGGCTGGACGAGGCACCGACGCGCCGCGGCATCATCGCCGACCTCACCTGCGACTCGGACGGCAAGATCGACGTGTACGTGGAGAACGAGGATCTCGACACCTCGCTGCCTCTGCATGAACTGGTGAAGGGCGAGAGCTACCGCCTCGGTTTCTTCCTGGTCGGCGCGTATCAGGAAATCCTCGGCGACATCCACAACCTGTTCGGCGATACCGATGCGATCGAGGTCAAGGTCGATGGCGACGATTGCCGCGTGGTGCAGCAGCGCCGCGGCGACACCACCGACGTGATGCTCGACTACGTGGGCTACAAGCTGGACGACCTGCGTCGCGCGTACCGTGCGCGCGTGGGTACGGCGGACATCAGCAAGTCCGAGGCCATGCGCTTCAACGAAGCGCTGGAAGCCGGCCTGACCGGCTACACCTACCTGGACGACGCGCCGATCGAATGAGGCAGAGCGCCTAGCCGGCGCGATGCACCTGGAAGCCGGCGAAGGACTGGTTCACCGGCATCGTCTCGATGCGATTGATGTTGAGGTGCGGCGGGAGCTTCGCCAGCCACATCACTTGTCCGGCGATGTCGTCCGCGCTGATCGGGGTGACGCCTCGGTAGAGCGCCTCGCTGGCCGATTGATCCCCGCTGGTGCGGACCAGGGTGAACTCGGTTTCCGCCATGCCGGGCTCGATGCTGGTCACGCGCACGCCGGTGCCGTGCAGGTCGCTGCGCAGGCCGAGCGAGAACTGGGTGACGAAGGCCTTGGTGCCGCCATAGACGTTGCCGCCTGCGTAGGGGTAGCTCGCCGCGATTGAACTGATGTTGACGATCAGCCCGCGTGCCTCGATCAGGCGCGGCAGCAGCGCGTGCGTGAGCGTGACGAGGCCGGTGATGTTGGTGTCGATCATCTGCCGCCACTGCGCGAGATCCGCGCGCTGCGCGGGCGAGGTGCCGAGCGCCAGGCCGGCGTTGTTCGCCAGAAGGTCGATGCGCGCGAAGGATTCGGGCAAGGTATTGATGGCGGCATGGATCGCATCGCCATCGCGCATGTCGAAGCTGGCGAGGTGCACCGCATCGCCGAATTCATCGCGCAAAGCTTGCAGGCGATCCGTGCGACGGCCGGTGGCGACCACGCGCCAGCCATCCCGCAACAGGTGCAGGGCGATGGCGCGGCCGAAGCCCGAGGTGGCACCGGTGACGAAGGCGGTCTTGGCGGTCATGGCGAAGTTCGGCAAGGCGATGGACGCATTGTAGATCGCGCGTCGATGCCCTCAGTCGGTGTCGTCGCTGCGGCGGTGACTTCCGGTGGTCCTGGCGGTCGTCTTCTTGCGGGCAGCCGTGCGCTTTTTCGCCGCGGCCTTGGCCGTCTTGGCAGGTGCCGCTTTCCCGAGCTTCGCCGCCGGCTTGGCCTTCGATGCGGATGAAGCCGGCCTGGTCCTGGATGGCGTGGGCCTTCTCCTGGCCATTGCCTTGGCGGGTGCTTTGGCCGTCCCCCGCCGGCGGCCTGTGGATGCCTTGCCGTGCGTCCTCGACTTGGTGGCGCGATGCTTCTGCAGCATCTCCTCGGCCAGCACTACGTCTTCCGACAACAGCCCGGCCGCCTTGGCGACGGCGATGCGGGCGGCGGCCTTGTTCTCGTCGGGACTGGCCAGCAGCAGTTCGCGGATCGCCTCGCGCACGGCCTTCTCGGCGTTGCGGTTGAGCTGCATGTTCTCGCCTCGCCGCAGCAGCGCCATGATCGCGTCGACGACGGGTTTGACCAGAGCGGATTCGAGAGCCATCGTGCATTCTCCTTGTCCGTGCAGTGTGCCGCGGCTGCGTCGCACCCGCCGCGAAATGGACTCCGAGGATTGAAGATGGACCAGCCGGCAGAATCGGGATGGGTGTCGATGGCCGATGGCATCGCGCTCAGGACGCGCACCTGGCGGCGCCGTGCCGGTGCGTCGCCGCGCGGCTGCGTGCTCATCGTGCATGGCATCGGCGAGCATTCGGGTCGCTATGCGGACACCGCCGCGCGGCTCAATGCCTGCGGGTTCGATGTCATCGCCTTCGACCAGTTCGGCCATGGCGATTCGCCCGGCAGGCGCGGCACGCTGACCACGCCAACGCGGCTGCTGGACGATCTCGCCACGATGGTCGACCACGTGCGCGATGGCGTTGCCGCGAATACGCCGCTCATCCTGCTCGGCCACAGCATGGGCGGCGCGCTGGTCGCGCGATTCGTCGCGGAAGGGATCAGGCCGGTCGAAGGCGTGGTGCTGTCTTCACCCGCGCTGGCCTCAGGGATGCGCCCGTGGCAACGCGTGCTGGCCCGGGTGTTGGCCCGCATCGCGCCGGGCCTCACGATCGCCAACGGATTGCCGTCCGGACGCATTTCGCATGATGAGGCAGTCGTGGCCGCGTACCGCGCCGATCCGAAGGTGCATGATCGCGTCAGCGGAGGGCTGGCGCAGTTCGTCGATGCAGCCGGACCAGCGGTGCTGGCCGTTGCATCGCGCTGGTCGATACCGACCTTGCTGCTGTATGCCGGCGACGATTACCTGGTCGATGCGGACGGCAGCCGCCGTTTCGCCCGGGAGGTGCCGTCGTCGGTCGTGGTCGCGCGGGAGTTTCCCGCGCACTATCACGAGCTGTTCAACGAGCGCGACCGCGCGCCGGTGTTCGAGACACTGCGATCGTGGCTCGATGCGCGCTTCCCGTGAGCCTTACTTGGCCTTGATCGCCACAGCCGAGAGTTCGCCATCGGCCAGCTTGGCCTTGGCTTGCGCCAGCTCGGATGCTGTGGCATAGGGCCCCATGCGCACGCGGTACATCGTCTTGCCGTTGATGCTGGCCGACTCCACGCGGGCATTCAGTCCGAGCAGGGCGATCCGGGCCTTGATCGCCTCGGCATCGCCGCTGGCCTGGAACGCGCCCGCCTGGAGGATGTAGGGCGTGCCCGCGTCGGCCGGCTTGGCGGTGACGGCATCGGTCGCCGCTGCCGCCGTCGTCGGTCGGGATGCGGCGGTGGTCGCGGTGGCATCAGGTTTGGGCGCTACGCTGCTGCCGGCAGTCGCCTCCGGCAAGGGCTGCGGTAGGCCGGCTGCAGCATCGGCGGCGGCCGGCTGCGGCGTTTCGGCCGTGCGGCGCGCTTCCTCGCGGGCGATCGCGGCGATCTGCGCGTCGGACATCGCCACTTCCTCGCCAGGCAGGAGTTCGTAGAAAGCGTAATCGCCGCCCTTGTCCGGCTGTGCCGGTTTCGCCGATCCTGCCGCCTGGCCACCCGCTGTCTGCGCGGTGCTGCCGGGATCGAAGGCGCCGTCGGTTTCGTTGCTGCCCCTGGGCACGGCATCGGCATCCGCATGCGGACCGATCCGGAAGAAACCGCCGCCTTCGCCGTTGCCGATGAATTTCGGCGCCAGCACCAGCAGCAGCAACGTCAGCAGCACGCCGATCACCAGCCAGGCCCAGCCCGGCAGCCCGTTGTCGCCGCCGCTGCGGCGGGCCTGCGATTTTCCGCGTCGTGCGGCCATCTCGACTCCTGCTTACATTTTCACGGGCGCGGATACGCCCAACAAATCCAGACCGTTCTTGAGCACCTGCGCGGTGGCGCTGCACAAGGCCAAGCGTGCGTCGCGCTCGCTGCGATCCTCCACCAGCACCGGTTGCGCGTGGTAGGCGGTATGGAAGGCGGTGGCGAGCTCACGCAGATATTGCGCTATGGCATGTGGCTCCAACGTGAGCGACGCGCCTTCGACGACTTCCGGGTAGCGCGAGAGCTCGATCATCAGTGCCTGGCTGGCCTCGTCATTCAGCTTGTCGAGGTTGGCGAGGCCGTTGCCGACATCGAACGAGTAGCCCTTTTCCGCGGCCTGGCGCAGCAGGCTGTGCACGCGGGCATGCGCGTACTGCACGTAGTAGACCGGGTTGTCGTTGGACTGCGAGCGGGCGAGGTCGATGTCGAAGGTGAGCTGCGAATCGGGCTTGCGCGCGATCAGGAACCAGCGCACCGCGTCCTTGCCGGTCTCGTCGATCAGATCACGCAGCGTCACGTAGCTGCCGGCGCGCTTGGAGAGCTTCACTTCCTCGCCGCCGCGCATCACCGTGACCATCTGGTGCAGCACGTAATCCGGATAGCCCTGCGGGATGCCGGCGTCCAGCGCCTGCAGGCCGGCCTTCACCCGTGCCAGCGAGCCGTGGTGGTCGGCGCCGAGCTCGGTGATGGCGCGCTGCCATCCGCGCTGCCATTTGTTGCGGTGGTAGGCGATGTCCGGCACGAAATAGGTGAAGCTGCCGTCGGACTTGCGCATCACGCGGTCCTTGTCGTCGCCAAAGTCGGTCGTGCGCAGCCACAGCGCGCCACCGTCTTCATACGTGTGGCCGTGCTTGATCAGCTCGGCGACGGTGTCCTCGACTTTCCCATCGACGTACAAGGACGATTCGAGGAAGTAGTTGTCGAAGCCGACTGCATAGGCTTCCAAGTCTGCGTTCTGCTCGCGGCGCAGCCAGGCGACGGCGAATTGGCGGATGGCATCGATGTCATTGGCATCTTTCGCGCCAGTGATCGTCTCGCCTTCTACCTCCACGCTATCGCCGCGCAAATAGGCCGATGCGACATCGGCAATGTAGTCGCCGTTGTAGGCATCCGCAGGCCAGTCGGCATCGCCCGGCGCATGGCCGTCGATGCGCGCCTTGACCGATTTGGCGAGGTTTTCGATCTGCACGCCGGCGTCGTTGTAATAGAACTCGCGGACCACGTTCCAACCGTTGGCGGCCAAGACCCGCGCGATGGAGTCGCCGATCGCGGCCGCGCGGCCATGGCCGACGTGCAGCGGGCCGGTCGGGTTGGCGGAGACGTATTCCACGCCTACGGTCTGCGCGGCACCGCTGTCGTTGCGGCCAAAGTTGTCGCCTTGCGCGTGCACCGTGCGGACCACGCCATGCCAAGCGGCCGGCGCGAGATGGAAGTTGATGAAGCCCGGCCCGGCGATATCCACTTTAGCGATGGCGGCATCCGCCGGCAGGGCGTCCACCAAGGCCTGGGCCAACTGACGCGGGTTGCTGCGCGCGGCCTTGGCCAGCGTCATCGCGGCGTTGGTGGAGAAATCGCCATGGCTCGCCTCGCGCGGGCGCTCGATCACGAAATCGGGCGTGACGGCGTCGGCGGGCAGGGTGCCATTGGCACGGAGGGCGGCGATGCCCTGTTCAACCAGGGACTTGAGCTGGGCTTTCACAAGGAAGCAGGGGATGGCGGCTTTTGCGGCCGACTAGTTTACGGCAGGCAGCCGGGCGGGCAGGAAAACGCGCGGCGGCGGGCGGCGCGGGGAATCGCCGCCCACCGTCGCGCTCACACCCAGCCACGCGCCGCCAGCGAGACCGGAGGGCCGTCGGCGATCACGAAATGATCCAGCAGCCGGACATCGACCAGCTTCAGCGCCTGCTTCAGGCTGGCGGTAACGGCACGATCGGCTTGGCTCGGTTCGGGGTGGCCGCTGGGGTGGTTGTGGCCCACGATCACCGCTGCGGCGTTGTGCGCCAGCGCGCGGCGGACCACCTCGCGCGGATGGACCTCGGCACCGTCGATGGTGCCTGCGAACATTTCCTCGAACGCCACGGCCCGGTGCCGCGTGTCCAGGAACAGTACGGCGAAGATCTCGTTGGCCCGCCCGCGCAGGCGTTGGGCGAAATAGCGCCCGGCGCTGTCCGGGTCAGCCAGGGCCTCGCCACGCTCGAGCCCGGCCGCCTGCAACCGGCCCCCGAGCTCCAGCGCCGCGGCCAGGGTGCATGCCCGCGCCGGGCCGATGCCCCGGAGTTTCGACAGCGCCTTCGGGCTGCGTTCCATCAGGCCGCGCAAGGGGCCGTGCTCGGCGAGCAGGCAGCGTGCGGTCGCAACCGCATCCTGTCCGGCCACCCCGGAGCCCAGGAACAGCGCCAGCAATTCGGCGTCGGACAGGCTGGTGGGCCCGTGCTTGAGCAGGCGTTCCCGCGGCCGTTCGCTGGCGGGCCAATCCCGGATATGCATGCAGGCCTCCCGATCTCCATTGCCAGCATGGCGATGTGCGACATCGCACGGGATCGGTCGTGGCAGGACGATCGGGTAAGCTGCCAGCCTGCCCATTCGTAGGGAAGTTCCGAGCGTGAACCTCGAGGCATCTTCTCCCCGGCGCGTACTGCTCGGCGTCTGCGGGGGGGTGGCGGCATACAAGGCGGCGGATCTGGTCCGACGCTTGCGCGATCGGGGCGCCGAGGTGCAGGTGGCCATGACCGCAGACGCCCTGCATTTCGTCGGTACCGCCACGTTCCAGGCGCTGTCGGGGCGCCCGGTGCGCACCAGCCTGTGGGACGAGGCGGCCGAAGCGGCGATGGGCCATATCGAGCTGGCGCGCTGGCCGGAGGCCATCATCGTCGCGCCGGCGACCGCGAATACTCTCGCGAAACTGGCGCACGGCATGGCCGACGACCTGCTCTCCACGCTTTGCCTTGCCACCACCGCCCCCATTCTGGTCGCGCCGGCGATGAACCACCGGATGTGGCTGCACCCGGCGACCCAGGCCAACATCGATGTGTTGAGGACGCGCGGGGTGGCCGTGGTCGGCCCGGGCGTGGGCGCGCAGGCCTGCGGGGAAACCGGACCGGGGCGGATGAGCGAGCCGGCGGACATCGTCGCTGCGCTGTTCGGGGCGGCGAAATGAGCCTGGCCGGCAGGCGGATCGTCGTCAGCGCCGGGCCGACCTACGAAGACATCGATCCGGCGCGATTCATCGGCAACCGTTCCAGCGGCAAGATGGGCTTCGCCATCGCCGCCGAAGCCGCCCGGCGCGGGGCCGGGGTGATGCTGGTGGCGGGCCCCGTCCACCTGCCGACGCCCGAAGGCGTGACCCGCATCGATGTGCGCAGCGCGGCGCAGATGCATCGGGCGGTCATGGCGGCGCTGCCCGCCGATGCCTACATCGGCGCTGCGGCCGTGGCCGATTTCACCCCGCGCTCGTACTCAGGCGCCAAGCTGAAGAAGCAGCCCGGGCAGGAAACGCTCACGCTGGAACTGGTGCGGACCGCCGATATCCTGGCCGATGTCGCCGCGCATGCCGACCGCCCCGCGTTCGTCGCGGGATTCGCCGCGGAGACCCACGACATCGAGCGTTACGCGCGCGCCAAGCTGGAGTCCAAGCGGGTGGACATGATCTGCGCCAACCGCGTGGGCGTGCCCGGCAGCGGCTTCGAGTCCGACGAGAATGCGCTGCGGGTGTTCTGGCGCAATGGCGATGCCGCGCTCGGACCCGCGCCCAAGCCTGCGGTCGCCGCCGCGCTGCTCGACCTCATCGACAAGGAATTGCCCTGATGCACCATGTCCTGCAAGTGAAAGTGCTGGATGCGCGCTTCGGCACCGAATGGCCCCTGCCCGCCTATGCGACCGAGGCCAGCGCCGGCATGGACCTGCGCGCGGCGCTTGATGCGCCGCTGGAACTGGCGCCGGGCGATGCCGTGCTGGTGCCGTCCGGCCTAAGCATTCACATCGCCGATCCGGCGCTGTGCGCGGTGATCCTGCCACGATCGGGCCTTGGCCACCGGCACGGCATCGTGATGGGCAACGGCACCGGCCTGATCGATGCCGATTACCAGGGGCCGTTGATGGTCAGCGTGTGGAATCGCGGCCGCGAGGCTTTTACGATGCAACCGGGTGACCGCATCGCGCAGCTGGTGCTGTTGCCGGTGGTGCGAGCGACGCTGCAGGTGGTGGACGAATTCGAAGCGAGCGCGCGTGGGGCCGGCGGTTTCGGCCATACCGGCTTGCGCTGAGGGAAGAAGGGAAGACATGTCCAAACGGAAAATCCGCATACCCGCGTTCTCGATGAAGGACGCATCGCTGCCTTCGGGCCGGGTGCTGGGCCTGGCAGGCGTGCTGTTGCTCCTGTTGGCGGCCTGGCTGCTGCTGCTGGCCGGCCGCCAGTGGCAAGCAGGGCGGGAGGAGACGGCGTTGCTGGCGCAGCGCGATGCCGTGCAGCAGGCGGCCGGTGCACGCGTGGCGCAGGTGCGCAAGGCGCTCGCGGATGCTTCGGGCCGTGTCGCCCTGCGCAACGCGCTGGCCGTGGGCGATCCGGTCGCGGCGGCGAGGGTGCTGTCGGGGGCGCTCGACGGCGCGCTCCGGGTCGAGCTGTTGCCGGAAGATCTGCAGCCGCTGTACGCGCGACTGCCGGAAGGATCGTTCGGGCTGCTGGCGTTGTCCGAGGAGGCGCTGGCGGACAGGCAGCCGGTGGTGCGGGTGATCCGTGGCGCGCGCGGGCCCGAGCTGGGTGCGGCACTGGCCTTGTCCAATGGACAGGTTGCCTTCGCCGCCTATCCGGCCCGCTCGATGCTGGATGCGGTCCTGCAGGCCGATGCCAGTCCGGGCTATATCGCCTTGCGGCAGGGAGCGGCCACGCTCGCCGAGCAGGGCGACGTGAATCTGTCCGGCCTGGCCGAATCCCGCGCCGCGCCGGTGGCAGGCAGCCCGTTGCGGGTGGCCGCGGCGATGCCGGTGCCGCCATCCGGGCCTTTCGGCATGGGTGCGCTGCCGACGATGGCGATGGGCCTGTTGTGCCTGTTCGTCGGCATCGGCCTGCTGCTCGGTCCGCGCCTACGGCGCCGCAACCTGGAGGCAGCGCCCGAGGAGGAGGAGCTCACGCTCGAACAGGCACTCGCCCGCGAACGGGAAGCGGCGCCGGCCGTCGTGCCGGACGTTGCGCCGGTGGCCGCTGGCATGGTGGTGGATCGCGGCATCTTTCGCGCCTACGACATCCGCGGAGTGGTCGGCCAGACGCTGGACCATGAAGTGGCGCGGGCGATCGGGCAGGCGATCGGCAGCCTGATGCACGAGCAGGGCCTGCAGCGAATCGTGGTCGGACGCGATGGCCGGCTGTCCGGGCCGGACCTGTCGAGCGGGCTGATCGAAGGCCTGCGCCTGGCCGGTCGCGATGTCGTCGACATTGGCCTGGCCCCGACGCCGCTGGTCTATTTCGCCGCGTACCAGACGGAAGCCGGCTCCTGCGTGGCGGTGACCGGGAGCCACAATCCGCCCGATTACAACGGCTTCAAGATCGTCGTTGGCGGCGAGACCCTCTCCGGCGATGCCATCGCCGACCTGCATGCGCGGCTGGCCGAAGGGCGCCTGCACGCGGCCGAAGCGCCGGGCGGGCTCGAGGTGCGCGATGTGGCCGCCGATTACGTGCTCCGAGTGGCGTCGGACATCCAGCTCGCGCGTCCGCTGAAGGTGGTGGTCGATGCCGGCAACGGTGCCGCTGGCCAACTCGGGCCGGCGGTGCTGACCGCCATCGGCGCGGAAGTGGTGCCGCTGTTCTGCGAGATCGACGGCACCTTCCCCAACCATCACCCGGATCCGAGCGAGCCGCACAACCTGGAGGACCTGCGGCAGCAGGTGGCGGAGCACGGTGCGCACTTGGGCATCGCCTTCGACGGCGACGGCGACCGGCTCGGGGTGATCACGCCCGAGGGCGCCAACATCTACCCCGACCGCCTGCTGATGCTGTTCGCGGCCGATGTGCTGGAGCGCCAGCCCGGCGCGGTCATCGTCTACGACGTGAAGTGCACGGGTGCGCTGATGCCGTGGATCCTGCGCCATGGCGGCAGCCCGCTGATGTGGAAGACCGGGCACTCCCTGATCAAGGCGAAGATGCGCGAGACCGAAGCGGAGCTGGCCGGCGAGATGAGCGGCCACTTCTTCTTCAAGGAGCGCTGGTACGGGTTCGACGACGGCATCTATTCCGCCGCGCGCCTGCTCGAAATCCTCGCCGCGCGGGGCGAGGACGCCGATGCCGTGTTCGCCGGGATTCCCGAGGGCACCAGCACGCCGGAACTCAAGATCCCGATGGAGGATCCGCACGCCTTCATCGAGCGTTTCGTGGCGGAGGGCGATTTCGAGGGCGCGCGCAGCACGACCATCGACGGCTTGCGGGCCGACTGGAAGGACGGCTGGGGGCTGGTGCGCGCATCCAACACGACCCCGATCCTGGTGCTGCGCTTCGAGGCCAACGACACCGACGCGCTGGCGCGCATCCAGCAGGCGTTCGCCGAGCGGTTGCAGCGGCTCTCGCCGGAAATCGCGCTGCCGTTCTAGGGCGTCGGCGCGGGTTGCGGCGGTGCCGGCTGCGTGGTGACGATGCCGGCGCCGGGCCGCCCCTTGGCCGCCTCGTAGCGCGACAGCGCATCCGACAGTTGCGCGTCCAGTGCATCGCGCTCGGACTGCTGCTCCCGCAGCGCGGCCTGTGCCTCGAGCAGCGAAGCGCGCTGCGTCCGGATGCCCTCCACCTGCCTGGGGATGACGCGCCCGGACGAAAGTTGCGCGTCCGCGGCGGCTTGCAGCAGCCGCACCAGTGCATCGCGCTGGTTGGCGAGCCGCAGTCGGGCCGACTTGATGGCTTCGTCCACGAGGTCATAGCGGATGCGGTATGCCTGCCTGAGTTCGGCTTCGCTGTCGTAGGAGTCGGCCAGCGCCAGGTCGCGTCGCTGCTGGGCCGCCAAGGCTTCGGCCTGCTCGGCCTCCGCCTCTTTCTGCGCGGCCAGCGCATCGCGCTCGGCCGGGGTCATGGCCCGGTCGATCCGGGCACCCGGTAATCCGGTGCGCCCGCTGATTTCGGTGCGGGCCGCATCCACCGCCGAAGCGGGCAGGGCATCGCCGCAGACGCGGCGGCCCCCCTCGTTCCAGCAATACAGTTTCTTGCCGCCCGTGGCCTGCTGGGCGGCTGCCGACGGCATGGCGCAGGCGAGCGCGGCCGCGGTGGCGAGCATCAGGGGCAGCCTGGCGAAAGAGATCATCGTGACTCCGGATCGGTGCGGTCGACGCCGTAGCGCTGGCGGTAATCCTCCAACGCGCGCCGTGCGTCCGCAAGTTCGGGGGCATCGGCGGTAAACGCGAGCAGGTCGGACAGGGCGGCCACCGACACCACCGGAACGCCGTGCTCGGCGGCGACAGCCTGCGCCGCGGATCGTGGATCGCCGTCGCGGACGACCTCCTGCCGGTCCAGGCCGATGACGATGCCCGCGGGAATGCCGCCCGCGTCGCGGATCAGGGCCAGCGCCTCGCGGATCGCGGTGCCGGCGGTGATGACGTCGTCCACCACCAGCACGCGGCGGCCCTGCATCGGCGCGCCGATCAGCAGGCCGCCTTCGCCATGATCCTTTGCCTCCTTGCGGTTGAATGCCACCGGCACGTCGCGGCCGGATTCCGCCAGCGCGCAGGCCAATGCGGTCGCCAGCGGGATGCCCTTGTAGGCGGGGCCGAACAGCAGGTCGTAGCCAATGCCCGATTCCGCGACCGCATCGGCATAGGCATGGCCGAGCGTGCGCAATGCAGCGCCCGAATCGAAGCGACCGGCGTTGAAGAAATAGGGACTTTGCCGCCCGGACTTCAGCGTGAACGAGCCGAAGCGCAGGGCTTGCGCCCGCAGCGCGGCTTCAAGGAAAAGGCGTCGATGGTCGCTCATGGTGCAGTGGCCTGGCGGGAATGCATGTCCGGGACGGAAGCGTGAAGCATGACGTATTGCGGGCCGGCGCGACCACCCGGCTGCAGTTCGCCGGTCGGTACGAAACCGGCGCGGCGGTAGGTCGAGACGGCGACGCGGTTGCCGCAATGGACCGTGAGGACCACCAACCGGATCTCCGGATGGCGGCGACGCAAGTCGGCCAGCATCGCCGTCGCCGCGCGCGCGCCGAGTCCGCGCCCCTGGTGGCGTTCGTCGATGCAGAACGCGCGGACGCCGGCGTGCGGCATCCCGAGGTCGCGGCCGACCACCGCGCGCGGCGCGAAATCCAGCCGGTAATAGCCGATCACGCGACCGTTGGCGAGAATGGCCATCGGCTCGGAAAGCGAATCGTCCAGCGCGTTCGCCAGGTTGAAGGCCACGTCGCCGGCGTAATCGCGCTGCCCCGGGGCTAGCCGCAGCGCGCGAATGCCGGCGGAGAGCGTCGGGGTGGCGGGTGCGACATGGACGAGCACGTGGGCAGGCATCGCGGCAGGATCGGGTAGCG
The DNA here is from genome assembly GCA_036803045.1 of Lysobacter sp. GTDB lineage: Bacteria > Pseudomonadota > Gammaproteobacteria > Xanthomonadales > Xanthomonadaceae > Solilutibacter. Next base: position 8,190 of record DAIRVA010000042.1, on the reverse strand, counting down.
TTGCTATGATCCTCCCACATCCTCCGTGCCGGCCATGCATGCGCATCCTCAGCTTCAACGCCAATGGCCTGCGTTCGGCGGCCAGCAAGGGTTTCTTCGACTGGTTTGAAAAGCACGACATCGACGTGATGTGCGTGCAGGAAACCAAGGCGCAGGAGCACCAACTGCGCGTCCCCGACTACCTGCCGGACGGCTACCACGCGTTCTTCCGCGACGCGACCACCAAGAAGGGCTACAGCGGCGTCGCGATCTACAGTCGGCGCGAGCCCGACGAGGTGCGCACCGCGCTCGGCCGCGAGGATTTCGACGAGGAAGGGCGCTACATCGAGGCGCGCTTCGGCAACCTGTCGGTGGTGAGCTTCTACATCCCCTCCGGCAGCTCCGGCGAGCTGCGCCAGGGCGTGAAAGAGGATGTGATGAAGTGGCTCGCGCCGATCCTGGACGAGTGGCTGGCGAGCGGGCGCGATTACGTCCTGTGCGGCGACTGGAACATCGTCCGCGCGAAGAACGACATCAAGAACTGGACCGGCAACCAGAAGAATTCCGGCTGCCTGCCGCACGAGCGCGCATGGCTGTCGGGGATGATCGACGACGATTGCGGCGATGGCCTGGTCCCGCGTCGCGCGGGCGGCTGGAAGGACAGCTTCCGCGTGGTCAAGCCCGATGCCGTCGAATACAGCTGGTGGAGCCAGCGCGGCGCGGCGCGTGCGAAGAACGTGGGATGGCGCATCGACTATCAGCTTGTCACGCCGGGGTTGGCCGCAACGATCCGCGAGGCGACCATCTTCCCCGAGCCGAAGTTTTCCGACCACGCTCCTTACCTGGTCGATTACGACCGTCCCCTCTGAGCCGGAGCCTGCATGAGCGACGTTATCGCCAGACCCGCGAAGCCTTCGGTGTGGAAAGCCTTCACCCAGCCGGCGGCGTGGACGATGTTCTTCTTCGGCTTCGCCTCCGGCATGCCGTTCCTGCTGGTGGCCGGCACGCTGGCGTACTGGCTGAAGGACAACGACCTCGACCTGAAAAGCATCACCTTGATCGCCAGTGCGGGCATGACCTACACGCTCAAATTCCTGTGGGCGCCGCTGGTGGATCGCTGGCTGTTGCCGCTGTTCGGGCGATTGGGCTTGCGGCGCGGCTGGATCCTGTTCGCGCTGCTATGGGTGATGGGCGCGCTGTTGGTGATGGCGCAACTCACGCCCGACAAGCTGGCGCCGTTCGTCTGGGTGACGCTCGTCGCGGCCTTCGGCGGCGCCACGCTCGACATCGGCGTGGATGCGTATCGCGTGGAGATCGCGCCGCGCCAGGACCAGGGCGCGCTGTTGGCGACGTATTCGCTGGGCTACCGCATCGCGCTCATCATCACCGGGGCGATGGCGCTGGTGATGGCCGATCACCTGCCATGGCCGATGGTCTACCGCGTGATGGCCGTGGTGATGCTCATCCCGGTGGTCGCGGTGTTCTTCGCGCGGGAACCCGTCGTGCATCGCGTCAAGTCCACGAACTGGGGCGAGAGCCTGCGCGAAGGCATCGTCTCGCCGTTCTCCGATTGCGTGCGCCGCTTCGGCCCTGCCTTGGCCGCCGGCCTGCTTGCCTTCATCCTGCTGGCCAAGGTGTCGGACCAGTCGCTCGGCGGCGGCATCATGGCGCCGTTCTACATCGACCAGGGCTACAGCAAGACCGAGATCGGCGCGATCAGCAAGCTCTACGGCGTATGGGTCGGTATCGGCGGCGTATTCCTGGCCGGCATCGCGATCGCTCGGTGGGGCGTGCGTTGGCCGCTGCTGGCCGGCGTGGTGCTGGGCGCGGTCAGCAACCTGTTGTACGTATGGCTGGTCGGCGCCGATGGCGACCTTGCGAAACTGACGCTGGTGATCTCGGGCGAGAACCTCGCACAGGGCTTCCAGGGCACCACGCTTGCGGCGTTCCTGACCTCGCTGGTCAACCAGCGATTTACGGCGACGCAATTCGCGCTGTTCTCGTCACTGGTGATGCTGCCGGGCAAGCTGCTCAGCGCGGTGTCGGGCGGCATCGTCGAGCAGACCGGCTACGGCACCTACTTCTGGATCACCGCGGTGGTGTCGATCCCGGCGATCCTGCTGTTCTTCTGGATGTACCCGCGCATCGACCTGGGCGATGGCGACACGCCTGCGCGGCTGCGCGTGGTCCCGACACCGTCGGACCCGCATTGACGAATCACGTCCGGCTCAGGCCGGATAGATCGCCCCCAGCACGCGCGACCCTGCCGCACCGGTGACCGAGGCGCGGTTGCCCGGCAGGCCGAGCAGCGTCTGCCGCGCCAGCCAGGCGAAGCCCATCGCCTCGACATGATCCGGGTCGAGCCCGTGCTCGGCCGTCGATGCGATGGCGATGCCCGGCATGGCCTCGCGCAATGCGTCCAGGAGCATTGGGTTGCGCACGCCGCCGCCGCAGACCAGCAGGCGCTGCGTCTGCGGCTGGGTGGCGCGCAGCGCATCGGCGATGGTGCGTGCGGTCAGCGCGCGCAGCGTGGCCTGCACGTCCACTGCGGATTCGTCGCCGCGCAGCCGCGGCGCCAGCCACGCGCGCTGGAAATGCTCGCGGCCGCTGCTCTTGGGCGGCGGCGCGTCGAACCACGGGTCCTCCAGCAGGCGCTCGAGCAATGCGGCATCCGCCACGCCGGTCGCGCCCCAGGCCCCACCCTCGTCGTACGGCCGGCCGGTGTGCTCGTGGCACCACAGGTCCATCAATGCGTTCGCCGGGCCGGTGTCGAAGCCGCGCACGTCGCCCGCGCGCGGCAGCAGCGTGAGGTTGGCGATGCCGCCGAGGTTCAGCACCGCGCGATCTTCGCCGGGGTCGTGCAGCAGCGCGTGATGCAGCGCAGGCAGCAGCGGCGCGCCGTGGCCGCCGGCGGCGATGTCGCGGCGGCGGAAATCGGCGACGGTGGTGATGCCGCTGTGTTCGACGATGCGCCCGGCATCGCCGATCTGCAGCGAGAACGGATGCTTGAGATAGGGGCGGTGCCGTACCGTCTGCCCGTGCGAACCGATCGCGGCGACCTCGCGCGCATCGATGCCGGCTTCCGCCAGCACCGCGAGGGCGGCCTCGGCGAAGGCCTCGCCGACCTGTGCGTCCAGCGTGCCGAGCTCGTCCAGCGAATCGAGCGATCCGCCCTGGCCCAGCCACACCAGCCGCGCGCGGACGTCCGGATTCCACGGCAGGGTGACGGCAGCCAGCACTTCTGCGCGCAGGGGAGTCGATTCGCCACCGCCGAAGCGCACCAGCGCTGCGTCGATGCCGTCGGCGCTGGTGCCGGACATCAGGCCGATGTAGAGCTCTTCATTCATCGCGCCATCGTGGCGGATCGCGCCGCGTCGCGCCAGCCCGGTTCCCGGAATGCAAAAGGCGGCTTGCGCCGCCCTTGCCCTGACATCGCGCCGATTTTCGCCTCAACCGCGCTTGCCGTTCCCGGCGGGCGTGGCGCTGGCCACGCGCGGTTCGTCGTCTCCCTGGAACACGATGTTCTCCACTTCGCGGATCTTGCCCAGCGCGCGGCGGGTCTCGCCCTTGAACTCGGCCAGCAGCGCCCCGGACAGCGGCGCGGGCGGGGGCAGCATCATCGACAGCGGGTTGCGATGCACGCCGTTGACGCGGAACTCGTAATGCAGATGCGGCCCGGTGGAGAGGCCGGTGCTGCCGACGTAGCCGATCACCGTGCCCTGCGCGATGCGCTGGCCGGGACGGATCTTGGCGAAGCGCGACATATGCGCGTAGAACGTGGTCTTGCCCTGCCCGTGCGAGAGCTCCACGGCCTTGCCGTAGCCGCCATGCCAACCGACCGATTTCACCACGGCGTCGCCCGCCGCCATGATCGGCGTGCCGGTGGCGGCGCCGTAGTCGACGCCCTTGTGCATGCGCAGGCGGCCCAGCACCGGATGGCGGCGGCCGCCGAAACCCGAGGTCAGGCGCGCATAGGGGATCGGCATGCGGATGAACGGGCGCTCAAGCGAGCGGCCGTCCGCGGTGTAGTAACCCGGCTTGCCGTTGCGTTCGAACAGGAAGCCACTGCGCAGCTTGCCGTCGGCGGTGATGGTGGCGGCCAGCACCGGCCCGGTGTCGACCAGCTTGCCGTCCTTCCAGGTCTGGTCGACCACCACGCTGAAGCGGTCGCCGTCCTCGAGGTCGGAATCGAAGTCGATGTCGTACTTGAAGATGTCGTCGGTCAGTTCCTTGAGGTTCTGCCGGGTCAGTCCGATTTTTCGCGCGGAATCGAACAACGAATCGCCTACCGTGCCCGACAGCACCACGGTGCGCACGTCCACCTGTTGCGGAACGGCGGTCTCGGTGATCTTCTCGCCGGTCATGTCCAGCTCGACCTTCTCGCCAAGGCGCGTATAGCGGAAGCCGCGCAGCGCGCCGCCCGGCGGCAGGTCGAAGGCGATCTCGGCACCAGGCCGCAACCGACGCATCTCCAGCCGCACACCGGGGTATTTCAGCAGCCGTGCAAGGTCACTCTGCGGGATCTGCAGCTGCTCGAAGATCTCGCTCGCGGTCTCGCCCGAGCGCACGTTCACCACTTGCCAGCTGTCGCCCTTGAGGGTCGGGCCGGCGGCCTTCCTGTGTGGACCGATCTGCGGCAGCGTCAGCGCCAGCGAGGCGCGCGGCGCATCGCTGGGCAGGCTCAGCGCCTGATCGAGTCCCGGAACCAGGGCGCCCAGCAGGGCCATGACCGTGGCGCAAAGCCCAGCATGCGCCCATTGGCGGCGGGTCCAGCGGCCATCCAGTGCGGAAGGGATCCCCAGTGATGCGTAACGCCTCAGGGCTTCGGCGCGCAGTGCGCGCAATCGCTTCGTTCGGCCCGCATCCACACCATCGACGGTCATTCAGAAATCTCCACGCCGCGTGATGGCGACCCCAGCGCGTTACCATAAACACGTGAACAGCGAGCGTCAAACCATTGATCCGGTTCGTTTTTTGAAGCGCGTGCCGATTTAACGGAAGATTTACCGCTCAAGTCCGTCAATACAGCCTATTCAGGAAATCGATCGTGCCCGTAGCCACGACCACCGCCGCCCTCGACCTCATCGCCCGCGGGGCCGACGAATTGCTCAAGCGCGACGAGCTGGAGGCGCGGCTGAAGGAAGGCCGCCCGCTGCGGGTCAAGGCCGGCTTCGACCCGACTGCGCCCGATCTGCATCTGGGCCACACGGTGCTGCTAAACAAGATGCGCCAGTTCCAGGACCTGGGCCATCAGGTGATCTTCCTGATCGGCGACTTCACCGGGATGATCGGCGACCCGACCGGCAAGAACGTCACCCGCAAGCCGCTGACGCGCGAAGACGTGATGGCAAACGCCGAGACCTACGCCGCGCAGGTGTTCAAGATCCTCGACCGCGACAGGACCGAGCTGCGCTTCAACAGCGAGTGGTTCAATCAGATGTCCGCCGCCGACATGGTGCGCCTGGCCGGCCAGCTGACCGTCGCGCGCATGTTGGAGCGCGACGACTTCGCCAAGCGCTACGCCGCGCAGCAGCCGATCTCGATCCACGAATTCCTCTACCCGCTCGCGCAAGGCTTCGATTCGGTCGCGCTGGAGTCGGACGTGGAGCTGGGCGGCACCGACCAGAAGTTCAACCTGCTCATGGGCCGCGCGCTGCAGGAATCGCACGGGATGAAGCCGCAGATCGTGTTGACGATGCCGCTGCTGGAAGGCATCGACGGCGTGCAGAAGATGTCGAAGTCGTTGGGCAACTACATCGGCATCGACGAGCCGGCCATCGACATCGTCACCAAGACGATGAAGATCGGCGACGAGCTGATGTGGAAGTGGATCGACCTGCTCAGCTTCGACATCTCCATCGACGAAGCGAAACAACTGCGCGCCGCCATCGAAGGCGGGCAGTTCAACCCGCGCGACGTGAAATTGCGTCTCGCCAACGAGCTGGCCGCGCGCTTCCACGATGCCGCCAGCGCGGAGCGCGCCGTCGCCGGCTGGCATGCGGCGGTACGCGGCGAAGGCGACGTCGCCAACCTGCCGCTGCAGGGCGTGGTGGTGCCGGCCGAAGGCTTGCGCATCGCGGCCTTGCTGACGGCCGCCGGCATCACGCCGAGCAACTCGGAGGCCAACCGCAAGCTGAAGGAGCGCTCGGTACGCGTGGATGGCGAGGTGTTCGAGGACGCCGCGCATCTGTTCACGCCCGGCTTCGAGGGCGTGATCGCGGTGGGCAAGCGCAACTTCGCTCGGGTGCGTTTGATCGCGGGCTGAGGATCGCTCAGGCTTTCGGCTTGCCCGGCGTTTTCTTCGCGGCCTTTTTCTTTGCGACTTTCTTCGGTTTGGGTTTCGGCGCCGGCAAGACATCGGCCGTGGCGATGACGAGACGCCTCAATTCATCGCCATCGTCCAGCAGCTCGTCGGCGACCGGATAATCCTTGGCGCCGGGATAGGGCGGCCGGCCGGGCAGGTCGGGAGCAAGACGCGTCGCCGCCTCGGTCGGCTTGATGAAGAGGCTGTTGTCGCAGGCGAACGCGACGACTTTCTCATCCACGTACAACGCGTATTCGCCGAACATCTTCTTGTGGGTCAGGCGCGCGCCCAGGCCCAGCTGCTCGGCGATGTAGTCGATGAAGTCGCGGTCGGTTGCCATGCCGGCATCCTACGCCCGCCGGTCTCATCCGGTGCGTCGCCAGCGCGCCAGAATGGCGCAATGAATGCAGGGCGACATTCGCAGGGCAAGGCCAGGTTCGCGGACAGCGCCGCGCATGGCGCAGGCTGTGAACTGTTCCTGGTCGAAGGCGATTCCGCGGCGCGATCGGTGTCGAACGTGCGCGAGGAACGCACGCAGGCGGTGTTGCCGCTGCAGGGCAAGCCGTTGAACGCATGGCGCGCCGATGCCGACAAGGTGCGCGAGAACGTGCTGTACCGGCAGTTGGCCGATGCGCTGGGGGTGGGTGATCCGACCTTGCAATTCGCGCCCGCATCGCCCGCGCCCTTGCGTTTCGAGCGCGTCGTGCTGCTGTTCGACCCGGATGCCGACGGCGTGCACATCGAGGCGCTGGTGCTGCTGTACTTCGCGCGGTGGATGCCGGCGCTGGTCGAGTGCGGCCAGCTGTGGCGCGTGCGTGCGCCGATGTTCACGCTGACGCACAAGGCGACGGGGGAGACCGCGCAGGCGTATTCACCGGCGCATCGCGATGCATTGCTGGCGCAGATGCGCACGGGCGTGGCGGGCGAGGTGCAGCAGCATCGCCATATCGGGCTGGGCAGCCTGCCACCCGCGTTGCTGCGGCGCGTTTGCGTCGATCCGGCCACGCGCGCGGCGCGACGTGTGAGCCATGAGGATGTCGCCGTGGTGCTCGCGGCGCTGGGCCTGCCGCCGGCGGCGTGAATCAGGCGATCCGCAACACGGCCATCACCAGCAATGCGACCACGCAGGCGAAGCCGACGAACCACACCAGGCTGCGCATCGACGCCCGGTTGCCGATGTAGAACATGCCGTGCAGCACGCGGCTGACGACGAATACGACGCCCAGCCAGCCGATGGTCCGCGGATCGACGCCGGCCTGCTGCGCCATCAGCACGCCGGCGGCGAAGGCCGGGAACGCCTCGAACGCGTTCTTTTGCGCCGCATCGGCGCGGCGGGAGCGCGGGTTTTCCTGTTTTTCCAGCCACTGGCGCGGATTGCGGTTGTCGAAGCGGCCGCCGCCGGAGCGCTTGGCGATGACGGTCCAGACGTAAGGCAGGAATGCGGCGATCAGCACGCAGGCATAGGCGAGGGTCATGGCGGATCCGTTTTGGTGCAGGTGCGAGGGATTCTGCACCAGAGCCGTCAGCGGCGGGTGCATCCGCTCGCAATGACGCGCAAGCAGGAACGGCACCCGAAGGTGCCGTTCCGTGAGTCGCGATGGGCGAAGGATTTACTTCTTCGCCGCCATCATCGCGTCGCGCTTGGCCCGGAATGCGCTGGTCTTCATCCAGTTCGGCCAGCTGCCATCGTTGGCGACGGTATTGCCTACCATGTAGAGCGCGTTGAGGTCCTCGACGATGCCGTCGAGCTTCCAACCCGCATCGAACTGGTCGGCGACCTTGTGGTAGCGCTTGTCGCGGTAGTCGGCTTCAGCCGCCTTGCCCGCGTCTGTGCCGCCTTCGCGCAGGTCGCTGCCGCCCTTGGCGTACAGCGCCGGCACGCCGGCCTTGGCGAAGTTGAAGTGGTC
>DAIRVA010000041.1:0-20946 GCA_036803045.1 Lysobacter sp. | reverse complement strand
CAGCGCCACCCTCAGCCATCGCGTGCTGGAGCTGGCCTACGAGCACATGAACGATCCGGAAAAGATCGTGGTGGAAACTGAAACGATCACCGCCGCACGGGTCCGCCAAAAGCTGTATTACCCGGCCGATGAAGAGAAGATCCCGTTGCTGATTGGCCTGCTGTCGCGCAGCGAAGGCGCGCGCACCATGGTGTTCGTGAACACCAAGGCGTTCGTCGAGCGGGTGGCGCGCGCGCTGGAACGCGCCGGCTACCGCGTCGGCGTGCTCAGCGGCGACGTGCCGCAGAAGAAGCGCGAGTCGCTGCTGAAGAAATTCCAGGCCGGCCAGCTGGAACTGCTGGTGGCCACCGACGTGGCCGCGCGCGGCCTGCACATCGACGGCGTATCACACGTCTTCAACTACGACCTGCCGTTCGATGCCGAGGACTACGTGCACCGCATTGGTCGCACCGCGCGCTTGGGCGCCGAAGGCGACGCGATCAGCTTCGCCTGCGAGCGCTACGGCATGTCGCTGCCTGACATCGAGGCCTACATCGACCAAAAGATTCCGGGCGAACAGGTCACGCCGGAGATGCTGGTCGCGCTGCCGCGCAAGCCGCGCGAAGGTGTGGAGGCGAATGCCGAGGAAGGCGAAAGCATCGGCGAAATCTTCAAGGAAGTGCGCGAGGCGCGTGCGGCCGAGGACGCCAAGCGCGGCGGTGGTCGTGGCGAGCGTTCGGGTTCCGGCGGCCGTGGCAGCCGCAGTCCGCGCAAGGAAAGCGAAAACGGCGGCGAACGTCGCCGCCGCGGTCCGCGTCCGACGCCGGATTCGACCGATGCCGTTGTTGCCAAGCCCGCGGACCAGACCACGACAGGCAATCCCGATGGCGCCGAAAAAGCCCCGCGCAAGCGCCGCCGCCGCCGTGGCGGCAAGCCGGTGGAAGGCGCGGCAAGCAGTGCCAAGGCACCGGCTCCGGAGTCCCGGCGCCCGCCCCAGTCCGTGGGTTCCAAGCCGAAGCCGGTCACGACGGCACCGGACGAGGGTTCGCTGCTGTCACGCATCGGGCGCGGATTGAAATCGCTGGTGACGCGCGGGCCGTCGCGCCAGCACTGAGCCGGAACGCGACGCACGACACGAAGCATGCCGCCGATGCCTGTGTCCACGGAGGCATAATCCACGCATGGGCATCCTTCGCTTCGACAACGTGAGCAAGCGCTACGCCGGTGGGCAGGAAGCGCTGAGCGAAATCAGTTTCGTCGTCGAGCCGGGCGAGATGCTGTTCGTCACCGGGCATTCCGGCGCGGGCAAGAGCACGTTGCTCAAGCTGATCCAGTTGGCCGAACGGCCCAGCCGTGGCGCCGTGCTGTTCGACGAGAAGAACCTGCTGAAGGTGCGCGGCCGCAAGGTGGCGCTGCATCGGCGCGACGTGGGCGTGGTCTACCAGGACCACCAGCTGCTGACCGACCGCAGCGTGTACGAGAACGTCGCGCTGCCGCTGATCCTGCGCGGCATGCGCCGCGGAGAGATCGGCAAGCGGGTGCGCGGCATCGTCGAGCGGATGGGGCTGGGCGGGCGCGAGAAGGCGCTGCCGACGCAACTTTCCGCCGGTGAGCAGCAGCGCGTCGGCATCGCGCGCGCGTTGGTCGGCGAGCCGCGCCTGCTGGTGGCCGACGAGCCGACCGGCAACCTGGACCCGACGCTCTCGGCCGAGATCATGGCGCTGTTCGCCTCGCTGCCCGAGCGCGGCACCAGCGTGCTCGTCGCCAGCCACGACCTGGGACTTGTGAAGCGGATGAAGAAGCGGGTGCTGGTGCTGGATCATGGCCGCCTCGCCGACGACATCGCGCCGGAGGACCTGGCCGATGAATAAGCCGAACGCAGCGGCCACGCGCTCAGGCATCGGGACCTGGTTCGACCATCACCTCTACAGCCTGATGTCCAGCCTGGGCCGCGCGATCCGCAAGCCGGGCGCGACCCTGCTCACCATCGGCGTGATGGCGGTGGCGCTGTCGTTGCCGCTGGGGCTGGGCCTGATCCTCGCCAACGCCGAGCGTTTCGCCGGCAGCGTGCAGCAGTCGCGCGAGATCAGCGTTTTCCTCAGGCAGGACGTTTCGCTCGAACGCGCCCGCGCGCTGGCCGGCGAACTGCGCGAGCGCGGCGATATCGCCAACCTGCGCTGGGTGACGCCGGAAGAAGGGCTTGCGGATTTCCGCGAACACAGCGCGCTGGGTGACGCCATCGGCCAGCTCGATTCCAATCCGCTTCCGCACCTGTACATCGTCACGCCGAAGGCGGACGAGCGCGTGCTGGCCGGGACGCTGCGAGCGCTGCCGGAAGCCGAGATGGTCCAGCACGACGCGGTCTGGCGCGAGCGCCTCGACCAATGGCTGCGCTTCGGCGCGCGGCTGGCGTGGGTGTTGGCGTTGCTGCTGGGCATCGGCGCGCTGCTGGTGGTCGGCAACACCGTGCGCCTGGACATCCAGTCACGCCGGGAGGAGATCGGTGTCCTGCAACTGCTCGGCGCCACCGATGGCTTCATCCGCCGGCCCTTCCTCTATCTCGGGGCGTGGTACGGGCTGGCTGCCGGGCTGCTCGCGCTTGTCCTGCTGACGGTTTCATACCATTACCTGTCGCCGCCGCTGGCCAGGCTGGCCGCGAGCTACGGCAGTCGCTTCGGGCTGCAGGGGTTCAATCCGGCGCAGGCGGTGCTGGTGGTGCTCGGTGCCGGACTGGTCGGCTGGCTGGGGGCCGGACTGGTGACCGGCCATTATCTGCGCCAGACGCGGCCGGAGCGCTGAGCCATGGCGGATCGGTCCAGCCTGCGGCACGTGGTATCGGATGCGCCCCGGGTGATGGTCGTCGACGGCTCCCGGATGGTGCGCAAGCTGATCCGCGACGTGCTGGCCGACAGCCTGCCCAATGCCACCATCCACGGCGCGGCCAGCGTGCGCGATGCGCGTGCCGTGCTGGATGCCGGCGACGTCGACCTGGTCACCACCTCGCTGGCGCTGCCCGACGGCGACGGGCTGGACGTGGCCGGCGCCGTCCGCGCCGCCGCCGGGCAGGCCTACGTGCCGGTGATCGTGGTGTCGGGTGAGGCGCAGGCGCGGCTGGAGGCGCGCACGCTGGGGCAGGATGTCACCGACTGGTTCGACAAGGCGCTGGGCCTGCGGGCGCTGGCCGCCTTCATCCACGGCTATGTCCATCCGCAGCCGATGGTCGGTGCCCGCGTCCTGTACGTCGAGGACAGCCGCGTGGTCGCGCTCGCCACCAAGCGGATGCTCGAAACGCATGCCTTCGACGTGACGCACATTGCCAGCGTGGAAGACGCCATCGCCTGGCTGGATGCGAACCGGGATGGCGACGGCAGCCCGGCCTGCGATCTGGTGCTGACCGATCTCTACCTGACCGGCGAGTTGAACGGTCACGACCTGCTGGTGCATATCCGCGAGACTCTGGGCCACGGCAAGCGCGACCTGCCCGTGCTGGTGCTGACCGGCGACGACAACCTGGACAACCAGCGCGGCCTGATCCAGCGGGGGGCCAACGACCTGGTGCTCAAGCCGGTCGAGGAACGATTGCTGGTCACCAAGGCGATGTTCCAGCTGCGCCTGGTGGCGCCGCGCCGCGCGGCCGCCGCCCGCAGCGCATGAGCGATGCGCGCGAGCTCAGGCTCGAGGTGTCCTGGAAAGCGCGGGTGGGCGACTGGTTCGCCCGCGACGACATGCAGGTGCTGTCCGCCTTCCTGCGCGGGCGCCGCGCCGCGGGTGCCCGCATCCACCCCGCCCCCGGTGACATCTTCGCCGCCTTCGATGCCACGCCCTTCGATGCGGCCAAGGTGGTCATCCTCGGCCAGGACCCGTACCACGGCCCCGGCCAGGCGCACGGGTTGTGCTTTTCCGTGCTGCCGGGCGTGCCGGTGCCGCCTTCGCTGCTCAATATCTACAAGGAACTCGAGACCGATGTCGGCTTCGCTCGCCCCACCCACGGCTACCTGGTGCCTTGGGCGCGGCAGGGCGTGCTGCTGCTCAATAGCGTGCTGACGGTCGAGGAAGGCCGTGCCGGTAGCCACCAAGGCAAGGGTTGGGAAGGCTTCACCGATCACGTGGTCGACGTCCTCAACCGCGAGCGCGAGGGACTGGTGTTCCTGCTCTGGGGCAGTTACGCGCAGGCCAAGGGCAGGGTCATCGATACTCGCCGCCACCGGGTGCTGAAGGCTCCGCACCCGTCCCCGCTGTCGGCCCATCGGGGATTTCTGGGGTGCCGGCATTTTTCCGCAGTCAATGAATACCTTGATCGGACGGGAAAAGCGCAGATCGACTGGAGTTTGCCGTCACGGGCGGACTGATCGTCTGCGAGCCTTGAGAACCGGTTCCTGGCCCCCAGATCAAGCGGACGGCCATGTTCCAGCGTGGCCAACCGGGGCAGTCTTCGTTCCATGAATGGAACGCAAAGGCCGGCCTCCGGCGGTTAGCACTCCCCCATGACGACTGCTAAAATCACACGCATGAAGGCACAAGCCGCAACCTATCCCCTGATTCCCAACAACCTGCCGGTTCCGAGCGCACTGGGTTCGCTCGAGTCCTATATCGGTGCCGTGCATCAGATCCCGGTGCTCACCGTGGAGGAAGAGCAGGATCTGGCCCGTCGCCTGCGCGACGACAACGACCTGTCTGCGGCCCAGAACCTGATCCTGGCGCATCTGCGCTTCGTGGTGCACGTGGCGCGCGGCTACAACGGCTACGGCCTGCAGCTGGGCGACTTGATCCAGGAAGGCAACGTCGGGCTGATGAAGGCGGTCAAGCGCTTCGATCCGGAGATGGGCGTGCGCCTGGTGAGCTTCGCGGTGCACTGGATCCGCGCCGAGATGCACGAGTTCATCATCAAGAACTGGCGCATCGTGAAGGTCGCGACCACCAAGGCGCAGCGCAAGCTGTTCTTCAACCTGCGCAAGTCCAAGAAGCGTCTGGGCTGGATGAACGCCGAGGAGGCGCGCACGATCGCCGCCGACCTCAACGTGCCTTTGGCCGAGGTGATGGAGATGGAAGCGCGGCTGTCCGGCCGCGACATCGGCTTCGACGCCCCGGATTCGGACGATGACGACCGCGCACCGCCGTCGCCGGTCGCGTACCTGGCCGCCGAAGCCGAGGATCCCTCGCAGGCCTACGAGCGCGCCGACAGCGAGGATCACCAGCTGGGCTTGCTGCGCGAAAGCCTGGCCAGCCTGGACGCGCGCAGCCGCGACATCATCAAGCGTCGCTGGCTGGACGCGGACAGCAAGGTGACCCTGCAGGAGCTGGCGGACGAATACGGCGTCAGCGCCGAGCGCATCCGACAGATCGAGGCCAATGCGCTGAAGAAGATGAAGGCATTGTTCGCCGCCTGAGCGCGGCCCCGATGCGCTGACCGAAGCCCGGCTCGATGCCGGGCTTTTTCGTGCCGGACGCCGCGTTCGGGCGCGGACTCAGTACAGGTCGATGGCGTCGACGTCGAGCGACCAGCGCACCTTGCGCGCTTCGGGCGCGGCATGCAGCACGGGCATCAGCGCGTCGAGCGCGGCATGCAGCTGGCGCCGGTCCGGCGACGAGAGAAGCAACTGCATGCGCTGGTAGCCGGCGCGTCGCGGCATCGGTGCCGGCACCGGGCCGTCCAGCGCGATGGATTCGTCGAACCCGGCGACGCCCGATTTCGCCAATTGCAGGAATCGCCGGGCGGGCTCGAGTTGGCGCGCTTCGGCGCGCAACAGCGCCAGATGGGCGAAGGGTGGGAATCCGGCCGCCTCGCGTGCGGCCAGTTCGGCATCGGCGAAGGCGCGATAGCCACCGCGCAGCAAGGTCTGCAGCAATGGATGCTCGGGGTGATGGGTTTGCAGCAGCACTTCGCCTTCGCGCTTGGCCCGCCCGGCGCGCCCGGCCACCTGCACCAGCAATTGCGCGAGCTTTTCCCCGCTGCGGAAATCCGTCGAATACAGGCCTTCGTCCGCCCCGACCACGACCACCAGCACCAGCCCCGGCAGGTCGTGGCCCTTGGCCAGCATCTGGGTGCCGACCAGGATGCCGGGCGCATCCCCAAGGGTATCGAAGCGGGCCTGCAGTGCATCGCGGCCCTGCGTGCTGCCGCGGTCGATCCGCACCACCGGCACATCGGGGAACCGTTCCGTCAGATGCGCTTCGATCCGCTCGGTGCCGTTGCCTTGAGGCTGCAGGGCGAGGCCGGCGCAGTCCGGGCAGGCCGGCGGCACCGCACGGCGAAGGCCGCAGTGGTGGCATTGCAGCCTGCCGCCGGCATGGACGGTCATGGCCGTGGGCCGGTCGGGCGTGCTGCAGCGCGGACAGTGCGCGATCCAGCCGCAGTCGTGGCAAAGCAGGACCGGCGCGTAGCCGCGACGGTTGCGGAACACCAGCACCTGTCCGCCCGCGGCCAGCGCGACGGCGATGGCGCTCTCTGCCTCGGGCGAAAGGCCGGCTTCAAGCGGCCGCCTGCGGATGTCCAGCACGCGCACGCGCGGCGGCCGCGCATCGCCGGCGCGGGCGGACAGGCGCAGCAGCCGGTAGCGGCCGTGCATCGCGTTGTGCAGCGATTCGAGCGAGGGCGTCGCGCTGCCCAGCACGATCGGCACCTCGAGCGCGCGCGCACGCACGATGGCGAAGTCGCGCGCGTGGTAGCGGATCCCGTCGAACTGCTTGTAGCTGGCGTCGTGCTCCTCGTCGACGACGATCAGCCCCGCCTCGGGCAAGGGCACGAACGCGGCGGAGCGGGTGCCGACGATGACCCGTGCCTCGCCGCGTGCGGCCGCCATCCACACGCCGGCGCGTTCGCGGTCCCCGAGTCCGGAATGCAGCGCGTGCACCGTCGTGCCCAGCCGGCGCCTGAAGCGCTGCAGCATCTGCGGCGTCAGCCCGATCTCGGGGACCAGCACCAACGCCTGGCGACCGCGCGCCAGGCAGCGTTCGATCGCGTCCAGGTAGACCTCGGTCTTGCCGCTGCCGGTGACGCCCTCCAGCAGGAACGGCGCGAATCCCTGCGCTCCACCGATGGCCTCGGCAGCCGCGGCCTGCTCCGGGTTCAGCGCGACCTGGCGTCCCTGGCCTGACGGCGGCCCGGTTTCGGTCGCCATCGCCACGCGTTCGGCCAATCCGCGCCCGGACAGGACGCGCATCGGCGTGCGCCAGCCCGGATGCGCCTCGTCCAGCCGATCCTCCCCGACGGGATGCGCGGCCAACAGATCGGCCAGCGTGCGTGGCCGACCGGCGCGCATCGCCGGCCGCGCGGTCCGCCCCGCTTCGGTCAGCGCCCAGCCGTGGTGGGCCGTTTCGGGCAGCGGATCGCCACGGCGCAGCGTCGCAGGCAGGGCGGTGGCCAGCACTTCGCCCAACGGCGCATGCAGGTAGCGGGCCAGCCAGCGCAAGGATTGCAGCAGCTCGCCTCCAAGGATCGGCCCGGGATCGAGGAACGCGAAGGCATCGCGCAGGGCGTCGCCCTCATCCGTTTGCCGGACCCCCGTGACGATGCCCACGAGTTCGCGCTGGCCGAACGGCACCCGCAGGCGGCGACCGATGTCGCCCGCGTCGATGCGATGGCCGGGAGGCGGCGCGTAGTCGAACGTCTGCGGCAACGGAAGCGGCAGGGCAAGCTGCAGCGCGGCGGTGGATGGCATGCGGCGATTCTAGGCGTGTGCCCGTGGCATCGCGATGCCCGCCGATCCGGCGAGGCTGGTCTCAGTTGCTGCGACAACCTGACGCCACCCCTGACGAAACGGCCGCAAGTGTCCGCCGGCAAAGAAGAAACGCCTTTATCCACACAGCATGTGGATAAGTCTGTGCATGGCTGGGCGGCCCGGGCCGCGACAGGCTTGAAAACGAGGCTGTGTCGGAGTTTGGCTAAAAAAGTGCCATCTTCATCAAATGCTTGAAAATCAATCACTTGCTTGTGAAACGTTCATGAAACACAGGTCGCCGCTCAGTCGGCGTTGTCTTTGTGACGATCCAATGACCGCTGTGCACAACCCGTCCGGAACGGATACGGCCGGTTCGGGGGCGTGGCCGCCGAAAGGACGTCGCCGGCTATGATTCGGAGGTGCCGGCCGCGGGCCTGCTGCACGCGCGCCGCCCAAGATCGCATGATGTCCCCAGTATCCGAACACCCTTCCATTACCCCGCCTGCGGCCACGCGCCTGCCTGCGTTCGCACGGCCCGGCATGGTGTTCGCTGAACTGGCGGGTGCCGATACATCTGCCGGCGATCGTGCGGTGGCGGACGTCCTGCGCGGCATGGCCGAGGAGCCCGGCCCCCCCGTTCCGGCGCATGCGCAGGCCGTGCGGTTCTGGCGGCGGCTGATCGGGGCCCTGGGGCGGCATACGCAATCCGCCCCGGCGATGGCCGGGCCGTTGGCGCGGTTGGCCGGGGTTTCTCCGGGCCGGCGGGCACTGTGGCTGCTGGCTCGGTTGTCGGTGCTGGACCCGGTGGCGCTGGCGGCGATCCTGGACCTGCCGCCGGCGCGGATACGCGCGTCGCTGGCATCGACCGAGATGCAGCTGGGGCCGGCGCTTGCGGATTGCCTGGCGGCATTGCGCAACCGCCAGGCCGCGCTGTCGACGGCGCGGATGGCGCGAATGGACGCATGGCGCGCGCCCGGCCCGGTGGTTAGAGCAGCGCGCACGCGCCGGTCGCGTTGGCGCATCGCGGCAGCCTGGGTCGCGGCAGTGGCGACGCTGGCCGGCTTCCTGTGGACATTCGATGGCGTGGTGTCGGGTGCCGGCGAGCCCGACATCCGCACCCGGCCGCTGGCGCAGGGCGGGGAGCCGCGCCGGTACGATGCCGCGGCCGCTGTCCGGCTGCATCCGGACCGCCAGCTGCTGGCGATGCCGGAAAGCGAAGCGTCGATCGCCCGCGACGCCGCCTTCTATTCCTGGTTCGCCGCCGAACGCGCGGGGCGTTCCGGCTATCAGCCCGCGCTTCCGACGGGCGAGGCGCCCGAGGGCAGCAGCGGCATGCCAGGGGAAACCGATGCGCATTGATCGACGGGGTGCGGCGCTGCTGGCCGCCATGCTGACCGCGTCCGCCGGGCTGGCGCCTGCCGGTTCGGCCAATGGGCCGACACCGGCGGCGGTCTCACGCTGGGAAGCGCTGCCGATCAGGGAACGCCAGCGCCAGCGCGCTTCGTTGCAGGCCTGGTGGCGCATGGCCGACCCGGACCGCGCCCGCCTGCGCGACGCTGCCGTCGCGTTCGCGGCGTTGGATCCCGCCAGCCAGTCGGCGCTGCGGAACCGCTTTGCCGCACTTGATCCCGGCGCCCGGCACGGCTGGCTGCTGGGCCCGACGCTCGGCTACTACTATCCGCGCCTGCAACCGCTGCTCGGCTACGTGACGGAGGCCGAGCGCCTGCCGCTGCTGCGCTGCCTGCAGTCGATGCCGCCGCAGGAGCTGGAGGTGCTGGTGCGCCTGGCGTTCTCGACGCCGCCCTCGCGCCGCGCCGCGTTGCGTGCGGAGCTGGTGCGGCAAGCGCCGGCACGGCGCATGGTCTGGCTGCTGGCGCAGGTGGAGCGCTAGGCGCCCGCGTCGGCGGGAGCGCGCAGGATCCGGCGGCTCGCCCGGAAACGGTCGCCGAACAGCGCCAGGCCCTCTTCACGCATCCGTGGCGCGCGCTGCTCGAGGTAATCGTCGAGGGCCGCCAGCGAGGCGAGGCGATAGCGCACGCTCAGCACGAGCGTGCCGTCTGCCGGCGCGGGGTCCACGACTTCCAGCAGGTCCGCCGAAACGAAGCCGGGCACCGCCAGCATCGCGGCGACGTGCCGGGGCAGCCAGGCGCGATAGGCTTCGGCGATATCGGCATCGACGTGCAGCTCCACTTCGTAGATCACGTTCATTTCAGGAACACGGCCAGCAAGGCCACGAGGGCTCCGATTCCCACCAGCATCGTGTAGAGCGTGCCGATCACGAAGTACTTGGTCGCGGTGAGCGCGAGGCGCTGCCGGTACACGCGCCGCTGCACGAAGAACAGCCAGACGGCGATGCCGACGATGCCGAGGCCGGAAACCCATTCGGCCGCGTCCAGGACCGCGGGATGGCCGGACGCGCGCGCGCCCAGGTCGACCAGCATCAGCGCAGCGCTGGCCAGCAGGATGAAGCTGTGGCTGTAGAGCGCGACCACCAGGTGTTCGAGGTAGGTCCACGGCGTGAACGCGTAGAAGACCCGCAGCAGCAGTGCGAACACCGGGACCAGGAAGAACAGCGCGGTGGGGATGGAGGACAGCCAGGCGTCCTTGAGCGCGCCCTGGTCCTGGGCGAAGCGCTTGATGTTCGCCATGCCGCGGCCGATCGCATCGTTCGCCCAGGATTCGATCAGTTTCGGAGCGCCGCGGATCCGGAGCGGATTGTCGACCGGGTCCCAAGGGCGTCCGTTGGCGAGCTTGAACCCGTCGCGCATCGTCTCGGGCGGCTTGCCGGTCCGTTCGGCCTCGCGGAGCTGGTCGATGCGGGTCTGGGCATTGCCGCGCACGACGGATTCGGCGACGTTGAGGCCAGTCATCCCGGCCGCGGATTCGCCGCGCGCCTGGGCGAGGTCGCGCTGGGCCTGGATCTGCGCCAGGGCTTCGTCGCGCACCTGCTCGACCATTGCGATGTCGGTCGCCGCGGCGATCGCATCGTTCTGCTGCACGTTGACGGACGTCGGCGTGATCGCCAGATGCGCGATGAAGAACGTGAACAGCGAAAGCACCACGAACAGCCGCAACGGCGGGATGTACCGCGCACGGTGCCCGGCCAGGTAGGCGTTGATGACGCGGCCGGGCACGCAGGCGTCGCGCAAGGTGCGGAACACGCGTCCGTCCAGGTGCCAGAACGACTCGAACACGTCCTCCACCGCGTGCCTGAGGCTCTTCAGCGGGTCGTGGGCGTGCTGTCCGCACGCATGGCAGTACTCGCCCTGCAGCGACGCGCCGCAGTTGCGGCAGTCGTGGCCCTGCCCGGATTGCGGCTCGGCCTGGGCTTGTGGCTGTGTCATCGGTTCCTCCTGTCCTGACGCGTAAGATAGCCGCCCTCCCGGAACCGGCGCCATCGCGATGGCGCATCCCTGCATGACACCCCCACCCGACGATCCCGGCAAGCACGGCGGTATGCGCCGAGAACTGGCGCGCACCGCCAAGCTGGCTGCGCCGCTGGCGGCCGGCCACGTGTCGACCGGCCTGATCGGTTTCGTCGACAGTGTGCTGGCGGGCCGCCACGGCACCGCCACGCTGGCTTCCGTGGCGATCGGCACGGCGATGTTCTGGCTGCCGATGATGATCCCGATGGGCACGCTGATGGCGCTGCCGCCCACGGTTTCGCAGATGGACGGAGCCGGGCGCCGGCATGCCATCGGGCCGGTCTTCCGCCAGGCGCTGTGGCTGGCGCTGGGGCTCGGGCTGTTGATGCTGTGCCTGTTGACCTGGCTGCCGCTGGCGTTGGCGCCGATGGGCATCGCCCCCGAGATACGCCCGGGCGCCATCGATTTCCTGCACGGCATCCGCTGGGGTGTGCCGGCGCTGACCCTGTACCTGGCCATGCGCTACCTGTGCGACGGCCTGCACTGGTCGCTGCCGACGATGCTGTTCGGGTTCGGGGGCCTGATGGTGTTGCTGCCGACCGGGTACGTACTCGCATTCGGGCGGCTGGGCTTCCCGGAGATGGGCGCGGCCGGCCTGGGCATCGCGTCGAGCCTGATGATGTGGGCGCAGGCGCTGGGGTTCCTGGTCTACCTCGCCCGTTCGCGCCGCTTCGCGGCGCTGGGCCTGTTCGCCCGTTTCGAGATGCCGGACCGCGCGGCGATCTCGGGCCTGCTTCGGACCGGGTTGCCGATCGGGGTCACGGTGGCGATGGAGGGCGGGTTGTTCATCGCCACTGCGCTGCTGATCGGGCGGCTGGGGGCGATACCGGCCGCCGCGCACCAGATCGCCATCAACGTGGCCAGCCTGTGCTTCATGGTCCCGTTCGGCATCGCCGAGGCGACCACGGTGCGGGTCGGGCATGCGCTCGGCCGCGGCGACCGCGAGGCGGTCCTGCGCACGGCCAAGGCCGGGCTTTGCCTGGTACTGGCCACGCAGGCACTGTCGGCCACGCTGCTGGTCGTCGGCAATGCGGCGGTGGTCGGCCTGTATACCCACGATGCCGCGGTGGCCGCGCTCGCCGCCACGCTGCTGCTGTATGCCGCCGCGTTCCAGTTCCCCGACGGCGTGCAAGTGCTCTCCGCCGGCGCGCTGCGCGGGCTCAAGGACACCCGCGTGCCGATGGGGCTGGCGGCGCTGGCGTACTGGATCATCGGCATGCCGCTGGGCGCGGGGCTGGGGCTCGGCATGGGCATGGGGCCGCAGGGCATGTGGCTCGGCCTGATTGCCGGCCTCTGCTGCGCGGCGGTGCTCCTCGCCGGGCGCTTCATGCGTAGTGCCCGGCGCATCCGGCCCGGCCCGGAGGCATGACCTCAGGGCCATGCGCCGTCGCCTGCGGGGCGTTACGCTGACACCGATAGCAGGAGTCCTCCCCCACATGAACACCGTCCGCGAGCGCGGCCCGATCGCGCGCTTCTTCATCGGCGCCTGGCAGGCCATGAACTTCACCCGCAGGTTGATCCTCAACCTGCTGTTTTTCTTCCTGCTGCTGCTGGTACTGGCCGCGTGGCTGGCCAGCCGCGGCAACGGCGTGGTGCTTTCGGATCGCACCACACTGGTGCTGGCGCCGGAAGGCCAGCTGGTCGAGCAGGACAGCCGCGATGCCCTGAGCCGTGCGCTCGCCGGTGCCAGCCGCGACAGCCGCAGCGCGCAGGTGCAGGTGCGCGACCTGATCGGCGCGATCGACGCCGCCGCCAAGGACAAGCGCATCGAGCGCGTGCTGCTGGACGTGGACAAGCTGCAACCCGGCGGCTTCGCCTCGCTCGATGAAGTCGCGCGCGCGTTGCAGCGGCTGCGCAAGGCCGGCAAGCAGGTGGTCGCCTTCAGCCAGGGCATGTCGCAAAGCCAGTATCTGCTCGCCGCGCAGGCCGACGAGCTGTATCTGGACCCGGACGGCTACGGCATCATCCTGGAAGGCCTGTCCGGCTACCGGCCGTATTTCCGCCAGGGCCTGCAGGACAAGCTCGGCGTCGATTTCCACCTGTTCAAGGTGGGCGAATACAAGTCCGCCGCCGAACCTTACGTGCGAGACGACGCCTCGCCCGAGGCCAAGGAAGCCTCGCTGTTCTGGATGAACGATGTCTGGAACCGCTACCTTGGCGAGATCGCCGCGCGGCGCAAGCTCGACGCCGCGCAACTGGCCGCGGGCATCGACGGCATGGCCTCCGGCATCGAGGCGGCCGGCGGCGACCTCAACAAGTTCGCCCTGCAGCAGAAGTGGGTCGACGGCCTGAAGACGCGCGAGCAGGTGCAGGACCTGCTGGCCGAGCGCGGCGTGGCCGACGCCGATGCCGAAGGCGGCTTCCGCCAGGTCTCGTACGGCGGCTACCTTGCCCACATCGCGCCCAAGCTGCCGATCGAAGCCGATGCGCGTCCGCAGGTCGCCGTGGTGGTAGCCGAAGGTGAAATCGTCGATGGCGACCAGCCGCGCGGCGTGGTCGGTGGCGAAACCGTCTCCGCGCTGCTGCGCGACGCGCGCGACGACGACAAGGTGAAGGCGGTCGTGCTGCGGGTGAACTCGCCCGGCGGCGGCGTGTACGCCTCCGAGCAGATCCGCCGCGAGGTGGAGCAGCTCAAGAAGGCCGGCAAGCCGGTGGTGGTGTCGATGGGCGACGTGGCCGCGTCCGGCGGCTACTGGATCAGCATGAACGCCGATCGCATCTATGCCGAGCCGAGCACGATCACCGGTTCCATCGGCATCTTCGGCCTGATCCCCAACTTCACCCGCGCGCTGGACAAGATCGGCGTGCATACCGATGGCGTCGGCACCACCCGCTGGGCCGGTGCGTTCGATCCGACCCGTCCGCTCGATCCGGAAGTCGGCCGGGTCATCCAGTCGGTCATCGACAAGGGCTACCGCGACTTCACCGGCAAGGTCGCCGCCGCGCGCAAGCAGCCGGTCACGGCGATCGACGCGATCGCGCGCGGCCGCGTGTGGAGCGGCGCGCAGGCGAAGGAGCGCGGCTTGGTCGATGCGTTCGGCGGTGTGCAGGATGCGGTGGCCGATGCCGCGCAGCGTGCCAAGCTGGGCAAGCCCGAAAGCTACGCCGTGCGCTACGTGGACGAGCCGATGTCGCCGTTCGAGAACTGGCTGGGCCGCTTCGCCCAGGCGCGCATCGGCATGGCGATGCTGCAGGATTCCGCATGGCTGCGCGGACTGCTGGGCCTGGCCTCGCCGCAGTTGGCCGAGCCGTTGAAATACCTGGAATCGCAGTCGCAGGATCGCAACGGTCCGCGCGTGCGTGCGGCGGCGCACTGCTTCTGCACGCCATGATGCGTCACTGCCGACGTTGATGCGGAGTGGGCGCCGGGTCTGACCCGGCGCTTTCGTTTGCGCGGCCGATGGCGCGTTCCCGTTATCCTAGAGGCCTCGCACACGGGGACAGGCCATGGCCGCGCAACGCTGGCGACTGGATGGACAGCTGGCGCTGGTGACTGGTGCCAGCGCCGGCATCGGACGTGCCATCGCCGCCGAGCTGATGGGCTTCGGCGCGACCGTGCTGATGGTGGCGCGCGACGAGGCCGCGCTCGAGACGGTACGTGAAGAACTCGAGCAGGAGGCCATCGACGGGGAGGCGCACGCCTTCGCCGCGGACGTCGCCGTCGACGAGGACCGGCGGGCGATCCTCGACTGGGTCGAGGACTTCGGCGATGGCCTGCACATCCTCGTCAACAATGCCGGCGGCAACCTCACCCGCGCGACGGACGACTACAGCGAACGGGAATGGCGCGACATCTTCGAGCTCAACGCCTTCAGCGCGTTCGAGCTTTGCCGCCTCGCGCACCCGCTGCTGGCGCGGCACGCCGCGTCCAGCATCGTCAACGTCGGCAGCGTGTCCGGCATCACCCACGTCCGCAGCGGCGCGCCCTATGGCATGAGCAAGGCGGCCCTGCACCAGATGACCCGCAACCTCGCCATCGAGTGGGCCGAGGACGGCGTGCGCGTGAACACCGTCGCGCCGTGGTACATCCGCACCCGGCGGACATCGCCCAAGCTGGCGGATGCCGATTACCTCGATGACGTGCTGCTGCGCACGCCGATGGGCCGCGTCGGCGAGCCGCACGAAGTCGCCGCCGCGGTCGCGTTCCTGTGCCTGCCGGCAGCCAGCTACATCACCGGCGAATGCATCGCGGTGGACGGCGGCTTCCTGCGCTACGGATTCTGAGCGGCAGGCACCGATGCCTGCGTGCGCTTGCCGTTGAGCAGCCGGCCGATGGCGCTGTGTCGCACGAGCAACTGGTAGCTGGCGAACGACAGCGCCAATGTGGCAGCGGTCGAGAATGCGAATTTCGGCATCCAGTGTGCGGACAGGTCCAGCAGCCGGTACTGGATCGCGAACAGCAGTGGCAGGTGCACCAGGTAGACCCAGTACGAGGCATCGGCGAGCCAACGCATCATCGCGTTCTTTCCGTCCAGCCAGCGCTTTCCGGCAAGCAGGCACCATAGCGTCATCCAGCAACCGGCGCAGGCTTCCAGCACGACATGCAGGGCTCGCTGGAGCGGCATCAGCGTCGGCGTCGGCGTAGCGAAGCCGCCGGTCAGCAGGAACAGCACTGCGTATGCCGCGATCGCACCGAGCAGCAGTGCGTGCATCAGCGGGTGCAGTCGGTCGAGCATCGCATCGTTATGGAACATCTGGAAGCCGAACGCGAAATACATGCCGAAAAACGCCAGCGCCCACAACGACGGCAACAGGAATTCAGGGGCGGGCCAGGGCAGAGTGGTACCGGCGAGCGCGGGTGCGAGCAACAGCGGGAACAGCGCTGGCAAGGCCACCGGGGGCAGTGCCGCGATCCGCATGCCGATGCGGCGCAGGTCCAGCGTGGACGAAACCCATACCAGCACCGTGAACAACATCAGGTAGAACAGGAACCACAAGTGCGCCCAGCCGGGCATCCAGGGCAGGGCGCCGTGTTCGGCGACGTACACGCGAAGCCAGGCCAGCGCCGGCGAGGGACGCACAGCCGTGGCGACGGCCCGTGCGGTCAGCCAATGCAGGCTCGCCAGCACCGGCGGCAGGAACAACAGCAGTGGCAGCAGTACGCGCGCGCAACGGTTGCGGAACAGACCGGCGATGCCGCGGCGCGCGACCAGCAGCGCCGCGAAGAATCCCGCGACCAGGAAGAACAACGGCATCCGGAACATGTGCAGGAACCACGCGACAGCATCGACGGCGAGCGCCGACTCCGAGTCCGCCAACGGCCAGACCGGATGCATCAACGGGCTGTAGGCCAGTGCGGCATGGAACACCACGCCGGCCAGCATCGCCAGCGCGCGCAGGTTGTCCATGTAGTGGATGCGATCACCCGACTGCATGGCGGTGCCGCTCAGAGGAACGAGGGCTTGCGCGTGTACGCCCATCCGGCAACGAGGATCGCGATGGCGATCACCGCCAGTTCCGCGGCGAGCAGGCCGAGCACGGGCTTGCTCCAAACGATTGCGTCGGTCCTCATCGGACGGGCGATGGCATCGATGCTCCCCACCCAGTAGAGGAACGGCCCGATCAGCGTCATCAGTGCCAACATCGCGAAGGTGTTCCAGCCTTCGGAGTCGACTGCGATCGCCACGCACAGCGATACGCAGAAGACTGCCAGCAGGAACATCGCGACCACTGCCACCCAGGGCACCATGCCGTCGGGGCGAGGCGTGGTCAGGATCAGCGCAAGGAGGCCGCAGACGACCAGCAGGAACGGCACCAAGTAGATCACCAGGTTGGCCAGCAGCTTGCTCCAGAACACGTCCATCGGCGTGACTGGAAGACTCATCACGAAAGGCTGCGTCTGCTGCTTGCGTTCGGCCATGATCGATGACTGGATCGCATAGAAGCCAACCACGATCAGCAGCACCAGCAGCAACATGGCGCCGGCCCCCGACAGCAGCGGAGAGCCCATGCCGACCAGGCCGAGGGCGAGCAGCAAGCCGGCGACGTAACCGGCGAGCTGCTTCTGGTAGACCTGCCAGTCCTTGACGATCAGTCTGCCGATCATCGCGGCATCGGAAGCGAGCCAGTTCATGCGTTGCTGCTCCCGCGCACGGTGGTGATGAAGATGTCTTCCAGCGGCATCGGTTCGATTGCTTCCACCACCAGCCCAAGCGCCTGCAACGCGGGCACGGTGGAAGCGTCGAATGCGCCGGTCTTGAGTTCGATCAGGGGGGCGCTGCCGCGTGCCGACGCCATGCCCGGGAGTTCGCGGAGCGCATCGGTCCAGTCGCCGCGGCAGAGAATGCGCCGCCAGCTGTCGAGGAAGGTTTCCTTGTCGCACGAGGTGACGATCCGGCCGTCGTGAAGGAAGGTGATCGAATCGGCGATCTGTTCGATATCGGCCGTGTTGTGTGAGGAGAACAGGATCGAACGCTTCTCGTCTCGGAGGACATCGGCCAATGCATCGAGCACCTCGCCGCGTGCGACAGGGTCCAGGCCGGTGGTCGGTTCGTCCAGCAGCAACAAGCGAGGATGGCGGGCGAAGATCAGCAGGAGCAGTGCCTTCACACGCTGCCCGTGCGAGAACCCGCCGAGGTTTTGCCGGGGGCGCAGGTCGAATCGCTTCAACAGGTCCTGTGCATACGCTTCATCCCAGCGGGGGTAGACGTTGCGGATGAAGTCCATGTGCCAGCGCAACGTCTGCCCGGGATACAGGCGCATGTCGTCCGAGGCGTAGCCGATCTCGCGCTTCACTGCGACCTGCGCTTGCGGTAAGTGCTGTCCAAGCACCTCGACTTGGCCGTCGTCGGCGTGGATCAGGCCCATGAGCACTCGCAGCAGGGTGGATTTGCCGGCGCCGTTGACGCCGACAAGGCCCATGACCTGGCCGACGGGGAGTTCGAGATCGATGTCTTGGAGGGCGAAGCCGTCGTAGCGCTTGCGCACGCCTTGCAGCGAGATGGCGGGAGTCATTTCGGTGTCCTTGATTGGGCCTTGGTGCGTGGCGTGGCGTCGTCTTCCGGATCAGGCAGCGCCCGTGCGATCCGGTCGACGATGTCCTGCCGGCTGAGTCCGAGCGTCCTGGCCGCGTCGAGCAGGCCCTGCAGTTGCGTTTCGAATTCCTGTGCGGCCAGTCCGCGGGTGGCATCGATCGCCTCGGCCACGAACGAGCCCTTGCCCTGCCGCGTCACGATCACCCCCGACCGCTCCAATTCCAGATAGGCGCGCTTCACCGTGATCACGCTGACCTGACAGTCGGCGGCAAGTTCGCGGATCGAGGGCAGCGGAGCGCCGGCCTCGCATTCCCCGGCCATCACCTTGGCGACGATCTGTTCCACGATCTGCGCATACATCGGGACGCTCGAATGTGCGGAGAGCAGCAGATCGATGCCCATGCCGTTTCCCGGTCAACTGTATATAGTGAGTATATACAGTTATTTCCCAGCGTCAACAAGACTTGGATGGCATCCGGCCGCAGGCATGACCCGGAGTTCTCGCGTCAGGGATTTCCGGTGCCACCGTGATTCGTACCGGCGCAGGTGGTCGCGGCCATCACCTTGCGGGTGCGCGCGAGCAGCGCATTTGCCCGCGATGCGGTGTCCGGGTTGTCCAGCGCCACCAGCGATTGCGCCTGCCGGTCGTACTCGCTCCAGGCTTGGCACAGCTGCTGGTCCGGGATGCGCTCGCAATGGTCCTGCTGCATTTCGCAGGCCTGCGCGCCGCTGCGGTTCTCGCGGCTTCCGTCGATGCCGCCGACCTGCAGCGGCAGGCATCGTGCAGGAGGCACGCCGTCATCGCTGAGGTAGCTGTTGCCGTCGTAAGTGCGACAGCGATACAGCGGTGGCGGCGGCAAAGGGCCAAGTGCCGTATCGGGATTGGCGATGATGCCCGGTTCGCGGGGAGGCTCCGCGGCCACGATCATCACTGGCAACGAGCCAGCCGATGGTTCAGTCCGGGCGGCGGCGGGCGGCGGCGGCGTCGGGGCCTGCATGCGCCGGGCCTCCTGGCGTTCGCCCTTGGGGCAGGGCTTGTCGTTGCGGAAAGTCACCTCGCCATTGCTGCCCGTGCAGCGGTACACGGTGAGCGTCCGGGTGGACTGCCCGAATGCGGCGGCCGCCAGCGCCGCCAGCGCCAGCGCGGTTGCGACGCTCATCGGCCAATGGACGTGACGCGTCTTCCCGGCCATCAGCCGTTTCCGCAGGTGTCGGCGATGCGGCGGGAAAGCAGCTCGGACTCGCGGTCCATCGCTTGTCGCTCGCTGGGCATGGCCTGGTAATAGCGGCGTGAGATCGCCAGGCGGCGATCCGACCATTCGGCGCAGGCTTCTTCCGGGGCGAGCGGCGTGCAGGCATCGTAGGCCCAGTAGCCGCCAACCGCGACGAATGGCGCATGCGGGCGGCTCCCGGATGGAAGCGAAGTAGGACGCATGGCCGAGGGATCGGAGATGTGCCCGACAGGGCGTCGTTGTCCGCCGATTTCGGCGCCCACGGCGCGCCCGCGGTACTCGAAACGGCCGCCCGGACTGATGATGCCGCTCCGGTCCGGCGCGGGCCAGGCCGGGCTCCAGACCGGCATCCAGCGCGGCGCCTCGCCTTGCGGTGATTCGCTGAAATAACGCCGGCCGTCCGGGGAGAGGCAAGCATGCAGCGTCGCAGTAGGCGGCCGCACGACGTATCGGATGGTTTCGACGGTGCGTGGTGCGTACGGTCCGGGCGCGGGCGATGCCGGTGGCTTGCCGTCGCGTGGCCGGATCATTTCCTGCGTCTGCTGTTTCTCGCCGCGCAGGCAGGGCGAATCGCGCAGGGTCAGCTTGCCCTTGGCATCGGTGCAACGGTAGATCGTCACCTGCGTTGCATGCAGTGGTGCGCTCGCGGCGAGCGCAAGCAGGCAGGTCGATGTCAGGAGCAGGGCGTGCATCGGCATGCGGGCATGATGCGATGGGCGCGCCGACCGAGCATGAACACGCCGGGACGGGTTGCCGCGGATTCAGCCGCGCAGGACGTCGCCGCGCAGCGCATCGCGGATCATGCTCGGCCCCGCGCGGCCGCCGCTTTCGCCTTCGCACACGCCGTCGATGCCGGCCAGCAGGGCGGGGTCCAGCTCTTCGTGGCGGCTGGGCGCAGGCTGTCCGGCGAGATTGGCGCTGGTCGAGACCAACGCGCCATCGAAGGCATTGCACAGGGCGATGACATCCGGATGCGCACTCACCCGCACCGCGATGCCGCGATGCGCACCGGTGATCCACGCGGGAGCGGCTTTGCATGCCGGCACGATCCAGGTGTTCGGCCCGGGCCAGCTGGCGCGGACTTCCGCCAGCCGTGAGGCCGGCAACGCGTCGAGATCCACATACGGCGCGAGCTGCGTCTCATGCGCCGCGATCAGGATCAGGCCCTTGGCGATGTCGCGCTGCTTGATCGTGAGCAGGCGCGTCACCGCCGCATCGTCCATCGGATTGCAGCCGAGGCCCCAGACGCCTTCGGTCGGGTAGGCGATGACGCCACCGCCCTGCATCGCGGCGGCGGCTTGCGCGTGGCTGAGCAACGGCGCCATCGACATGGGTGCGGTGAACGCGTCGGCTCAGGCCAGCGTGAGTTCGACCGGAATGTTGTCGCGGGTCGCGTTGGAGTACGGGCAGACCTGGTGCGCATCGCCGATCAGCTTCAGCGCGGCCTCGCGATCCATGCCGGGCAGGTGGATGGTCAGGCGTGCGGCGACGCCGAAGGCCTGCCCGACCGGGCCGAGGTCCACTTCCGCATCGATGGACAGGTCGTCCGGCAGCTTGATGCCCTGCTTCCCGGCGACCGCGCGCATCGCCCCGATGAAGCAGGCCGAGTAGCCGGCGGCGAAGAGTTGCTCCGGATTGGTGCCGCTGCCCTTGCCGGGCGGGGTGTGGGTGACTTCCA
>DAIRVA010000040.1:0-21101 GCA_036803045.1 Lysobacter sp. | reverse complement strand
GCTGGTCGGCCTGGTGGTGAAGAACGCGATCATCCTGATCGACAAGGTCAACCAGCTGCGGCTGGAGGGCATGCCCAAGCGCGAGGCGCTGGTCGAGGGTGCGCGTTCGCGCCTGCGGCCCATCATCATGACCACGGCCTGCACGCTGTTCGGCTTCCTGCCGCTGGCGTTGGCGGTCGGCGAGGGCGCCGAGGTGCGTTCGCCGATGGCGATCACGGTGATCGGCGGCCTGCTGGTCTCCACGCTGCTGACGCTGGTGGTGATTCCGGTCGTCTACGACTTGCTGGACCGCAAGTCCGACGAGGCATACGCAGAGCGCGGGCGGCGCGAGCGCACCGACCGGGAGGCGCTGGAAACGGCGCTGGCCGAGGACGTCGCCGAGCAGGGAGTCGCCCACCCATGAGCATCGCCGAGCTCAGCATCAAGCGGCCCGTCACCACCATCATGCTGTTCGTGTCGATGGTGGTGGTGGGGCTGATCGCGGCCGTGCGCCTGCCGCTGGAGGCGATGCCGGACGTGTCGGCACCCTTCATCTACGTGATGCTGCCATACGCCGGCTCTACGCCGGAAGAGACCGAACGCAGCATCCTGCGCCCGGTCGAGGAAACGCTCTCGACGATGACCGGCGTCAAGAGCATGCAGGGCAACGCGACGTCGGAAAGCGCGGGCGTGTTCCTGCAGTTCTCCGACTGGAGCCGGGACATCGCCATCGCCACGGCCGATGCGCGCGAGCGCATCGATGCGATCCGGAACGACCTGCCGGACGACCTGCGCCGCTACATGGTGTTCAAGTGGTCGAGTTCCGACAGCGAGGCGATCAGCCTGCGCCTGTCCAGCAAGACGCTGGACATGACCCGCGAATACGACCGCATCGACCGCACCTTCAAGCGCCGCATCGAGCGCATCCCGGGCGTGGCCAAGGTCGAGATCCAGGGCGCGCCGCAGAACGAGGTGGAGGTGGCGGTGCTGCCCGATCGCCTGTCCGCGAGCGGAATCGGCCTGGACGTGCTGTCCAACAAGCTGCGCACGCTGAATTTCTCGGTATCCGCCGGCGAGATCGATGACGGTCAGCGCCGGCTGCGGGTGCAGCCGCAGGGCGAGATCGCCAGCCTGCAGCAATTGCGCGATACGGTGCTCGACACGCGCGGCACGCGGTTGTCCGACATCGCCGAGGTGACATTCAAGCCGGTCGAGATGCGCTCGGGGCGCCGCCTCGACGGTCGGCCGGCTGTCGGCATCGACATCTTCAAGGAGCGCGACGCCAACCTGGTGCAGATGTCGCGCGACGTGAAGGCGGAGGTCGAGCGGATCAGGGAGGATCCCGGCGCGCGCGGCATCGACATCGAGGTGACCGAGGACCAGGGCGATGCCGTCATCGGATCGCTGGCCAGCCTCGCCGAGGCCGGCGCCATCGGCTTGCTGCTTTCGATCGTGGTGCTGTATTTCTTCCTGCGCGACTGGCGCTCCACGCTGATGGTCACGCTGGCCATCCCGATCTGTTTCATCATGACGCTCGGCTTCATGTATTTCGCCGGCGTCACCCTCAACGTGCTGTCGATGATGGGGCTCCTGCTCGCCATCGGCATGCTGGTGGACAACGCCGTGGTGGTGGTCGAATCGATCTACCAGGAGCGCGAGAAGATGCCGGACCAGCCGCGACTGGCCTCGATCATCGGCACCCGCCACGTCGCCATCGCGCTGTCGGCGGGCACGCTCTGCCATTGCATCGTGTTCGTGCCGAACCTGTTCGGCGAACGCAACATGATCAGCATCTACATGTCGCAGATCGCCATCACCATCAGCGTGTCGCTGCTGGCTTCCTGGCTGGTGGCGGTCAGTCTGATCCCCATGATCTCCGCGCGGCTGAAGACGCCGCAGGCCGTGAACAGCCGCACCGGCTTCATCCACCGGCTGCAGGACCGCTACGCGAGCGTGCTGCGCTGGACCTTGGAGCATCGCGCCAAGTCGGTGATGGGAATCCTGCTGGTCGTTGCGGTGAGCCTGGTCCCGGCCGCGTTGACCAAGAGCAACATGTTCGGCGGCGACGACACCGGGGAAATCGACATCTTCTACCAGTGGCAAGGCGCCTATACGCGCGACCAGATGTCGGAGGAGGTCGCGCGACTCGAACGCTACCTTGATGCCAACCGCGAGCGCTTCGGCATCAAGCAGGTTTCATCGCGGTTCGGTGAAGGCGGACGGGCGGGCATCAACGTGGAGCTCGATCCGGAAGGCGCGTCCCGAGTGGAGGAAGTCACCGAAGAGATCCGCAAGGGCATGCCCAAATCGGCGCGTGCCAAGATCGGCATCGGCGGCCAAGGCGGCCCGGGCGCGTCGATGGAGAACGACAAGATCGAGGTCAGGCTGGTTGGCGATTCGACCGAGGCGCTCAACGAGTTGGCCGCGGATGTGGTGCCGATGCTTTCCCGTCTGCCCGAGTTGCGCGACGTGCGCGTCGACGTCGGCGACCGCAACACCGAACTGGTGGTGCGGGTGGACCGGGAACGCGCCGCCGCGTTCGGCTTCGGTGCCCAGGAAGTCTCGCAATGGGTGGCGCTGGCCTTGCGCGGGTCGCCCTTGCGCGAATTCCGCCGCGGCGACACCGAAGTGCCGGTTACCGTGCGCTTCGCCGGTGCGGAGGACTATTCGACCCGTGAGCTGGCCACCTTCACCGTCCGTGCCCGCGACGGCCGCGACGTGCCGCTGATGGCGATGGTGGACGTGCGCTCGCAACCGGCGGCCAGCGTGATCCAGCGCACCAACCGCCAGACCACGCTCACCATCGCCGCCAGCCTGGCGCCCAAGGTCGTCATGCCGGATGCGCGCAAGGCGATGGAGGGCGTGCTGTCGCGCGTCGGCTGGCCTGCCGGCTACAGCTACACCTTCGACCGCGTCAGCTTCATGGACGAGGGCGAGGTGATGAAGCAGATGCTGTTCAACCTGGCCATTGCGCTGGTGATGATCTACGTGGTGATGGCCGCGGTGTTCGAATCGCTGCTGTTCCCGGCGGCGATCATGAGTGGCGTGTTGTTCTCGATATTCGGGGTCTATTGGCTGTTCTTCATCACCGGCACGGAATTCAACGTGATGGCCTTCATCGGCATCCTGGTGCTGATGGGCGTGGTGGTGAACAACGGCATCGTGATGGTGGAGCACATCAACAACCACCGGCGAGCCGGGATGAGCCGCACCGACGCATTGGTCGAGGGCAGCCGCGAGCGCCTGCGCCCGATCCTGATGACGATGGGCACGGCGATCCTGGCGATGATCCCGATCGCCATGGGCACCACGCAGATGGCGGGCGATGGCCCGGCCTACTATCCGATGGCGCGTGCCATCGTCGGTGGGCTGGCGTTCTCGACGGTGGTCAGCTTGCTGTTCCTGCCGACGATCTACGCGATCCTCGACGACTGGCGCGCCAACACGGCGCGCATGTGGCTTCGCGCCCGCATGAAACGCACGCAGGAAGGGGGGGCGAGCACGGCATGAATCCGGATACGTGCAGCACGTTGCGGCGGAACGGGCGGGTCGCCGGGGCGCTCTACCTTGTCATGGTGCTGGCCGGCATGTTCTGCCTGGCATATGTGCCACAACGCGCGGGCGGTTCGTTCGTCGACGCCGCGTCGCATCAGGGCTTGTTCAGGGCCGGCATCGCGGCTTTCCTGGTCATGCAGGTCGCATTCCTGTTGTTGCCGTTCGCGCTGTATCGGGTGCTGGGCGATATCAACCGCTGCGCCGCCGCCCTGATGGTGGCGCTGGCTGCGATCAGCGTGCCGATCGGGCTGGTGGCGGTGACGCACCGGATGGAGGCGTTGTCGCTGCTAGGCCACGCAACCGATGGCGCGGCCGCTGCGATGGAAGCCGCATTCGCGCAGTGCATGCAGCGTTATGGCCTTGGCTTGCGCATCGCCAGCCTGTTCTGGGGACTCTGGCTGCTGCCGTTCGGATGGCTGGTGCTGCGCTCCGCCCGCATTCCTCGCGTGTTGGGCCTGCTGCTGGTGTTGGGCGGCATCGGTTACGTCGTGCAGGTGTTTGGTGGCCTGCTGGTGCCCGGCTTCGCCGAGTCTTCGCTGATCCGCTATGTGCGGCTGCCGGCAGCCATCGGCGAAATAGGCAGCTGCCTGTGGCTGCTCATGTTCGGTGCCCGCACGGGTGCGAGACGCAATTCCGACAACTGATGAGGACTAAGCCGATGCCTGCCGATGCAACGCACACATTATCCGATCCGCCGCTGTCGCTGCGGATCAAGCTGTCCGCGCTATGGACCAGCCTGACCTTCTGCTATCTCTACGGCGACTACTTCGGCCTGTACAAGCCTGGCAAGCTCGGGCGCATGCTCGACGGCGCCGGCCCGATGGGGCCAACCAGCCAGGGGTCGCTGCTGTTCGTCGCGCTGCTGCTGGCGGTACCGGGGTTGATGGTGTTCCTGTCGCTGGTGTTGCCGGCACGGCTCGCGCGTTGGCTCAATATCGGGCTGGCGCTGTTCTACGCGCTGTTCGTGGCGATCACCATGCCCGGCGCATGGTGGTTCTACCTGGCCTACAGCAGCATCGAAATCCTGCTGTGCGGCGTCATCGCCTGGCTGGCCTGGCGCTGGCCACGCGCGGCCTGACGCCTCAGCCCAGCAGCTTGCCCAGCATGCGGGCACCGCCCAGCCACACGCCGATGGCGGTGCCGAAGCTGGTCAGGAAGAAGTTGAGCAGCACGCGTGCCACCCGGTTGCGCCACCAGCCGCGCACGCTTTGCACGTCGTCGCGCAGGGACATGAAGTCGGCATAGGTCGGCTTGCGCACCCAGGCCTCGATCACGGCGCTGACCGTGCCGGAGGCCAGTGCGGGATGCAGGGGCGTCACCGGCGAGGATGCGAACGCGCCGAGGATAGACAGCGGGTGCCCGCCGGCGATCGCGCAGCCGAGTGCGCCGAGCCCGCCGGTGATCAGTACCCAGTAGACGATGAGGTCGGTGCCGACATCCAGCCCGCCTTTCCAGAAACCGTAGGCGAAGCCACCGAGCACGAAGCCGGCGAGGATGATCGTGAACCAGGGGATGCCCGACTTGGGCTGCAGGGTTTCCAGGCGCGCGATGGTCGATGCCGGCGCTTCGCCATCCTGCTGCAGGTGCCTGGCGATGCCCGCCATGTGCCCGGCGCCGATGACCGCGAGCACATGCTTCGCATCGCCCGATGTCTCGCGCAGCTTCGCGGCCATGTAGGCGTCGCGCTCGGCGATCACCGTCTCGTAGAGCGCAGGATTGCCGGCGGCGAATTCGCTGAAACTCGCCTCCAGCATGTCGCCTTCCTTGAGCTTCTCGATCGCATCGTCTTCGATCTTCTCATCGAAGAACAGGGACGTGAGGATGCCGCTGGCCAGCATCATCCGTCTCCACCAGCCCAGTTTTTCGCCGGCGCGCTTGAAGGTCAGGCCGATGTCGCGGTCGATGAGACGCATCGGCAGGCCGCGCGCCTGCGCCTCGCTCGCGGCGGCCTTGAGCTCCGCGCCCGGCTCGATGCCGAGTTGCTCGGCCAGTCGGCGCTGGTAGGTGGCCAGCCCGAGATTGGCGGCGAACATCGGCACCTTGCCTTCGCGGATCACCTTGACCAGGTCCAGCTTCGCAAGCTGGTCGGGGTCGCTCATCGCCGCATGACGCTGCGGATCGAGTTCGACGGCGACCGCATCGAACTCGCCGCTGTCGATGGCGGACTTCACCGCATCGACGCTGGCCTGCGAGACGTGTGCGGTGCCAAGCAGCGTGTAGCGCACGCCGTCGCGCTGGACTTCCGAGTACGGTTGGCTGCGCCAGTCGAAGACCGGTGTGCGGGTTTCGTTCATCGGATTCAATCCCGGTAACGCTTGGTCAGGTCGCCGTAGGCGTCGATGCGGCGGTCGCGCAGGAACGGCCAGATGCGGCGGACGTGTTCGCTGCGGACCATGTCGATCTCGGCCAGCAGGATCGTCGGCGCGGCACCGGCCTCGGCGATGAACTCGCCCTGCGGACCCAGCACGTGCGAGTTGCCCCAGAAATCGATCCCGGATGCGCCCTGCGGCGACGGCTCATGGCCGACGCGGTTGCAGCTGAGTACCGGCAGGCCGTTGGCGACCGCATGGCCGCGATGCGACAGCACCCAGGCATCGCGTTGGCGGTTCTTCTCGTCCTGCGCATCGTCCGGGTCCCAGCCGATCGCGGTCGGATAGAGCAGCAGTTCGGCGCCGGCAAGCGCCATCAGACGCGCCCCTTCGGGATACCACTGGTCCCAGCACACCAGTACGCCGAGGCGACCGACGGACGTATCGATGGGCGTGAAGCCCAGATCGCCGGGGGTGAAATAGAACTTTTCGTAGAAGCCCGGATCATCCGGGATGTGCATCTTGCGGTACTTGCCCGCGGTCGAACCATCGGCGTCGAAGACCACCGCGGTGTTGTGGTAAAGCCCGGTCGCGCGTTTCTCGAACAGCGAGCTGACCAAGACCACACCATGTTGTTTCGCCAGTTGGCCCAGGCGCTCGGTCGAGGGGCCGGGGATCTTCTCGGCCAGGTCGAACTCGTCCACCGATTCGTGCTGGCAGAAGTATTTGCCGTTGTGCAGTTCCTGCAGCAGCACCAGTTTCGCGCCGGACCGGGCAGCCTCGGCAACGCGCGCATCGATCACCGCGAGGTTGGCTTCGGCATCGCCGTGATTGCGTTCCTGGATCAGGGCGACGGGGAGTGTCTTCGTTCTCATCGGCCCATTGTAGGACTAGCACTGCCCTGCAGCATCGCAGATGCCAAGCTTTCGGCTATGGTGACGCTGCTCGCGGTCGGCGTGCACTTTATCCGCAAGGAGATTCGACGATGTTGAAGAGACTCGGAGCCGAGTTCATCGGCACATTCTGGTTGGTCCTGGGTGGTTGCGGCAGCGCCGTGCTGGCGGCGAAGTTCGGTGGTGATGGCAATCCGCTGGGGATTGGACTGTTGGGCGTGGCGTTGGCGTTTGGCTTGACGGTGCTGACCGGCGCGTATGCGTTTGGCCACATCTCGGGTGGCCATTTCAATCCGGCGGTGAGCTTCGGCCTCTGGGCGGGCAGGCGGTTTCCGGCGAAGGACTTGTTGCCCTATGTCGTGGCGCAAGTGCTGGGCGCGATATCGGCCAGCTGGATCCTGTACCAGATTGCCAGTGGTGCGGCCGGGTTTGCCGTCGACACGAATGCAGCGGGCACATTCGCCACCAATGGTTTTGGCGACCATTCGCCAGGCGGTTACAGCATTGCCGCGGCATTTCTGTGCGAAGTGGTGATGACAGCGATGTTCCTGATCATCATCATGGGTGCCACCCACAGTCGTGCACCGGTGGGGTTTGCGCCCATTGCCATTGGCTTGGGCCTGACCTTGATTCACCTCATCAGCATTCCGGTCACCAATACCTCGGTGAACCCGGCACGTTCCACCGGCGTGGCATTGATCGTAGGCGGCGCTCCGCTATCGCAGCTCTGGCTGTTCTGGCTGGCACCGATTCTCGGTGGCCTGCTGGGTGGCGTGTTTTACAAGTGGTTGGGGCCAGAAGGGCCGGCGATTGCCGGCGACAACTAATCTTGTGAGCGTCACAGAGAGGCCGCAGCGATGCGGCCTTTTTGTGTGCTAAGCGCAAGTTGTCTACATGATTCGCATCACGTTTGGAATTGTTCAAAAAGTCGCGGATGTCGACGGGGGTCAGCGGCGCACCGGGAGTGCGGTTCGGATTGGTTGGGCTAAGCCTGGTCCGATCATAGAGAGGGGTAAGTGGGTCAAGGTTGCCGGTATTTGCCAATCACCCTAGCCCTGCCGGCAACTGCATGGTGATGCAGTGCAGGCTGCCGTTCTGCCAGATGATCGGCCGGCAATCGACCTGCACGATCTCGCGGCCCGGGAAAGCCTCTGCCAGCACGGCCGCGGCTTTGGCATCGGCCGGGTCGCCGTAGGACGGCATCAACACCCCGCCGTTGACGATCAGGAAGTTGGCGTAGCTGGCAGCGAGACGGCGCTCGCCATCGAGGATCGGCTGCGCCCACGGCAACGGGAACAGGTGATATGGCTGCCCCTCGCGCGTGCGCAGTGCGGCGATCTCGTCGGCCATCGCCTTGAGTTCCGCGTAGTGACTGTCGGATGCGTCGTCACAGGCCTGGAACACGATGGCGTCATTCGGCGCCAGGCGGGCGAGGGTGTCGATATGCGCGTCGGTGTCGTCGCCTTCCAGATAGCCGTGGTCCAGCCACAGCACGCGGTCCTGTTTCAGCCACGCCGAGAGCTTTGCGGTCAACTCTTCGCGCGAGGCATCGGGATGGCGTTCGTGCAGGCATGTCCACGTCGTCAACAGCGTGCCCGCGCCGTCGGTTTCGATGGCGCCGCCTTCCAGTGCGAAATCGATCGATTCGCGCTTCGCATCGCCAAACACCGACTGCGCCTGCAGGCGCCGGACCAGCTGGTCGTCGTCGCCGGCGCCGTACTTGCCGCCCCAGCCGGTGAAGCGGAAATCGAGCAGGTTGAAGCCCTCGCCATCGCGCAAGGTGATCGGGCCGGAATCGCGCAGCCAGGTGTCGTCATAGGGCGCGGTGACGAAGCGCACGCGCTCCATGTCGATGCGGTTGCTCTGCAGGCGCGCCTGCGCGTAGGCCTCCACGTCGTCATCGGCGACCACGATGATCGTCGGCTGGAAACGAGTGATGCCCGAGACCAGCTGGATGTAGGCGTCCTCGACTTCGCCCAGGCGTGGCGCCCAGTCGGTGTCGGCGGTCGGCCAGGCGATCAGGATGGCCGATTGGAGCTCCCATTCGGCGGGAAAGCGGGATGGCTGGGTCATGGATCGGCAGGCATGGGAGCGCCGCCGTGTCGACGGTGCGGGTGGCGTGAAGGGGGCGGCATTCAGCGAATCGGCGGGCGCGGGCCGGCCTCGCCCGGTGTGGCCTGGGTCAGGACCACGTCGATGACCTTGTCGCGTTCGAAGTAGACGACATAGCCCGGATAGACCCAACGGTTGATCGTCGGCCACTGGCGTTTCTGCCCGCCGCGGGGATCCATGCGCGACTGCGGCATGCCGAAGTTGCGCTGCACCTGGGCCATGCTCATACCGTGGACCGGTTTCCGGATGCCGGCTTCCTGCTGCACGCGGTCGATGAGCAGCGTGTCCGCATGCGCGGCGGATGCGATGGCGAGCACAGCGGCGGCAAGGGCGGGAGACAGGCGGCGCATGGCGGGCTCCGAGGGCATGACCGGCCCGATTCTACGGCTTCGGGCGGGACGGGCGGATGACGCGGCCGTCACGCAACCTCTCCGGGCAGGCATGAAGAAGCCGCCTCGCGGCGGCTTCCCTGACCCATGCCCGGCATGGGGCGAACCAGTCGCGATGCACGACGGCGCCGCGGATCGGGCTCAGCGCTGGCGCGCCTTGAAACGGGGATTCGACTTGCAGATCACGAAGACCTTGCCACGGCGGCGGACGACCTTGCAGTCGCGGTGACGGGCCTTCGCCGACTTCAGGGAGGACAGGACCTTCATGAGTTGAAACCTCGGCGTAAAAGTATATGGGGTGAAGCGAAGCCCGCTATTCTAGCGGCAATTCCGCTGCCTTATCAAGCGGTTGCATCCCCTGCGTGCCGACGCCTGCGGTGCTGGCCCCTCGACCGCCTGTCGCGGGCGCCATAATGCGCCTGAAAATCCCTTTGGAGACCACATGTCCGACGCCGCCCCCGTCCTCACCATCGATGGTCCCTCGGGGGCCGGCAAAGGTACCGTCAGTCGCCTGGCCGCAGCCCGGCTGGGTTGGCACTATCTGGATTCCGGGGCGCTGTACCGGGCGGTCGGCGTGGCGGCGAGCTGGGCGGACCTTGATATTTCGGACCCGGCCGCGCTGGTCCGCTGCGCGTTCGACACCCGGGTGAGCTTCCGGGACTCGGAGCAGGGACTCCGGGTGATCGTCGATGACCTAGACGCCACGGACGAGCTTCGTCTCGAGACGACCGGCGCGCTCGCCTCGGCGATCGCCGCCATTCCCGAGGTCCGTTCCGCACTCAAGGAGCGGCAGCGGGCGTTCCGGCAGTCGCCGGGCCTTGTCGCCGACGGGCGCGACATGGGGACGGTCATCTTTCCCGACGCTCCCTACAAGGTCTTTCTGACCGCCAGTGCCGACGAGCGGGCCGAAAGGCGCTATAAGCAGTTGAAAGACAAAGGGGTTTCCGTCACAATCGACGGTCTGCTACGCGAGATCCTCGCCCGCGATGCCCGTGACGCCCAGCGCACGGTGGCGCCCTTGAGGCCGGCCGACGACGCCGTCCTGATCGACACCACCGGTCTTGGCATCGACGCGGTCGTCGAGCGCGTGCTGGCTTTGGTGCCGGTACGCAAGGGCTAGCTCCCGTCCCGCAGAAGGTCCGTACGGAATCCTCCGTGCGGTTTCAAAACCACAACACTCACGGTCATACGCATCCCGCGCAGGCCGACAACGGGTGGACCGTTCGTACCTCCGTACGCCGGTCTGTTTCATCAACCGAGTATTTTTTCAATGACCGAATCATTTGCCGAACTGTTTGAACAGAGCCAGACCCAACTGGCCAAGCTGAAGCCTGGCGCCATCGTCACCGGCGTCGTCGTGGAAGTCCGCAACGACGTGGTGGTGATCAACGCCGGCCTGAAGTCCGAAGGCATCGTGCCGATCGAACAGTTCCGGAACGACGCCGGCGAAATCGACGTGGGCGTGGGCGACGAAGTGAAGGTGGCCCTCGACTCGATCGAGAACGGCTTCGGCGAAACCGTCCTCTCGCGCGAGAAGGCCAAGCGCGCCATGGTGTGGGACGAGCTGGAGCAGGCGCTCGAGAAGAACGAAACCATCACCGGCCGCATCAGCGGCAAGGTCAAGGGCGGCTTCACCGTCGACATCAAGGACGTCCGCGCATTCCTGCCGGGTTCGCTGGTCGACGTGCGTCCGGTCCGCGACCCGGGCTACCTGGAAGGCAAGGAGCTGGAGTTCAAGCTCATCAAGCTGGATCGCAAGCGCAACAATGTGGTCGTCTCCCGCCGCGCGGTGGTCGAGAGCGAGCATTCGGAAGAGCGCGAGCAGCTGATGGACAAGCTGCAGGAAGGCGTGGTGCTGAAGGGCGTGGTCAAGAACCTCACCGATTACGGCGCGTTCGTGGACCTGGGTGGCATCGACGGCCTGCTGCACATCACCGACATGGCGTGGAAGCGCGTGCGTCATCCGTCCGAAGTCGTGGAAGTCGGCCAGGAGCTGGACGTCCGCGTGCTGAAGTACGACCGTGAGCGCAACCGCGTCTCGCTGGGCCTGAAGCAGCTGGGCGAGGATCCGTGGGACAACATCGCCCGCCGTTACCCGGCCAACAGCCGCGTGTTCGGCAAGGTTTCCAACGTCACCGATTACGGCGCGTTCGTCGAGATCGAGCCGGGCGTCGAAGGCCTGGTGCACGTGTCCGAGATGGACTGGACCAACAAGAACGTCAACCCGTCCAAGGTCGTGCAGGTCGGCGACGAGGTCGAAGTGATGGTGCTGGACGTGGACGAAGAGCGTCGCCGCATCTCGCTGGGCATGAAGCAGGTCGCCGCCAATCCGTGGGAAACCTTCGCGGCCACCCACAAGAAGAACGACAAGGTGTCCGGCCAGATCAAGTCGATCACCGACTTCGGCATCTTCATCGGCCTGGACGGCGGCATCGATGGCCTGGTGCACCTGTCCGACCTCAGCTGGAACAGCAACGTCGAGGACCTGGCGCGCAACTACAAGAAGGGCGACAACATGGAGGCCGTGGTGCTGGCCGTCGACCCGGAGCGCGAGCGCATCAGCCTGGGCGTCAAGCAGCTCGAGCAGGATCCGATGGGTTCCTACGTCGCCTCCAACACCCGTGGCTCGATCGTCAAGGGCACGGTGAAGGAAGTCGATGCCAAGGGCGCTGTCGTCGAGCTGGCCGATGGCGTGGAAGGCTATCTGGCGGCCCGCGACATCTCGCAGGATCGCGTCGAGGACGCCTCTCACGTCTTGAAGGTGGGCCAGGAAATCGAGGCCAAGATCATCGGCACCGACCGCAAGAGCCGCGTCATGCAGCTCTCGGTCCGCGCCAAGGATCAGGACGAGATGAACGAAACCCTCGCCGAGTACAACCGCAACATTTCGGAAGCCTCGAGCGGCACCACCCAGTTGGGCGCGCTGCTGCGCGAGCAGCTCGGCAAGTCCGAGTAACCCCGCAGGCGGATCAGGCGGCGGCCCGGGACTCCCGGGCCGCTTTTCGGCCGGATGTCCGCCCATCCCGACCGTAGCAGGCGGAAACGTCCGGTAATGACCAAATCGGAATTGATCGAAATCCTGAGCCAGCGCCAGCGGCACCTCAAGCTGGAGGATGTCGAGATGGGCGTGCGCTCCCTGCTGGAGATGATGAGCGCGAGCCTGGCCAACGGCGGACGTATCGAGATTCGCGGGTTCGGGAGTTTTTCACTGCATTATCGTCCGCCGCGCACGGGCCGAAACCCGAAGACCGGTGATGCCGTTGCGCTGCCTGGCAAGCATGTCCCGCATTTCAAGCCCGGCAAGGAGCTGCGCGAACGCGTGAGCGACGTGATGCCGCTGCCCGAGGACGCCTGAGGCGACGGCCGGCTGCATCGCTCCGGGTTGCGGCGGATGCCGCGGGTCTGGGATGCTTGCATCGTTCACGTCTAGGTACGTTCATGGCTTTCGTCGACCAATGGTTCTGGTTCGTCCTGCTGCTTCCCGCCGCTGCGGTGATGGGGTGGGTCGTGGGCCGCCGTGGCGGCGAACGCCATAGCGACAGCCAGGTCAGCAAGCTTTCGACCACCTATTTCCGCGGCCTGAATTACCTGCTGAACGAACAGCCGGACAAGGCGATCGAACTGTTCCTGCACATCGCGGAACTGGACAAGGAAACCTTCGAGACCCAGGTCGCGCTGGGCCATCTGTTCCGCCGTCGCGGTGAAGTCGATCGCGCCATCCGCCTGCACCAGGCGCTGGTGCAGCGCACCGACCTCAGCGACGCGCAGCGGGTACAGGCCCTGCTGGCATTGGGCGAGGACTACATGAAGTCCGGCCTGCTCGACCGTGCCGAAACCGTGTTCGGGGAGCTGGCGACCATCGACCAGCGGGCGCCGCAGGCGCTGCGGCACCTGATCGACATCTTCCAGTCCGAACGCGATTGGACCCGTGCCATCGAGAATGCGCATCGATACGAGGCCGTGACCGGTGAATCGATGGGCAGCCTCATCGCCATGTTCGAATGCGAACTGGCCGAGCGTTACCGAGCGAACGGCGACCTGGATGCCGCACGGGCCGCGATCGCCCGTGCGTATGCGGCCGATTCGGATGCCGTGCGGCCGGGCATGCTGGAGGGGCGCATCGAAGCGGCCGCGGGCAACGACGCCGCGGCGATCAAGGCATTCGAGCGGGCGGCGCGACATGACCCCGAATACCTGCCGGAAATCCTGCCGACCCTGCTGGGCTGCTACGAGCGTACCGGCGACATCCCGGGCGCGCGTCGGTTCCTGGACGAGATGGCGGAACACTATCCGGGCGTCGCCCCGGTGCTGGCATTGACGCGTTTGGTCGAGCGCGAGGAAGGCGTTCATGCGGCCCGCGTTTACCTGGGACGGCAGTTGAAGGACCGGCCGTCGGTGCGCGGCGAAGCCGCCCTGATCGAGCTGACCCTGGCCGATGGCAGCGATCCCATCGGCACCCTGCAGGATCTCGGGCGCATCACCGACCAACTCCTGGTCCGCAATCCCAGCTACCGCTGCTCGCAATGCGGATTCGGCGCCCGTTCGCACCATTGGCAATGCCCTAGCTGCAGGTCATGGGGAACGGTCAAGCCCATGCTCAACTACGCCGTGGTCTGAACATGCCGCCTTGGTTAGCGGCCTTGATCGCCAGCTTCATCGGCACCGGCGCGGTGCGCGCATACGCCTTGCGCGCCAGCCTGCTGGATTTGCCCGACGATGACCGCCGCAACCACCGGGTGCCCACGCCACGCGGGGGTGGCATCGCGATTTGTGCCGTCATCGTGGCCGCGCTGGGAACGCTGGCCTGGCTGGATTCGGGGCAGCGGATCGGCTGGGCCGCCTGGGCGCTGGCGGTCGGGCTGACCGGGGCGGTCGGCGCCTGGGACGACCACCATCCCCTGTCGGTGCGGCTCCGCTTGGCGACGCACCTGATGGCTGCCGGCTTCGGCGCGGTCGGCGTGCTGGCGATGGGTGGCCCTGCATGGATCGCCGTGATGTCTCTACTGGCCATTCCGCTCTTGCTCAATTTCTGGAATTTCATGGACGGCATCGATGGCATCGCCGCCTCGCAGGCGGCGATCGTCGCGGTTGCGGCGGCCTGCCTGCTCGATGCCGAATGGCGGCTGTTTGCACAAGTCGGCGCGGCGGCGGCATTCGGCTTCCTGGTCTGGAATTTCCCGCGCGCCCGCATCTTCATGGGCGATGCCGGGAGTGGCACGCTGGGCGTGCTGGTGGCGTGCCTGTGGGTCGGTTGCGCCCTGCAATCCCAGCAGGCTGCGTTTGTCCTGCTGTTCCCGATGGCAGCCTGCCTGGTCGACGCAGGCCTGACCCTGTCCCTTCGTTTCGCCGAGGGCGAAGCCTGGTGGCGGCCGCATTCGCGCCACAGCTACCAGCTGGCGACGCGCCGTGCCGGGCGGCACTGGCCCGTGACCCTGGCCTATGCGGCCTGGTCGATCTTGGGCGCGGTGATCGGGACGCGGCTCGTGGAGTTTGATAACATTTTCATAATGTCTTGGCTTGCGGCATGGTATACGGCCACCGTGATTGGCTGGATCTGGCTCAGGCGGGGGAGCGGGACGGATCCCACAAGGAGTACTGCATGATGCTTGCCTTGCGTGAGCGCTGGACTGCCGCGTTGCCCCGCATCCTGATCGTGACCCACGATCTGTTCATGGTGTCGGTAGCCTGGATCGGGCTGCACTGGATCCGCTTCAGCATGCTGCCCACCGGCCTGTCCCTGCCGATGCCGGGT
Source organism: Lysobacter sp. (assembly GCA_036803045.1). Lineage (GTDB taxonomy): Bacteria > Pseudomonadota > Gammaproteobacteria > Xanthomonadales > Xanthomonadaceae > Solilutibacter. Next base: position 6,112 of record DAIRVA010000040.1, on the reverse strand, counting down.
GCGACCGAGCTTGCGGTCGTCCTGGTGGTTCAGGGGCTGGTGTTCTGGCAGGTCGGCCTCTACCGTGGACTCTGGCGGTTCGCCAGCATGCCCGACTTGACCAACCTGGTGAAAGCGGCCGTGCTCGGCTTGATCGGCGTCGCGGTCGGACTGTTCCTCTACAACCGGCTGGAGGGCGTGCCCCGCGCGGTATTGGTGCTGTACCCGCTCGTGCTGGTGGCGTTGCTCGGCACGCCGCGCATGCTGTATCGCGCATGGAAGGACAGCAGTTACCAGCGTACGCGTGAAGGCTCCACCCGCATCCTGATCCTCGGGGCCGGCCAGGCCGGGGAAACCCTGGTGCGCGACCTGCTGCGTTCCCGCAACTACGTGCCGGTGGGCCTGTTGGACGATGCACCCAAGCTCCGCGGCAGCCGGCTGCACGGAGTGTCTGTACTGGGCCGCATCGATGAAGCGGCGGAGATTGCCCGGGAAACGGCCGCGCGGTTGCTGGTCATCGCGATTCCCTCGTTGCCGGCCGATGCCATGCAGCGGGTGATCGCGATCTGCGAATCGACCGGCCTACCGTTCCGGATGGTGCCGAAGCTGCAGGATGTGCTGAGCGGACGGTCCCTGCCCGGTGAGCTCAAGGAAGTCGCCATCGAGGACCTGCTCGGCCGCGAGACCGTGCCGCCGGATTGGCAGTCGATCCGCAACTGGCTGGGTGGTCGCACCGTGCTGGTGACCGGGGCCGGTGGCTCGATCGGCTCGGAGTTGTGCCGCCAGTGCGCCCGCAACGGCGCCGCGCGGATCACGCTGATCGAACAGGACGAACTCGCGCTGATGCGCCTGCAGCAGGAGCTGGCGCGCGACTTTCCTTCGGTCGGTTGCGTGTCGGTGCTCGGCAATTGCGGCGATCCGGCAGTCATCTCGCACGCGCTGGCCCTCGAGCCGGTCGAGGCGGTCTTCCATGCTGCGGCCTACAAGCAGGTCCCGGTGCTCGAGAACCAGCTGCGTGAGGCACTGCGGAACAATGCGCTGGCCACCGATACCGTCGCCAGGGCCGCTGCGGAAGCCAGCGTCGGCACATTCGTGCTGATTTCCACCGACAAGGCCGTGGATCCGGTGAATGTGCTGGGTGCCAGCAAGCGTCTGGCGGAGATGGTCTGCCAGCGCCATGCGCAGCGCAGCCAGACCCACTTCGTCACCGTGCGATTCGGCAACGTGCTGGATTCGGCCGGCAGCGTCGTGCCGCTGTTCCGCGAGCAGATCCGGCTCGGCGGGCCGGTCACGGTGACCGATCCCGAGGTCACCCGCTACTTCATGACGATTCCGGAAGCCTGCCAGCTCATCCTGCAGGCATCGGCGATCGGTGCGCACGATGTCGTCTACACCCTCGACATGGGTGAACCCGTGCCGATCCGCAAGCTGGCCGAGCAAATGATCCGGCTGGCGGACAAGCAGCCGGGGCGCGACATCGCGATCGTCTATACGGGTCTGCGTCCGGGCGAGAAGCTGCACGAGACCCTGTTCCATGCCGACGAAGGCTACCAGCCGACCCTGCACCCCAAGATCCTGCAAGGCGAGGTGCGCTCGGTCGATGCGGATGCGCTGGACACCGCGCTGTCCGGCATCCGCACGGCGGTCACGGCCTACGACGAAACCGCGCTGGCCCAGCTGCTCGGCCAGGCCGTGCCCGAGTTCTCCCCGGTCCATCGCGACCCGGTCGATGGGCGGGTGATCGTGCCTTTCCCCGGGCGTCGCAGCCACAGGCGTTGACATGTCGCATCCCCGCATCCGCAAGGCGGTATTCCCCGTAGCCGGCCTCGGCACGCGTTTCCTTCCAGCCACCAAGACCGTGCCGAAGGAGATGCTCCCGATCATCGATCGACCGCTCATCCAGTACGCGGTCGACGAGGCGGTACAGGCCGGCTGCGACACCTTGGTATTCATCACCAACCGTTACAAGCACGCGGTCGCCGATTACTTCGACAAGGCCTATGAACTCGAGCAGAGGCTGGAGAAGGCCGGCAAGCTCGAGCAGTTGCAGCGGGTCCGGCACGTGCTGCCCGATGGTGTGCGCGCGATCTTCGTGACCCAGCCGGAGGCATTGGGGCTCGGCCATGCGGTCCTGTGCGCCAAGGAGGTCGTCGGCGACGAGCCGTTCGCCGTACTGCTCCCGGACGACCTCATCTGGAGCCGTGGCGATGGCGCGCTGCGGCAGATGGCCGAACAGGCGGAGAAGACCGGTGGCAGCGTGATCGCCGTGCAGGACGTGCCGCACGAGCAGACCAGCAGCTATGGCATCGTGGATGCGCCCGACTTCGATGGTCGCGCCGGGCGGATCCGCGGCATCGTCGAGAAACCCTCGCCCGAGCGGGCACCAAGCAATCTTGCGGTGGTCGGGCGCTATATCCTGACGCCGGGCATCTTCGCGATCCTGGAACAGACGCGTTCCGGTGCCGGCGGCGAGATCCAGCTGACCGATGGCATCGCGCGACTGTTGCAGGATGAGTGCGTGGAAGCCTTCCGCTTCCACGGCACGCGTTTCGATTGCGGCACCCACCTGGGGCTGGTGGAAGCGACCATCCGCTATGCCCTGGACCATGCGCTGTTGCGCGGACAGGCCCGGCAGATGATGCAGTCCGCCCTGGATGAGCTGGGTGTGGTCGAGACATGAGCGCCGATGCGCTCGAGGGCGTCGGCCATATCGATTGGGCTGATTTCCAGCGCGTGCAGATCTGCGCAGGGACGGTGACCAGGGTCGAAGCGTTCCCGGAGGCGCACAAGCCGGCCTGGAAGCTGTGGGTGGACTTCGGTCCGCATGGCATCAGGAAGACCAGTGCGCAGATTGTCGATCTTTACGATGCCGACGCGCTGGTCGGCCGGCAGATCGTGGGCGTGATCAATTTCCCGCCGAAGCGGATCGCAGGCTTCGAGTCGGAATTCCTGCTGACCGGATTCCACACCGAGGATGGCGTCGTCGTCACCACGACCGAACGCCCGGTGCCGGACGGCGCGCGCTTGGCCTGAGGTCGGTCCGATCCGACAGGCCGGGCATCCCGGCCTGTCCACAGCGACCTGGTCAGAGCGCCTCGAAAATCCCCGCCGCGCCCATGCCGGTGCCGATGCACATCGTCACCAGGCCGAACTTCTTTTGATGACGGCGCAGGCCGTGCACGATGGTCGCCGTGCGGATCGCACCGGTTGCGCCCAGTGGATGGCCCAGCGCGATAGCGCCGCCCAGCGGATTCACCTTGGCCGGGTCCAGCTCGGAATCGCGGATGACGGCCAGCGCCTGTGCGGCGAAGGCTTCGTTGAGCTCGATCCAGTCGATCTGGTCCTTGGTGAGGCCGGCCTGCTTCAGCGCCTTCGGGATCGCGGCGATCGGCCCGATGCCCATCACTTCCGGACGCACGCCGGCGACCGAGAAGCTGACGAAGCGGGCCAAGGGGGTCAGGCCGTAATCCTTGATCGCCTGCTCGGAGGCGAGCAGCACGGCGGCCGCGCCATCGCTCATCTGCGAGCTGTTGCCAGCGGTCACGCTGCCGCCGAACTGCGCATTGCGGAACACCGGGCGCAGCTTGCCCAGCACTTCCATCGTCGTGCCCGGGCGCGGGCCTTCGTCGGTGTCTGCGATGCGCTCCCGGGTCAGGATGCGGTCATCGGAGATGTCAGGCAGGTGGCTGACGATGTCGTAGGGCGAGATTTCCTGCTTGAACTCGCCGCGCGCGACGGCGGCCAGCGCCTTCTCGTTGGATGCGACGGCGAAGGCGTCCTGGTCCTCGCGGCTGACTTTCCATTCCTCGGCCACTTTTTCCGCGGTGATGCCCATGCCGTAGGCGATGGCCACGTTCTCGTTGCTGTTGGCGAACACCTGCGGCGAGAGCGCCACCTTGTTGCCCATCATCGGCACCATCGACATCGATTCGGTGCCGCCCGCCAGCATCAGGTCGGCGTTGCCGAGGCGAATCTGGTCGGCGGCCATCGCCACCGCCTGCAGGCCGGAGGAGCAGAAACGGTTCACCGTCTGCGCGGCCACGACGTCCGGCAGGCCGGCCAGCAGCACGCCGATGCGCGCCACGTTCATGCCTTGCTCGGCTTCCGGCATCGCGCAACCGATGATCGCGTCATCGATGCGCGAGGTGTCGATGCCCGGCGCCTGCGCCACGACCGACTTCAGCACGTGTGCCAGCAGGTCGTCGGGACGGGTATTGCGGAACATGCCTTTCGGCGCCTTGCCCACCGGGGTGCGGGTGGCGGCGACGATGTAGGCCTCTTGGATTTGCTTGCTCATGATGTCGTGTCCTTGTCGTCGTCGCGGGTCAGTTGCGCAGCGGCTTGCTGGTCTTGAGCATGTGCTCGATGCGGGCCTGGGTCTTGGGTTGCTGCGCCAGTTCGACGAAGTGCTTGCGTTCGAGGCGGATCAGCCATTCCTCGTCGACGGTCGAATTGCGGTCCACCTCGCCGCCGCAGATCACCGTGGCGATGCGCGAGGCGAGCTCGTAGTCGTATTCGCTGATGAGGCGGCCTTCCAGCATGTTCACCAGCATCATCTTGAAGGTGGCGATGCCGACGTCGCCGGCGACGCGGATGTTGCGAGCGGGCAGCGGCGGACGATAGCCGGCTTCGGCCATCGCCTTGGCTTCGGCCTTGGCGATGTCGAGCAGCTCAAACGCGTTCATCACCACGCGATCACCGGGACGCATCAGGCCAAGCTCCTTGGCCTCCAATGCGGAGGTCGAGACCTTGGCCATCGCGGCATCTTCGAAACCCTTCTTGAGTTCTGCGAAGACATCGCCATTCGGGCCCGCGGCCTGCGAAGCGCGCACCGCGAATTCCTTCAACCCGCCACCGGCCGGCAGCAGGCCAACGCCCGCTTCGACCAGACCGATGTAGCTCTCCAGATGCGCGACGGTCTTGGCCGAATGCATCTGGAATTCGCAGCCACCGCCGAGCGCCATGCCGCGCACGGCCGCGACGACCGGCACCAGCGAATACTTGATTGCTTGGCTGGTCCTTTGGAAATTGGCGACCATCGCTTCGAATTCGTCGATCTTGCCGTCCTTGACCAGGCCCATCGCACCCGCGAGGTCGGCGCCGGCGGAGAACGGCTCGGCCGCCTGCCAGATCACCAGGCCCTTGAACTGCTTCTCGGCGATGCGGATCGCTTCCTGCAGGCCATTGAGGACGTGATCGTTGACGGTGTGCAGCTTGGTCTTGAAGCTGACCACGGCGATGTCGTCGCCATCGTCGGCCCACAGGCGCACGCCTTCGTTTTCCCACATGGTCGTGCCTTGCACCGGCTTCTCGCCCAGTACCGGGTCGGGGAAGCGCTGGCGCTGGTAGACGGGCAGGGCGGAGCGGGCGATGAAGTCATCCTTGGTCGGGCTGAAGCTGCCGCGTTCGGAATAAACGCCATTTGGCAGCTTCAACGCCCACTCTGGGAGCGGTGCATCGCTCATGGCCTTGCCGGCGGCGATGTCCTCGTTGATCCACTCGGCGACCTGCTTCCAGCCCGCGGCCTGCCAGGTCTCGAACGGGCCGAGCTTCCAGCCATAGCCCCAGCGGATCGCGAGATCCACATCACGCGCGGTCTCGGCGATGTCCTTCAAGTGATAAGCGCTGTAGTGGAACAGGTCGCGGAAGATCGCCCACAGGAACTTCGCTTGCGGGTGCTCGCTGGCACGCAGCGCGGCGAACTTCTTCGCGGGATCCTTTTCCTTCAGGATCTCGACGACTTCCGGCGCGGCGCCATCACCTTGCGGGGCGTAATCCTGCTTGGCGACATCCAGCACCAGGATGTCCTTGCCGATCTTGCGATAGATGCCGGCGCCGGTCTTCTGGCCGAGTGCGCCTTTCTCCACCAGCGCCTTCAACCACGCGGGCGCGGCGAAATACTTGTGCCACGGGTCTTCCGGCAGCGTGTCGGCCATGGTCTGGATGACGTGGCCCATGGTGTCGAGGCCGACCACATCCGCGGTGCGATACGTCGCGGACTTCGGTCGGCCCAGCAACGGGCCGGTCAGTGCATCGACGGTGTCGAAGCCGAGGTTTGACTGCGCGGTGTGATGCATCGTGGCGAGGATCGAGAACACGCCGATGCGGTTGCCGATGAAGTTCGGCGTGTCGC
>DAIRVA010000039.1:0-21589 GCA_036803045.1 Lysobacter sp. | reverse complement strand
CCACGATTCGTTCGCGATGATCCGCGGCGGCCACATCGACCTCGCCATCCTCGGTGCGATGGAAGTGACCGACAAGGGCGACCTGGCCAACTGGATGGTGCCCGGCAAGATGGTCAAGGGCATGGGCGGCGCAATGGACCTGGTGGCCGGCGTGAAGCGCGTGGTGGTGCTGATGGAGCACACGACCAAGGCGGGCGCACCGAAGATCCTGCCGGAGTGCACGCTGCCGCTGACCGGCCTTGGCGTGGTCAACCGCATCATCACGGAGCTGGGCGTGTTCGATGTCACGCCGCAAGGCTTGAAGACGGTCGAGCTGGCACCCGGCGTCAGCGCGGACGAAGCGAAGGAAAAGACCGGCGTGCCGCTGCACTGAGCGAAGCGACATCCCGTGCAAGGAAAACGCCGCCCATGGGCGGCGTTTGTTCATTCGACAAGCGGCATCACAGGTTCTGGTAGTTCGGTCCCGAACCGCCCTCCGGCGTCACCCAGGTGATGATCTCGTATGGATCCTTGATGTCGCAGGTCTTGCAGTGCACGCAATTCGCGGAATTGATCTGCAGGCGCTTGCCGTGCGGCTTGGAGGCATCCTCCACCATTTCGTACACGGCCGCCGGGCAGAAGCGCGTGCAGGGGTTGTCGTATTCCTCCACGCAGCGGGTGGCGCAGATGTCGGTGTCGGCGACCTTCAAATGAATCGGCTGATCCTCGTCATGTGACGTCGACGCATAGAACACGCCCTGCAGGCGATCGCGCGGGGGCAGGGTGCGCTGCACGTAGTCGCGTTCCGGCTCCGCGGTGCCCAGGCGGTCCAGCGATGCGTAATCCGCGGTCTGCTTGAGCGTCCAGGGCGACAGGCCGCCGGTGACGGTTTCCCATGCGGCATTCGCCATGCCGAACCAGAAGCCCTTCTTGAAGCCGGGCTTGATGTTGCGCACCTTGCGCAGCTCGGCCATGACGTCGGAGCCGCGCAGCTTGGCGTCGAAGCCTTCCGGTGCCAGTTGCGTAGCGACCAGGTGTTCGGCCGCCATCATCCCGGACTTGATGGCCTGGTGCGTGCCCTTGACCTTCGGGACGTTGAGCAGGCCCGCGCCATCGCCGATCAGCAGTGCACCCGGCATCTCCACCTTGGGCAAGGACTGCCAGCCGCCGGTGACGATCGCGCGCGCGCCGGCGGAGACGATGCTGCCGCCTTCCAGCAGCGGCGCGATCAAGGGATGCGCCTTCCATTGCTGGAAGGCTTCCCACGGCTTGTATTCGGGGTCGTGGTAGTCGAGGCCGCTGACATAGCCCAAAGCGACGCGTCCGCCCTCGAGGTGATAGACGAAGCTGCCGCCGTAGGTGTGGTTGTCGGCCGGCCAACCCAGCGTGTGCACGATCTTGCCGGGTGTGACGCGATCCTCCGGCACCTGCCAGAGCTCCTTGATGCCGATGGAGTAGCTCTGCGGGTCCGATTCCGCATCCAGCCCGAAACGCTTCACCAGCTGCTTGGTCAGCGATCCGCGCGCGCCTTCGGCGAGGATGGTGACCTTGGCATGGATGTCGATGCCGGGCGTGAAGCTTGGCTTGTGGCTGCCGTCCTTGGCGACGCCCATGTCGCCGATGCGCACGCCGATGACCTTGCCGCTGTCATCGTGCAGGGTTTCGGCGGCCGCGAAGCCGGGGAACACCTCGACGCCCAAGGCCTCGGCCTGAGGAGCGAGCCACGCGCACATCGCGCCGAGCGAGACGATGAAGTTGCCGGTGTTGTGCATGCCGGGCGGCAAGGGCAGCTTGCGCTGGCCGGTCCTGGACAGCATCCAGAACTCGTCATCCTTCGCCGGCACGCAAATCGGCGGCGGCGCTTCGCGCCAGCCGGGGAGCAGGGCATCCAGCGGACCGGGTTCGATCACCGCCCCGGAAAGGATGTGCGCACCGACCGTCGCGCCTTTCTCGATCACGCAGACGGTGGTTTCGGGGCTCAGTTGCTTGAGGCGGATGGCGAAGGACAGGCCGGCCGGGCCCGCGCCCACCACCACCACGTCGTATTCCATGACGTCGCGTTCGATTTCGGGTGGGCTGTTCTCGTTCATTGCGCTTTCTCCTCTACTGCCCGGATTGTCCGGGTTTGCGACGGGGGCGGCAAATCCGCAGGATGCGGGAATGACGCCCCGCGCGCTTCCCGGCATCGAATATCGCCCCGGCTGGTTGCGGCAGGGCGAAGCCGATGCGCTGTTCGCGGGCCTGCGCGATGCCGTGCGATGGGATGTCCACCGCATCCGGATGTTCGGGCGCGAAATCGCTTCACCGCGCCTGTCCTGCTGGATAGGCGATGCCGGCGCCGTGTACGGCTATTCCGGCACGCGCCATCAACCGCACCCATGGCCGGCCTTGCTGGTGCCGCTGCGGGCACGGCTCGAAGCCGAGTGCAGGGGCGTTTTCAACAGCGTCCTCGCCAACCTGTATCGCGACGGCCGCGACGCGATGGGCTGGCACCGTGACGACGAGCCGGAACTGGGCGATGCGCCCCTGATCGCATCGCTTAGCCTGGGCGGCACGCGGCGCTTCGTGCTGAAGGATGCGCAAGGAGGTCGCCATGCGTTCGACCTCGCGAACGGCGACCTGTTGCTGATGTCGGGCGACAGCCAGCGCCGTTACCGCCATGCATTGCCGCGCACGGCGAAGCCGGTCGCGCCGCGCATCAATTTGACGTTCCGGCACCTGTCGAGCGATGCGGTCGGATAGGACTCATTGGCCGGCGCTTTGCTGCAGGGTAGTCAGCGTCCAGCCGGAGATGTCGCGGGTGATGCCCTCGAGCGATTGCGAGAACGCGCGGCTGACATCGCCGATATCGGCGCGGGCGGCGGACGAGGACCGCCTGAACACCCGGGTCGCCAGGATGCGGTTCTCGCCATTTTGGATGAGGCTTGCCGACACCTCGATCACCGCATCGGGCACGGCGCGCCCGGCGTAATCCGCATCGAAGCGGCGGATGTCGATGGCGAGGTCGTAATCGCCCGCGATGCCGCCGCCGCGTCGCGCCACGCCGGCCAGCTTGTGGCTGTCCTCGAGCGTGCTGACGATGGCGTCCTGCAGCAGGTCCGGTGCCGGCTGCGACCAGATCGCGCCCTTGTAGACCTGGATCTCGCCGGGGGTCGGGCGGACCATGATCCGCGCGCTGTTGCCCAGGCGCCCGGCGCTGGGGCGCAGTACCACCAACTGTGCGGCGACCCGGGGCCAGCCGGCATCGGCCTGGATGTTCGGCTGCGGGTCGTAGATCGCGATCTCGGTTTTCTTCGGCACGATGCCGCAGCCGGCCATCGCGAGGAGGCCGGCTGCCAGCAGGCCGCGCAGGAGGAGCGAGGAGGGGATGTTCATTTCGGCGTGAACTCCTTGGGTTGTTCGCGGCCGAGCAGGTAGCCTGCCGGATTGCCGTCGAGGCGATCGGTGATCTGCTTGATGTCGCGCATCAGGCTGCGCAGTTCGGAAAGCGTCGGCGCGATCTGCTGCAGGCCGTCGCGAGTGAAGCTGCGCAGCGGTGCGCGGTTTTCGGCGACCAGCGCGTTGGCGCCCGCACCGGCGGATTCGAACGAAGCGATGGCGCGGTCCAGTTTGTCCATCGTCCCTGGCAGCCTTGCGATCACGTCGCGGTCGACTTTTTCGAGGGCGCCGTTGGTGGTGGCGAGTGTCTTCCTGAGGTCCTCGCTGGCCAGGCGCGCGTTCTGCAACAGCTCGCGGATGTCCTCGCGCTGGCCGCTGATCGCATCGGTGGTCGCGCGGAGGTTCTCAAGCGTGTCGGAAATGCGCTGAATGTTCTCTTCGCTCAGCATCTGGTCCAGCCGGGCCACCAGCTTGTTGGCGGTGTCGGCGATGTTCTGCAATGCCGAGGGTTCGGTCTGGATCACCGGGATCTCGTTGCGGTCGCGCGGCCGCAGCATCGGTGCGTCCGGACTGCCGCCGGTGAGCTGGATGAAGGGGCTGCCGGTCAACCCGGCCTGCGACATCTTGGCGCGCGTGTCGACCTTGATCGGGGCATCGGCTTCCAGCTTCAGCATCGCCTGAACGCGGCGTGGATCACGCGCGTCGAGCTTGAGCTGGTCCACCGTGCCGATGGAAATGCCGTTGTACTGCACCGAGCTGCCTTCGGTGAGACCGGTGACCGGTTCGTTGAAGATCACCTGGTAGCGCTGCCAGGTCTGGTCGGACGAGTACTTCGCCGCCCAAAGTGCGAAGCCGAGCAGGAACGCGGTGATCAGGATGGTGAACGAGCCTATGAGGACGTAGTTGGCCTTGGTTTCCATCGTTCTAATGCTCCAAGTCGCGGCGTTCGCCGCGCGCTGCGGATTTGGCGGCGCGTGCGCGCGGCCCGTGGAAATATTCCTGTACCCAGGGGTGGTCGAACGCTTCGACTTCCGCCAGCGGCGCGTTCACCAGCACCTTGTGGTCCGCCAGCACCGCCACGCGGTCGCAGATGGTGTAGAGGGTATCGAGGTCGTGGGTGATCAGGAACACGGTCAAGCCGAGCGCTGCGCGCAGCGCCAGGATCAGTTCGTCGAAGGCCGCGGCGCCGATCGGGTCGAGGCCGGCGGTGGGTTCGTCCAGGAACAGCAGCGGCGGATCAAGCGCCAGCGCGCGCGCCAGCCCGGCGCGCTTGCGCATGCCGCCGGACAATTGCGAAGGCAGCTTGTCGAACGCATCGGCCGGCAGGCCGGAGAGCTTGACCTTGAGCAGGGCCAGCTCGTAGCGCAACCCGTTCGAGAGCGCCGGGTGGTGTTCCTTGAGCGGCACCTCGACGTTCTCGCCCACGGTGAGCGAGGAGAACAGGGCGCCGTCCTGGAACAGCACGCCGGTGTTGCGCTCGATGGCGAGCCGGTCGGACGGCCGCTCGGAGCGCGCATTGATGCCGAGCACCGAGATCTCGCCGGCATCGGGCCTGCGCAGCCCCAGGATCGAGCGCATCAATACCGATTTGCCGGTACCCGAGCCGCCGACGATCCCCTGGATCTCGCCGCGGCGCACGTCCAGGTCCAGGCGGTCGTGCACCAGCTGGTCGCCGAAGCGGTTGACCAGCTCGCGTACGCGGATCGCCGTCTCGGTGTCTTGCGAGGGCGGCGGGGCATCTTGCACGGGGGTGAAGGCGGCGTTTTCCATGTCACCAGCCCATGTGCATGAACCAGATCGCCGCGAATGCGTCGATCACGATCACCAGCGAAATGGTCTGCACCACGCTCGAGGTGGTGCGCTCGCCGACCGATTGTGCGGTGCCCTGGACCTGCAATCCTTCCAGGCAGCCGATCAGCCCGATCACCAGCGCGAAGATCGGCGCCTTCGACATGCCGACCAGGAAATCCTCCAGTTCGATGGTCTGTTCCATCCGGGCCAGGTAGGCCTGCGGCGGGATATCCAGGCTGAAGGCGCCGACGGACAGGCCGCCGAGCAGGCCGGCGATCATCGCGAGGAAAGTCAGCAAGGGCAGCATCAGCAGCAGCGCGATGAGGCGCGGAATGACCAGCAAGTCGATCGGGTCGAGGCCGAGCGTGCGGATCGCGTCCACTTCCTCGCGGCTGACCATCGCCCCGATCTGCGCTGTGAACGCGCTGGCGGTGCGGCCGGCCAGCAGGATGGCGGTCAGCAGCACGGCGAATTCGCGCAGGAAGGCGATGTTCACCAGTTCGACGACGAGGATCGTCGCCCCGAAATCCTCCAGGATGTTGGCGCCGAGGAAGGCCAGCACCGCGCCCACCAGGTAGGTCAGTAGCAGGACCAGCGGCACTGCGTCCAATCCGACCTGCTCCATGTGGTGGACGATGCTGGTGATCCGCAGGCGGCGCGGTTGCCTCAGGGTGCGCAACAGCTTGGACAGGTTCTCGCCGAGAAAGCTGACCAGCGCGATGATCTCGTTCCAGTTGTCCACGACCGCATAGCCGAGCCGGCCCAGTGCGGCCTTGAAGCCGTAATCGCGGCGCCGCTTCGGGCGGTCCGGGGAGACGTCGACGATCGCCTTGACCAGGGTCTGGTGTTCGTCGCGCAGGCGGAAGACCTCGGCACCCAGGCGATGGGCGCGCGCATAGCGCTGCAGCTGCAGGACGCCGAGCGAATCGATCTGGCACATGCCGCAGGCGTCGACCGTGCGCGGATCCGGCGGCAAGCCGTCCACGGTGCGCTCCACATCCGCGGCATTGGCCAGCGTCCAATCGCCGAGCAGGCGCAACTCGCCCGTCTCCGGGCTGTAGTCGGCGGTCGGTCGTGTGGATGCATTCGCCATGTGCCGTGCATGGTATCGGTTGGGCGTGACGCCGGGATGGAGATACGCAAGGCGGGGCGGCCATGTCATGCTGTCGCGATGCCCGATTCCGACCTTTCGCAGGTGCCGCATGGTGACCGCATCGCCTTCCTGACCGAGCTTGCGGAGCGGCTCCACGCCTATGGCACCACCGCCCAGCGGCTTGAGGGTGCGTTGCTCGGGGTGGCGGCCCGGCTCGACGTGGAATGCGAGCCCTGGGTCAATCCGACCGGCATGATCCTGACCTTCCGCGACCCGGCCAACCTGCAGGCTCCCGACCTCACGCGCGTGATCCGGATGCCGCCCGGCGACACCGATCTGTCGCGCCTGTCGCGGGCTGATCGCATCGCCGAAGACGTGGTGGCCGGCCGGATGGGCGTGGCCGAGGGCCGCGATGCTCTGGAGCGCATCGAGTTGCCGCGGACCGCGCGGTGGCGGGTGATGCAGGTCGCGGCATTCGCGATGGTGGCCGCGGCGGTGGGTTGCCTGCTGCGCCTGCCTTGGCTGGACATCGCCACTGCATCGGTCGCCGGTCTCGGGATCGGAGTGCTCGACCAGCTGTCCGAAAGCCGGCTGCGCCTGCGCGAGCCGCTGGAGGCGCTGGCGGGGATGTTCGCCGCGGCGGTGGCGGTATGCGTGGCGAGCTTCATCGGGCCGTTGAACATGAACACAGTGATCATCGCCTCCGTGATCGTGTTGCTGCCCGGCATGGCGCTGACCAATGCGGTCAGCGAATTGACCAGCCAGCACCTGGTGGCGGGGACGGCGCGCCTGGCTGGCGCGATGACCACCATCCTCAAGCTCACCATCGGGACCATGCTCACCCTCATGCTTTCGCGGCTGCTCGGGCTGGAGCCGGAGATCGTGTACGCGCGTCCGCAGCCCGAATGGGTCGAATGGCTGGGCCTGCTGGTCGGCGGGTACGCCTTCGCGGTGGCTTTCCGCGCGGCGCGGCGCGATTATCCGCTGGTGATGGCGGCGGCGGCGGGCGGCTATCTCATTTCGCGCATCGGCGGCATGTGGTGGGGCGATGTCGCCGGGGTTTTCCTGAGCGCGTTCTGCATGACGGTCGCCGGCAACCTCTACGCCCGCTGGCGCAATCGGCCGGGCGCGTTGATCCGGCTTCCCGGCATCATCCTGCTGGTGCCGGGAAGCGTGAGTTTCCGCGGACTCATCTCGCTGATGCAGCAGCAGGATCTGAGCGCGGGGCAGGCGGCGCTGATGGCCGTGTTGAACATCCTGATGGCATTGGTCGCCGGGCTGATGTTCGGCAACCTGCTGGTGCCGGCGCGCCGAAACCTCTGACCGGGCGTGGTTCGCCTCCGGCGGGCGCAAAAGGAAAAGGCGCCGCAAGGCGCCTTTCGGTGATGACGGCCGGCCAGGGCCGGCGATCATTTCCTACTACTTGATCAGGAACTCCGCCAGGTCGCGGCCTTGCGCCACGTAGGCGGCCAGCCAGCGCGGATGCTTGCCGCGGCCGCTCCAGGTCTCGGTCGGCTTGGCCGGATTGCGGTACTTCGGCGGTACCTTGCCGCGGGGCTTGCCGGCCGTCTTCTTCCCGGCGGTGCCGGACGACCTGCGGGCTTTCGCCGGTGCGATGGCCTTGGCGTCGTACAGCTCTTCCATGGTGTAGCCGGAGGTGCGGACGATGCGGTTGATGGCGGCGCGCACCTGGCTGATCGGCTTGCGCTTGGCCAGCACTTTCTTGCGCTTGCTGGCCTGACTGATCAGGTCGGTGAGTTCCTTCGAGTTGAGCGAATTGATATTCACGGTGATTGATGCCTTCGATTATCTGATGGAATGAAACGAACGGCATCCTGCCGACCGACGATCATAATCAGTGGATAATCGCGGCGCAATCACGCGGAAAACCCGCTCAGCCGCCAATGCGCTCCGCGAGGGTTTTACTGTCGAGGTTTTCCGATTCCGATCCGTTGCGGCTGCGATATTCGAACGTCCCCGCCGCCACGCCGCGCTCGGACACCACCACGCGGTGCGGGATGCCGATCAATTCCATGTCGGCGAACATCGCGCCCGGCCGCAGGCCGCGGTCGTCCAGCACGGTATCGATGCCGGACGCCTGCAAATCCCGGTAGAGGTTTTCCGCCGCTTCGGCGACTTCGGCATTGCCCTTCGGGTTGATCACGCACACCGCGACCTTCCATGGCGCCATCGCCTCGGGCCAGCGGATGCCGGCCTCGTCGTGGTTCTGCTCGATCGCCGCGGCCACGATGCGGGAAACCCCGATGCCGTAGCAGCCCATCAGCGGATTCACCGGCTTGCCCTGCGCGTCCAGCACGGTGCAGGCCATCGCCTTGGAATACTTGTCGCCCAGCGCGAACACGTGGCCGACCTCGATGCCGCGGGCGATGCCGAGTTTGCCGTGGCCGTCGGGCGAGGGGTCGCCTTCGATGGCATTGCGGATGTCGGCGGTCTCGGGCTCGGGCAAATCGCGACCCCAGTTGACGCCGGCGATGTGGAAACCGTCCTCGTTGGCGCCGACGACGAAATCGGCCATGGCGGCCACGCTGCGGTCGGCGATGACGCGGATCGGCTTCGGCGGATCAAGCGGGCCGAGGAAACCGGGCGATGCGCCGAGGTTTTCACGGATTTCCGCCTCGGTGGCGAGGCGATAATCGGCAAGGCCGGCCAGCTTGGCCAGCTTGATCTCGTTGACGGTATGGTCGCCACGCACCAGCGCCAACGCGAACTGCGGCGCGCCTTCGCCATCCTCGCCCATGACCGCGACCGATTTGACCGTGCGCTGGAGCGGGATGCCCATCAGTGCGGCCAGGTCCTCGCAGGTTTTCTGCGTCGGGGTATCGATCTTGCGCAGTGCTTCACTTGTCGCGGGGCGGTCGCCGGGGGCGAGGGCTTCGGCCAGTTCCACGTTGGCGGCGTAATCCGAGGCATCGGAAAACGCGATGGCGTCCTCGCCGGAATCAGCCAGGACGTGGAATTCGTGCGATGCCGAGCCACCGATCGCGCCGGTATCGGCGAATACCGCGCGGAATTTCAGGCCGAGGCGGGAGAAAATGCGCGAATAGGTGTCGTACATGTTGCGGTATTCGGCCTGCAACGAGGGCTCGTCCAGATGGAAGGAGTAGGCATCCTTCATCAGGAATTCGCGCGCGCGCATCACGCCGAAACGCGGGCGGATCTCGTCGCGGAACTTGGTCTGGATCTGATAGAGATTGATCGGCAACTGCTTGTAGCTGGACAGCTCGTGGCGCGCGAAATCGGTGACGACTTCCTCCGCGGTCGGGGCGTAGCAATAATCCGCCTCCTTGCGGTCGCTGATTTTCAGAAGCTGCCCGCCGAATTTCTCCCAGCGTCCGGTCTCCTCCCACAGCTCCTTCGGCTGGATCGTGGGCATGAGGATTTCGATGGCGCCGGAACGGTTCATTTCCTCGCGCACCACGGTTTCCACCTTGCGCAGCACGCGCAGCCCCAGCGGTGACCAGGTGTACAGGCCGGCCGCCAGTTTGCGGATCATGCCAGCCTTCAGCATCAGCTTGTGGCTGACGATCTCGGCTTCGGCCGGGGTTTCCTTTTCGGTATGCAGGTGGAACTGCGACAGGCGCATGGCGGGACTCGCGGGAAAACAGTCCCGCATTTTGCCACGCGCGCCCCGCGTGGCGGGCTAGCGGTTGCCGGCCGGTACGGCCGCGGTCGGCGTGCAATCGGCGGCGAGTATGGATTCGGCGATCCTGGCCTGTGCGGCGCGTTCGGTCGCGTTCAGGGCGCGATCGGGCTTGCCGTCGCCGTCGCCGTCCATTTGCACGATGCCTTCGCCCCTGAGCAGCTCCAGGTTGCGTCGCGCCGGTGCGCATTGCGGCGGCTCCTTGGCGGCGGCCGGTCCGGCCGCCGCCAAGGCCGGCTGCATGTCGCGGGCATGGACGCCGCGCACGCTGTAGCGGCCGGAGACCGGCGGCGTGCTGGAGTAGTGGGTGCGCCCGGCGGCATCCTGCCATTGGTAGATCCGCTGCTGGGCGAGCGCTGATCCGATGGGGCATGCGGACAGCGCGACAAGGATCAGGACGGGTAAGGAGACGGAAATGCGCATGGCGGTGCCTCGCGGAAGCCTGCCCCCATTCCACCCTCGTCGCACGCGCCGTGCAAGTGCGCGGGAACCCCCGTTCAAGCGCGGTTGTACCGGTAAACTGCGGCCATGAGCGAATCCGATTCCCTGCAAGCGCCGCACCGCCGACCGCCGCGGGCGGTCTACCTGTTGCCGAATCTCTTCACTACCGGCGGGTTGTTCGCGGGTTTCTACGCCATCATCGCCGCCGGGCAGGGCAAGTTCGAGCACGCCTGCGTGGCGGTCTTCATTGCCGCGATCCTGGATGGCATCGATGGCCGTGTGGCCAGGCTGACCAATACCCAGAGCGACTTCGGGGTGCAGTACGACTCATTGGCGGACCTCGTCAGCTTCGGCATGGCGCCGGCGCTGGTGATGTACCACTGGGCACTGCAATACATGCGGCTCGACGGCGCGGCACCCGGCAAGCTGGGATGGCTGGCGGCGTTTCTCTACGCCGCCTGCGCGGCGCTGCGTCTGGCGCGCTTCAACAGCCAGGTGAGCGTGGTCGACAAGCGCTGGTTCGTCGGGCTGGCCAGCCCGGCCGCGGCGGCGATCATGGCCAGCTTCGTCTGGACGCTGCACGACGAAGGGTGGCAGGGTGCATCCGTGCGCTACTGGGCGATCGGCGTGACCGTGGCGGTGGCCCTGTTGATGGTCAGCAACCTGCGCTACACCAGCTTCAAGGGCAGCAGGCGCGGCGCGCAGGGCGAGCGCGTGCCCTTCGGAACGCTGTTGCTGGTGGTTGCGGCGCTGATCGCCTTGGCGCTGTATCCGCCGCAGACCCTGCTGGCGGTGTTCGGTCTGTACGCCCTTTCCGGCCCGTTGATGGCGCTCCTGCGTCGCCGCCGCCGCGGTGCGGAATCGGCGTGAGTTGGGATGCGTTCCAGCGCGAGGCTCTGGCAGAGCTGGGCTTGTCGGCCTGGGTGCCGCATGTGCCGGGCAGCGAACCGCCGCCGCCGCCCGACCCGCGCGTTGCCGCGATGCTGGCCCGTGCGGCCGGAATGACCCCGCAGACCCTGTCGGAGACCGGAATCGCACTGCCCGGCTACGAGCGCCTGCGCGAACCGGCGGTAAAGCGCGCGCTGTGGCCGCGGCTGCGCGGGGCGCGTCGCGGCCCATGAATGCCAGACCGGCACCCGTCGCGCCGCGATTGCGGCGGCTGTGCGATGCCGACATCGACGCGGTGATGCAGATCGAATTGCGCGCGTACCCCTTTCCGTGGACGCCGGGCAATTTCCGCGACTGCCTGCGCGCCGGCTACGCGATGTGGGTGCTCGAGGACGAAGCGGGCCTGGTCGGCTATGCCGCCGCCAGCGTGCAGGCGGGCGAGGCGCACCTGCTCAACCTGTGCATCGATCCGGAGCTGCAGTCTCGCGGCCAGGGTCGCCGGCTGCTGCGCGCGATGCGCCAGGTCGCGCGCGGCCAGGGTGCCGAACGGATGTTCCTCGAGGTGCGCCCGTCCAATCCGCAGGCCATCGCGCTCTACCACGACGAAGGCTTCAACGAGATCGGCCGGCGCCCGCGCTACTACCCGGACCACGACGGGCGTCGCGAGGACGCCATCGTGATGGCGATGGAGCTGCTGGATTAGCCTAGTCGCTTGCGCTGCGCGGTCAGTGCATCCACTTGCGCGGCCCATTCGGTCAGGCGTGTGCGCTCCTGTTCGACCACGGCGGCGGGTGCATTCGCCACGAAGGTCTCGCTGGCCAGCTTGTTCTTCGATTTGGCGAGCTCGGCTTCGACCTTCTTCAGTTCCTTGTCGATGCGGCTGCGCTCCGCGCCGAGATCCACCAGGCCTTCCAGCGGCACGAACAGGTCCAGCTCGCCCACGCGCGCGGCGGCGGAGGCTGGCGGCTCGCCCTGCAGCACATCGATGGCCTCGATGCGCGAAAGGAACTTGAGCGAGGCATCGAAGCGGCCCAGGCGTGCGCATTCGCTTTCACCGCCGCCACGTACCAGCAGGCGCACTTGCTTGCCCGGCGACACGCCCAGCTCGCTGCGCACGCGGCGCAGCGCGGAGACCATTGCCTTCAGCCACTCGATGTCGGCATCGGCGGTGGCGTAATCGGCGGCGCCGATCTCGCCGGTCCGCGGATATAGCTGGCTCATGACGCTGTCGCCGGCGATGCCGAGCTTCGGCGCGACCTGCTGCCACAGTTCCTCGGTGACGAAGGGGGTCAGCGGATGCAACAGGCGCAGCAGGCGCTCCAGCACGAACAACAGCGTGTGGCGCGTGCTGTCGGCGGCCACCTTGTCCTCGCCATTGAGCGCCGGCTTGGCGAGCTCGACGAACCAGTCGCAGAACTGGTTCCAGGCGAATTCGTACAGGGTTTGCGAGAGCAGGTCGAAGCGATAGCTGGCGAAGTGCTCGCCCGCTTCGCGGCTGGCGGTATCCAGCTGCGACAGGATCCAGCGCTCGGCATCGGTCTTGGGTTGCGGCGCGCCGTGGGCGCTGAAGCCTTCGGTGTTCATCAACACGAAGCGCGTGGCGTTCCACAGCTTGTTGCAGAAGTTCTTGTAGCCCTCGGCGCGCTGCAGGTCGAACTTGATGTCGCGGCCCGGGCCCGCCAGCGCGGCCATGGTGAAGCGCAGCGCATCGGCACCGAATGCCGGAATCCCTTCCGGGAACTCCTTGCGTGTGGCCTTCTCGATCTTCGGCGCATCGGTCGGCTTCATCAGGCCAACGGTGCGTTTGGCGACGAGAGCATCCAGCTCGATGCCGTCGATGATGTCGAGCGGGTCGAGGATGTTGCCCTTCGACTTCGACATCTTCTGGCCGTCCTTGTCGCGGACGAGGCCGGTGATGTAGACATCGCGAAACGGAACGCGGCCGACCAGCTGGTCGGTCATCATGATCATGCGCGCCACCCAGAAGAAGATGATGTCGAAGCCGGTGACCAGCACGCTGGTCGGCAGCGCGATGTCGAAGCCGAGCTCGCCCATCGCGTCTTCGTTCGGCCAGCCTTGGGTCGAGAACGGGAACATCGCCGAAGAAAACCAGGTTTCCAAGACGTCCGGGTCCTGCGCCAAGGCGACATCGCCGAGCCCGTGCTTCTCGCGCACCTCGGCCTCGCTGCGACCGACATAGGTGTTGCCGATTTCATCGGTCCACGCGGGGATGCGGTGGCCCCACCAGAGCTGGCGCGAGATCGTCCAGTCCTGGATGTTCTCCAGCCAGTGGCGGTAGGTGTTGATCCAGTTGGCCGGCACGAACTTCACTTCGCCCGACTCGACCAATTCCAGACCGCGCTTGGCGAGGCCATCCATCTTCACGAACCACTGGTCGGTGAGGAAGGGCTCGATCACCTGACCGCTACGGTCGCCGAACGGCTGCATGATCGGTTTGTTGTCGATGACGGCATTGCCTTCGGCATCGACTACGGCAAGGCCTTCCTCGGTGATGGCGGCGATCACGCGCTTGCGCGCCTCGTAGCGATCCAGTCCGCGCAGTTCCTCGGGCACCAGGTTCACCGTGGTGACATCGCCGACGTCCTCGCCGCGGGCGGCGCGCGAGGCGATCGCGGTGCTTTCGGCGTAGGACAGGCCATCGCTGCGCATCGCGGCGGCATCGTCCATCAGCGCGTAGAGCGGGATGCGATGACGCATCGCCACCTGGTAGTCGTTGAAGTCGTGCGCGCCGGTGATCTTGACCGCGCCGGAGCCGAACGCCGGATCGGGATATTCGTCGGCGATGATCGGGATGAGGCGACGATGTTCCTTCGGACCGACCGGGATCTCGCACAGCATCCCGACGATCGGCGAGTAACGCGCATCGTCCGGATGCACGGCGATGGCGCCATCGCCCAGCATCGTTTCCGGGCGGGTCGTCGCGATGGCGATGTAGTCGCGCGTCTCGCGCAGGGTCACGTTG
The DNA here is from genome assembly GCA_036803045.1 of Lysobacter sp. Lineage (GTDB taxonomy): Bacteria > Pseudomonadota > Gammaproteobacteria > Xanthomonadales > Xanthomonadaceae > Solilutibacter. The sequence goes on along the minus strand of DAIRVA010000039.1, from coordinate 7,375 downwards.
CCGTCGGCATCGCGCTCCACGTATTCGTAGGTCTGGCCGTTGGCGAGTGGGTATCGGAAGTGCCACATGTGGCCGGGCACTTCACGGTTCTCGACTTCCAGATCCGAGATCGCGGTCTTCAGCACCGGGTCCCAGTTGACCAGGCGCTTGCCGCGATAGATCAGGCCTTGCTCGTGCAGGCGCACGAAGGCCTCGACAATGGCCTCGCTGGCCATCGGGTCCATGGTGAAGACGCTGCGCGACCAGTCGCCGCTGGTGCCCAGGCGTCGCATCTGCCGCGCGATGGTGTCGCCGGACTGCTGCTTCCACTCCCACACTTTTTCGACGAATTTTTCGCGACCCAGCGAGTCGCGTGTCTCGCCATTACCTGCCAGCGCAAGGTTGCGGTTCACCACCATTTCGGTCGCGATGCCGGCGTGGTCGGTGCCCATCTGCCACAGCGTGCGGTAGCCCCGCATGCGGTGGTAGCGGATCAGTGCGTCCTGCAGCGTGTGCTGGAAGGCGTGGCCCATATGCAGCGTGCCGGTGACGTTCGGCGGCGGCAGCAGGATGGTGTAGGCCGGGCCGTCGCCCTGCGGCGCGAACACGCCGGAGGCCTCCCACTGGGCGTAGAGACGGGTTTCGATATCGGCGGGCTGGTAGCTGGAGGCAAGCTTGTCCATCGGGGTCACATGTCGTGTTTGTTCAATTGGAGGCCGCGGGCCTGGTACTGCTTCCAGCGCTCGCGCAGCGGCGCGCGGGCGGCGGGGTCGGCGGGGACGACTTCCAGCACGCGCTCGAAATCGCCTTCCACCACCGTATCGCGCAGGTTGATGACCATCGGGCGCATCGGGAAATCGGTGTCCGGCGCGAGGATGAGGATGGGCGTCAGCTCGTCTTCTTCGTCGCTGCCGGCGATCTGGTGCGGCAGGTAGGCATCGGGATCGAACGACCACATCAGGTCGTCGATCGCCTCGGCCTGCGCGGTGTCACGCGCAAGCACGAGGGTGGGGAAGCCGGCATCGAAGGCCTTGCGGGCGAGCTCGCACACCAACAGCAGCGGTTCCTCGCGGAAACGCGGCTTGTCGATCAGGTAGAAGTCCGCCCGGGCCACTCGATCAGTTCGCGTTGGCGCGATCCAGCAGCCACTGGCTCAGCAGGCCCACCGGGCGGCCGGTCGCCATGCCCATCTTGCCGTCGCCGTTGGAGACGCCGGCGATGTCCATGTGCGCCCAGCGCTGACCTTCGGTGAAGCGCGAGAGGAAGCAGCCGGCGGTGATCGCGCCGGCCCAGCGGCCACCGATGTTGTAGACGTCGGCGAATTGCGAATCGAGCATGCCCTGGTATTCGTCCCACAGCGGCATCTGCCAGGCGCGGTCGAACGTCGTTTCACCGGCGGCGATCAATTCGCGGGCCAGGTCGTCGTCCTTCTTGGTCATGACGCCGGTGGCGTACTTGCCGAGCGCGACGACCATCGCGCCGGTGAGCGTCGCCACATCGACCAGGGCTTCGGGCTTGAAGCGCTCCGCATAGGTCAACGCATCGCACAGGATCAAACGCCCTTCGGCATCGGTATTGCCGACTTCGATCGTCTTGCCAGACATGCTGGTGATGACATCACTCGGGCGGTAGGCATTGCCGTCGATGGCGTTCTCAACCGCGGCGGCGATGCAGATCAGGTTCACCGGCAGCTTCATGCCGACCGCGGCGACGAAGGTGCCGAGCACCGTGCCGGCGCCGCACATGTCGTACTTCATTTCCTCGATGCCGCCCTGCGTCTTCAGGTTGACGCCGCCGGTATCGAAGGTGATGCCCTTGCCGACCAGCACGTAGGGCTTGGCGTCGCCGCCACCGTTCCACTTCATCACCACCAGCTTGGGGCGGTTGGTCGATGCGCGGGCCACGGCGAGCAGCGAGCCCATGCCCAACGCTTCCATCTCGGCATCGCCCAGCACTTCGCATTCCACGCCGTCAAAACGGTCGGCGAAGGCCTGGCCCTGCTCGGCCAGGTACTGCGGATTGCAGATGTTCGGCGGCAGGTTGCCCAGCTCGCGGGTGAAGGCGACGCCGGCGGCGATGGCCTGGCCGTGGGCCAGCGCCTGGGCGTCGTTGCCGCTGATTTCCAGCCGCTCCAGGCCCTTTTCCTCGCGCTTCTTGTTCTTTTCGCCCAGCGTGGCGGTGTAGCGGTACATCGCATGGTCGGCGGCGATCGCGGCCTGGCGGATGTTCCAGGCGGCATCGCGATCCTTGACCGGGACTTCGGACAGGGTCAGCAGCGCCGACTTGACCGTGCCGGTCTTGAGCATGCGCGCGGCATCGCCGACGGCCTTGAGGTATTGCGGCACGCCGAACTTGCCGGCATCGCCCAGGCCGATCACCAGAACGCGCGGGGCGGTCACGCCGGGCAGGTCGTGCAGCATCGCGGTGCGGCCGACCTTGCCGCCGATGTCGCCGCGCCCGGCCAGCGCCTTCAGGCGGCCGTCGCTGGCGGCGTCGATCGCGGCCGCGGACGGGGTCAGGCTGTTGTCGGTGAAGATGCCGACCACCACGCAATCAACGGCGGTGGATGCGGCGGCGGTGTCGTTCAGGGCGAATTCGAGGGCCATCGAGCAGATTCCATGTGGTGGTGCGTACAATCGTTCGCGCCTCCGGCCTGACGGGCCGCGAGGCGCATGAACCTCCTAGTTTAATCCACCCCCGACGATGGCCTGATGCAGAAGCTGGATCGCTACCTGCTGCGAGAGTTCGCCCAGACGGTGTTCGCCACGCTGGTCGTGCTGTTGATCGTGATGATCGGCGGCGCCTTCGTGGACGTCCTCGGCGACATCACCCGCGGCCGGCTGCCTGCCAGCATGACCGCCGCGCAGCTCGGCCTGGTGCTGCTGACCTGGTTGCCGATCATCCTGCCGTTGGCGCTCATGCTTGGCCTGCTGATGGCGATGGGCCGGCTGTACCGCGACGCCGAAATGCCGGTGCTGACTTCGGTCGGCGTGGGCCCTCGACGCCTGCTTAAGCCGCTGATGATGATCGTGCTGCCGCTGGTGGCCGTGGTGGCCGTGTGTTCGCTGTGGCTCGGCCCATGGGCGGACCGGACGTCGCGCGAGATGATCCAGGAAGCCAACCGCAACCTGCTGATCACCGGACTTGAAGCCGGGCGCTTCACCGAGCTGCCGGGCGGCGGCGGTGTGGTCTACCTCGGCGAAATGGCGCAGGACGGCAGCCGGTTCAAGCGCGTCTTCATCTACCGCGAGAAGAATGGCCGTCTGGATGTCACGACTGCTGCCGAGGGCCGCCTGACGCTGGACGGCGCGCGCCAGCGCTACCTGACGCTGGGCGACGGCTTCGAGGTGGAGGGGCCGCTGGCGGCCGGTGAGCAGGATTTCCGTCTGCTGCGTTTCGGAAGCAATGATGTGCGCATGCCCGACCGCGAGGCCGACGGCAAGCTGGCCGATGTGCGGCGCAAATCCACCCGGCAGTTGTTCGAGGACGGCAGTCTTGCGGCGCGTGCGCAATTGCACTGGCGGCTGGCGCCGCCGCTGATCGCGCTGGCGCTGGCCCTGATGGCGATACCGTTGGCGCGCAGCCCGCCGCGACAGGCGCGCTACGGGAGGATGGTGACCGGCTTCCTCGGCTATCTGGTGTCGATCCAGCTGATGCTGCTGGGCACCGACATGCTGGCCACCGGAAAGCTGCCGATCGGACTTGGACTGTGGTGGCTGGTGCTGCCTGCGCTGGTCATCGGCATATGGACCTACAGCCGCGATGGCCGACTGCCGCGGAGATGGAGGCGATGAAGCCGTTCCCGAAGATCCACGACCTGTACATCGCCCGGACCTTGCTCGCGTTCGTGCTGGGGGTGTGGTTCGTGCTGGTCGGGCTGGATTTCGTCCTCGGCGGCGGCGGCCTGATGGCACAGCTCGACGACATCGGCAAGGGCCATTACGGCTTCGGCGATGCCTTCCTGTTCTCCGCCTACACGCTGCCCCGGCGCATGTACACGTTGTTCCCGACCGCGGCGGTGATCGGTGCGCTGCTCGGGCTCGGGCAGCTGGCTGCCAGCTCGGAGCTCACCGCCTTGCGCGCGCTCGGCCTGTCGCGTCGGCGCCTGAGCGTGGCCGTGGCCCTTGGCATCGGCGTGCTGACGCTGCTGATGGTGCTCAGCGGCGAGACGCTCGGCCCTTGGGGCGAGCGCAAGGCCAATTCGCTGAAGGCCGCGGCAACTTCGCCCAACATGATCGTCGCGCAATATTCCGGACTCTGGGCGCGCGAAGGCGACGTCTTCCTCAACGCCCAGTCCGGCCAGGAGCGGACCGACGGCGACGACCGATGGCTGGAGCTGAAGGACCTGCGCCTGTACGAATTCGACGATGCCGGCCGACTGAAATCGATCGCCCATGCCGGCACCGCCGAACATCGCCCCGGCGGATGGCTGTTGAAGGACGTGGTGCGCACCACGTTCGCCGAGCGATCGGTGCGGCAGGTGCGGACAGCCCAGGAAAAGTGGGCGTCGAAGCTCGATTCGGTCGCGCTGTCGGCCAGCGTGGCCAAGCCGCGGTTCCTCGATTCGGCGACCCTCAAGTCCAGCATCGAATACCGCACGCGCAACGACCTGGACGCGAGCGAGTTCGAGGCCTTCTACTGGGGGCGCTGGTTCTATCCGCTGAACGTGCTGGCGCTCTGCCTGGCGGCGATCCCGTTCGCCTTCGGCACGTTGCGCAGCGGTGGCCTCGGCAAGCGGCTGTTCCTCGGCGTGGTGTTCGCGCTCGGGTTCTGGCTGTTGCAGGAGATGGCGGCGCGGCTGGCCGGCGCCTACAAGTTCGACTACCGGGTTGCCTACGTGCTGCCTTCGATGCTGATGCTGACGGTGTCGTGGATGCTGTTCCGGCGCAGGAGCGGATAGCCCGGCTGACGGGTCAGCTACCGCGTACCGCCGCCAGTCCGTCGCGGCCCGGGTCGCGGATCATCCGGGTGCCGCTGGCACGGTCGTGCCAAGCCAGCCTTTCGCGGTCGATCCACGCCCACCAGAAGCCCAGCCCGGCGGGCAACAGCGACACGATGCCGACCAGATAGCGCAGCCAGAGCCGGGCCAGGCCCGGCGCGCGGCCATCGGCATCGGTGACATACAGGCGCCAGGGCTTCATGCCGATGGTCTGCCCGCCGCGTCGCCAGCTCGTCGTGGCGTACAGGCCGGTGACCGCCAGCAGCGCCAGCAGCTCCAGGATGCCGCCCCAGGTGCCGCTGCGGATCGCCTCGCCGCGGTTGAACGCCAGCGCCGCCACCGCGACCAGGAACCACAGGCCAAGCAGCGGAAACAGGTCATACAGCATCGCCAGCAGGCGCCAGCCGGGATGGGCGGATCGGGGCGAAGTCGGGGCGTCGGGCATCCGCACAGGATAGCGGCGCGGGGATGTGCCGGCTAAAGTCGGGTGCATGGGATCGATGACCAGCAGCGAACGCCGGCAGCTGGCCAGCCGGCATCCACCCCTCGATGCGGCCGACGCCGCCCTGATCGACGAATGCCTGGATGCGTTGTGGGCCGAGCAGGGGCTGGCGCGCGCGACCCAGGACGGCTATCGCGCCGACCTGGCAGGCCTGGCGCGCTGGGCGCGGACCGAAGACAGGGTGCTCGACGCTCTGGACGCGGATGGCCTGCAGCAATACCTCGCCTGGCGTTTCCATCACGGCTACAGCCCGCGCAGCAACGCACGCCTGCTGTCCTCGCTGCGCGCTTTCCACGGCTGGATGGTTCGGGGGGGGCGGCGGATGGACGACCCGACCCGCGTGCTGGCCCCGCCCCGGTTGCCGAAACCGCTACCGAAGGCGTTGACCGAATCGCAGGTGGAGGCATTGCTGGCTGCTCCCGGCGACGAGACCCCCGAAGGCCTGCGCGACGGTGCCATGCTCGAGCTGATGTACGCGACCGGGCTGCGGGTGAGCGAACTGGTCGGGCTGCCTGCGACGGCGCTCAATCCGCGGCAGGGTGTGGTGCGCGTCACCGGCAAGGGCAGCAAGCAACGGCTTGTCCCGGTCGGCGAACAGGCGCTGGACCGGATTGACCGCTATTTGGCCGAGGGGCGCCCACGGCTGCTGGGGCGCACCCGCGGCGCCGAAGCGCTGTTCGTCCGCGGCGATGGCTGCCCCCTGTCGCGGCAGCAGTTCTGGGCGCTGGTCAAGCGTTATGCAGCGGCGGCCGGGATCGATCCGGCACGATTGTCGCCGCACGGGTTGAGGCACAGCTTCGCCACCCACTTGCTCAACCATGGTGCCGACCTGCGCGTGCTGCAGCTCCTGCTCGGGCACAGTTCGCTCTCGACCACGCAGATCTACACCCAGGTCGCCCGGGAAAAACTCAAGCGGCTGCATGCGCGGCATCATCCGCGCGGCTGAACGATCGGGCGCGCCCGCGCGGACGGCATGCGACAATCGGCTTTTCCTCCTTAGCTTTCGCCCGTGATGAAGAAGATCCTGATTCTGGCCCTGGCCGGCAGCCTCAGCATGACCGCCTGCGCCCAGAGCTCGACCCCGCCCGCGCCCAAGGCCGGCGCCGCCGCTGCAGCCCCGGGGCCGACCGAGGAGCCCAAGGCGGCACCGGGCACGCCCGAAGCGGTGGCGATCGCCGCCATCCGCAAGCTCAATGCCCAGGTGCCGATCGAACAGGTCGATGCCGCGCCGCTGGCCGGCTTCCGCCAGGTCGTCGTGGGCGGGCAGGTGGTGTACGTCTCGGACGACGGCCGCTACATGTTGCAGGGCACCCTGCTGGACCTGAAGACCCAGCGCGACATGGGACAGGAGGCGATGGCGGGATTGCGCAAGCGCCTGCTCGCGCAGGTCCCGGAATCCGAACGCATCGTGTTCGCCCCGGCCAATCCCAAGTACACGGTGACGGTCTTCACCGACATCGAATGCGGCTACTGCCGCAAGCTGCACGGCGACATCGAGCAGTACAACAGTGAAGGCATCGCGGTCGAGTACCTGGCGTTCCCACGCATGGGGCCGGGCACGGCCGACTTCGCGGCGATGGAATCGGTCTGGTGCGCCGACGACCGCAAGCTGGCGCTCACCCGCGCCAAGAAGGGCACCAACCCGCCGGCGCGCCAGTGCAGCAACCCGGTGATGGCGCACTTCCGGCTGGGCCAGCGCCTGGGCCTGACCGGCACCCCGCTGATCGTGGCGGAGAATGGGCTGTCGCCGCCGGGCTACCTGCCGCCCAAGCAGCTGCGGCAGTGGCTGGACCAGAACGACCCGCGTTGAGGGCCGCGGCCGGCGGCACGCCGGCTTCGTCGCTACAATGGCCGGCCCGCACCGCACCGGTTCCCCGCACATGATCGTGCTCGAGGGGCAGACTGCCCTGTCGCCGTTCCGCCGCGAGCGGCTCGAAGCCCGGCTTCGCGCCGTC
>DAIRVA010000038.1:0-21826 GCA_036803045.1 Lysobacter sp. | reverse complement strand
CGGTCAGGGGCTACGCCCCCGACACCCCGGCGCGCTTCGCACGCCTGCCCCCCATTGCTCGCCCCCCAAGGGGCTGCGCTCGGAGGCATGTTGGCGATTTACCACCTCACCGTGAAAGCGTATTCCCGCCGGGATGGTCACTCATCCACGGCGGCGGCCGCGTATCGCGCCGGAGTGTGTATCGAAGACGCGCTCACCGGAGAAACTCACGACTACACGAAACGCCACGGCGTGGCGTTCTCCGCCCTCTGCCTGCCTGGCGACCAGACCGCAGATCGGGCCGCATTCTGGAACCGTGTCGAAGCCCACCACAAGCGCGGCGACGCCGTCACTTGCCGGGAAGTGGTCATTGCCTTGCCCGCTGAACTGGACGACACCGCGCGGCAGGAGCTGGCCCATGCCTTCGCCAAGCACCTGGCCGACACCTACGGCATCGCGGCGGACCTGGCAATCCACGCGCCCAGCAAGGGCGGGGACAACCGCAACCACCACGCCCACATCCTCTTGAGCGCCTGCCACGTCGGCCCCGATGGAACCCTGGGCAAGAAGGCGGTGGCCCTGGACCCCATCGCCTGCAAGCGGGCCAAGCCCGAGTTGCCCAACCTGGCGGACGTTCAACGCGAGCACTGGGCCAGCATGGCCAACGCCGCCCTGGCCCGTGCCCACGTGGATGCCCGCGTGGACCACCGCACCCTGGCCGCGCAGCGGGAGGACGCCTTGGCCCAGGGCGACTTCCGCCGCTACGCCCAGGTGGACCGGATCGCCACGAAGCACGAGGGCAAGGAACTGACGCAGGCGCGCCGCCGTGGGCACCGTCCCAAGCGCGTGCGCCGCAACGACCGGATCCAACGGGCCAACGCCGCCCGCCTGGACGCGCACGAGGAACGCTTCCAGCGGCTCGTGGACGCCGCCCAAGCCGACGGCCGCCTGGTGCCCATCGACGAACAGGCCGCGCACGCCCAAGCGCTCCTGGAGCGCACGAAGGAAGGCCGCGCCCGACAGGCCCAGGCCACGACCCCATCCCCCACCCCGAGCCCAGTCCATGGCCAAAGCAACCGCCCCCAGCGCTTCTCCCTTGCCCCCGCACTCGACCGAAATAGCCGCCATCCTCTTGGCCTGCCGAGCGATGGACGCCCCCGTGGCCTCCAGCCCCTGCCTGCGGTGCGCGCACTCGACGGTGCTGCAGCTGTCGGACGGCCCCAGCCCAGCGGAAACCCCGGCCGGGCTGGAGGCTTCTCCCCCGTCGCTGGTGGTCTACTGCGGCCGCATGCATCGGGACATCACGGTGCCGGTGGGCCAGTGCTCGGGGTTCACCTCCGCCCCCTGACCAAGGCACGGGCCCAACGCCCGCCCCGCGGCCCTGGGCCAGCGGCCCAGCTGGCCCCGCAAACGCGGACCCGAGTGACTGGCAACGGCTCACGCGAAAGCGAACAGGCCGCCCGGGTGGCCAACGCCTGGCTGGCGACCCTGGAAAAGGACATGGCCGACCTCCTGCACAAGGCCTTGGCCTGGGCGCAGGGCCACGCCGACCCCTTGCCGCGTTCGCTCGCCCGCGACTACCTCCACGCCGAAGGCGAAGCCCAACTGGTCACCCTCGCGCGGGATCAAGCCGCCGCAGACCTCAAGCAAGCCAAGCGCGACCGGCACGACGCTGCCCACTACCGCGACAAGGGCCAAGCGGGCCTCAAGGGGGCCGGCAAACTGGCCGAGCGCTTGGGATGGACGCCCAAGACCCTGCGCGACCTCCAAGACGCGGTGAAGCTGTCCGAGCAGCAGGTGGCCATGGCCCAAGACCTGGAGCGCGTCACCGGTGCCGACCAGCAGAAGGCCGCCAAGGAAGCCGAGAAGAACCGGCAACGCCTGCTGCTGGCGTTCCAGAAGGCCCACCCAGCCGACGGCTTCCGGTTCCCCGAGCAGTGGCCACCCACCGCCCCGACGCCCACAGCCGAACCGGCACCAGGCAAGACGATGGGCGCAGGCTCCTCCTTCCAGCCGCCGCGATTGGTGCCCCCGCGCTTCACAAGGCCCAGACCGCCGGGTCCGTGAAAGTAACGCTTGGCGTGGGCACAACGAAAGCCCCGCCCCGCCTGGCTTCTGGACAAAAACCGGCGCTGGACTGGCCCCACGGCGTGGGGCCAGCGCAATCCCAAGCGCCACCGAGCTTTCGCCGGATTTGAGCGGCGCAGATGAACCCACAACGCACACCCACTTCAGTGCGTCATGTGTATGCCGAGTCCCGACACCTTCCAGGCTTCTGCGTTGGTGGCTTTCGCCGGCAATCGCTCACCCGACCAAGCGCCCGCGTTGCACTTGCAGGGCCTTGTTCAGTCCAGCGCCAAGGGGACCTTTGCCAGCTCCTTCGGCTCCAGCTTGTGCAGCCCGCCGCCATACACTCGACCCTCGCCCAGCAAGTCGTCCGGGTCGATGGCGTTGAGTTGTTGCCATACCCGATCCAGCAACGTCGGATCATTGGCCAGCCGTTCTTGCAACAGCGGGGTGGGATACATGGCCAGGTAGGAGTTGGCGACGGTGGCCTGGCTGCGGTTGCGGATGAAGCGAAACGGCCGACCGCTTTTTCGATCCGAGCGCCCCATGTAGGTGCACACGATGGGGGCGGCCTCGCGTTGCTCTTGGTCATACCAGCGCTTACGGCTGCGGCACAGGTAACGCTCCGGCAACCCCTGGGCGCGCCCCTCGGCCAGGTAAGCAGCCAGCGCAGGGAACCGCCGATCGATGTCGGCTTCGTCCATGCGCGGGTCCAGCAGGAACAGCCGGCGCGTGTTCGCTGGCAAGCCTTCGGCGTCGGCGTCGATGGCGTCGCCTTCCACATAACGGGCGCTGGGCAGAATGGGCCGCAACACCTGCGGGGGCAGTTTGCGGGCACGCACCTGGGCTTCATCGAGCACAAAAAAACCGTTGTCACCCGTGGCCAGGCCGCGCTTGATCTTGAACAGGTCGCCTACGGTGGCCCGCGCACCGGTGGCCTCCCGCACGCCCAGCATTGGGAAGCGCGTCCACTTGCGCTCCGCGGCCAGGTCGGTGGCCGCCACATTCAGCGCATGCGCCGGCTCGGCCAGGCTGCCGCCAAAGGTGAAGCGGGCCGCGTGCCCAGCCGGGGGCGGCGTGTTGCGGAACCACACCACCGCCGAGGACACCAACGCGTCGGAGAACTGCACGTCGCGCGGGTCGAACCGGTGGATGTGAAGCAAGGTCACTTGGTCTAGCAGGTAGTCCTTGACCTGCTGGCCGTAGTTGACGTCCATGAACTCGCTGGGGATGAGCCAGCCGGCGATGGCCCCCGGCGCCATCCAAGCGTGCGCCTGCAGCAGGAAATGGCAATACAGCCCCGCCAGGCCGCTCAACTGCCGCCCGGTGGCCAAGCGCGTGCGCTCGGCCAAATGCTGCTTTTCGTCCGCGCCCAGGTGGTGGTGGCGCACATACGGCGGGTTGCAGATGACCAGGTTGAAGCGCGCCTGGGGCTCGGCGCGGGTGAAGTCCCCGTGCGTGAGCGTCAGGCCGTTGGGCGTCCACAGCTGTTCCGCTGTCTGGCCGTAGTGGGGGTCAATCTCGAACGCTTGCGCCTCGGCGATTTTCTTCGACCCGAACACGCGCAGCAGGGCCGCGTAGAACGCTCCGCTGCCCAGCGCCGGGTCCAGGAACCGCACCTTGCCCCGCGCCGGCAACAACGCCTGGGCGTGGGCCAGCACATCGCGCGCCAACGCCGACGGGGTGGCGAACTGCCCCATCTTGTTCCGTTCCTCGGCGGTCTTTTCCGCGTCCAGCGCCGCCTGCAATTCCAGGCGCCGGGCTTCCAACTGCTCAATCATCACAATCCCAATTCGGCCAGGTCGTCTATGCGGTGTTCCCAGATCCAATCAATGCCCTCGGCGGCCTCGTAGCCCAAATAACCGCTGTCGAAGTAACCGCACAAGAACAGCTCGAACCGCACGTCGTCCCCATAGGCCGCTTTGAGCTGCGTCATCTTCACCGCCTCTTCCTTGCGGCGCTTGTTCGTGTTGGTGAAGTCGCCGGCCGATTTGGCCTCCACCAGAATGGGCAACTGCCCGGCCTGGGCAGCCTTGGGCATGATGACCGCGTCCACGGGGATGTTCACCGGCTTGGTGGTGCCGGCCAGCACCTGGACGTTCAGGCGAAAACTGAAGGTGCCCGGCGTCATCTTGCGGAAGTCCACGCGGGCACCGGCCGGCACTTCCGTGTAGCCCCTGGCCTCCAGCCATTTCTTGATGGCAGCCAGCTGCCGTTCTTCTTGCGCGTTGCGGATGATGGGGTTGGCCACCGCCCCGCACAGCCGATCTGCCACGATGGTGGCCGCCCGGTGCGTTTCTGCTTCGGTGGGTTCGTCCCCACGCGCCAGCCAAACGAAAATATCCGGGTCGGCCATGCGCTCGATGATGTCGCCGATCTTGGCCAGATCGCGGTCCACATCGGCCGCAGGCATGCGGGGCGGCAGGCGCTGTTTCTTCTCCAGGTTGTCCACCAGGCTGTCGCTTACGCCCGCCAAGCCCACCAGGCGGTCCACGGCCAGCGGAGGGCAGGCGGACATTCGCAGCGTCGGGAGGATGGTGGGGTTGGCGCGGAACGTCGCCGGGCCGATGTCGCGCAGGTGCCGGGTGATGTCCAGGCTGTGTTCCACCGCCTTGGTGGTCTCCACGCGCGTTTCCCGGAACGCCTTGGGGGCGAACTTCAAGAACCAATCGTTATACATGTCCACCGACTTGGCCACGTCGGCCTTCCATCGGTCTGGCTTGTCCAGGTTCACGCCCATCGCGGCTTCCTCGTTGCAAAGCCCAAGTATGGGTGCCGGCGAAGCGTGGGCCAACCGGGTCGCACGGGGCGAGATCGCCAGAGCGCTAAAAAAGAGAACGCCCCGGCCACCTTGACGAATGACCGGGGCGAGCTACTTTGAAGGGAAGGCCCCCGAGGAGTAGGAACCTCGGAGGCGAGCAAGGTAGGGACGAACTACCGAGCCCAGGCGCTGGCCTCACGACCAGCCTACCAAGCCAGGGCACGACCGCAACCCCCTCCCACGCCTCGCCTCCTGTCCAACGAACCGGACGGCCTGCGCGACTGTGCTAGGCGGGCCCGGCTCATCCCCGGTAAACGGTTCTCACGGTCAGCCCCTTAAACGGGCAAGCGCGCGGCAACTGGGGACTGGGGGCTTAACTGTGTAGGACACCCCCGCAACCTGGGCACACGTGGAGACGTGCGCGAACGCTGGCTAGGCCGCAGCCCGATAGAGACACCTGGGAACAGACCGCCAGGTGGCGTGGACCGGGGGCAGATGGGGCGACCCATGAGAACCACGCTGGGCCGATGGGGTCGCATTCCCACCGGCACACCCGCAGCCCGCGAGGGCACCACAAGCGCGGGCCGCCAATCTCATTTTCGACACTCGCGAGGGTGGGGGCACCTGTGCCCGCGTCCCCGGGAAACCGGTCCGGTTTTTCCTGAAAAGGGAAAAGCCTAACGGTGAGCCGAAGGCCGAGGGCGAGCCCGCCGCAGGCGGGGCGCACTCGGCGGCGGGGGGCTCGGGGGGCGCGCCGTGGCGCCCCCCGCAACGGTTCAGGGGCCGCCAGGAAGGAAAGCGGCCGAAGGCGGCAAGGGACGGACAACCGGCCGCCACCAGGGGCAACACGGGGGCGACATGTCGGGACAAGCGCGCGGACCTCGCCGCTGGGAAGGCTGCGCCTGGGCTTCACCCACGCCCCATTTCTTACCTGTGCCCGCGTCCCCGGGAAACCGGTCCAACAGCAAGAGCAACGGCCAAAGCGCGGCCGGCTCCGCCGTCCGCCTAGCTCGCTCCCGCTCGCTTCCCTCCGGGAGGTTTGGCCCATTGCGGTGCCTCCCGGCACCGCCAGGGCTTGCCAATGGCGCGGGGGGTGGTAACAACTGGGGATGGACAACTCACAGAAGCGAGCAGCGGAACGCGCTGCAAACAAACTCTTGAAGGCGGCAGGCTACAGCACGAAAGGCACAAGCCTGCGCCAGGAAATGAAGAAGCGGCGGGAGAAGGCGCACGCCGCACGCCAAGGGAAGAAGACCGGGAAAATGCGCGGCAGCCTAGCGCGCTGAACGTGAGCGCTTGACACCGGCCCTTGTCGTCGTAACGTCGGGGCGTCGGTGGTTTCCCCGCGTCAGCGGGGGTGTTCCCCAGTTCACCGCCATGCTGGCGGCTTAGAAAATCCGCAAGACCCACCGACACCAAGACCCCCGCTCACGCGGGGGTTTTGCTTCGTGAGACCTGGCGCTTTTTCGTCGCCCGCTGCCGGCGCTTCTCCATGTGCTTGAGGAGCTTGAACGAGGCGGCGAATTGGCCCGATTGATAGGCCGGCAGCTGAACCGGTGGGCCATAGGCCTGCAACGCCATCACGCGGTTGGGAATGGTCCCCGGGTTCACGTAATGCTTGAGGCCAGAAGGCAGGCTCAAGTCGTGCCCGGTGATTTCCTGCGCGGTGTGGACGGCCACGCCGTGCTCATTGATGAGGCCGTTGGTCACGTTGTGCCGGAAGCAGTGAAACGACTTCAAGCGACCGGTCAACCCTTGCTTGATGGCGTAGGCGCGGAACTGGTCGCCCATGGCGTCGCCGTAGCCGTTGGCTTGCGAAAACGGCAGGTGCGGAAACAACCGCTCGCACCCGGCGCGCTTGAGATCTTCCACGAACGAGAGGAAGCCCGCGGCCAGCACCGCCGACGGCAGCGGCACGAACCGCGACGAGTGCGCGTTCTTCAACCGCTGGTCCTCTCGCCCGGCTCGGATGTGGATGCCGAAGTGCCCGGCCTCCAAGCGCACATCGTCCACGTAGAGCTGGGCGATTTCGTTGAGGCGTGCGCCGGTGGCCACGCCCAGGATCGTGCCCCACCAGCGATGGGGATACTTCGCGGCCCACTTCGGAAACGCCTCGGGGTCGAACAGCGCCGCCAGTTCTTCCGGGGAAAACGGCTCCCGGCTGGGCGCGTCGGTCTTGGACTTGTCGCGGTTGATGATGGCCTTGTGCGGCGACTTGGTTAGCAGATCCTCGGCCACCTGGGCATTGAGGAAGGCGGCCAACCGGTCCTTGTGCTTGTCCTTGGTGCGCATGCTCAAGCGCGGGTGGTCCTCGCGCTGGGCCTTGGCAAGGATTTCCTTCGGGGTCAGCCCCCGGAACACCTTCTTTTTGCTGGCGTTGCTGGGGTAGACCTCCATGGCCTTCAGAAACGCGCGCACGTCGTCGGTTGTGAGCCGGTGGAGCGGCTTGTCACCAGTCAACTCCAGGAACAGGTGGAGCGTGTAAGTCGTGTCGTCCAGGTTGCCCTGGCTGCGCTCGGCCAAGCGCATGTCACCCAGGTAGGTCTCAATGCGCTCGGCCAGGCGCGGGGCGTTGGCTTCGGCCAGCAGGTGCGGCGGGAACACCCCAATGTCTTCAATCCGGGGGCTGTCGCTCTGGATGATGGCCTTGAGTCGGCGCGCATCGTCGTCGCTGTCCACTTGCCAGCGCTCCCGGACGGTGCCATCCGCCAGGCGCTCGCGCTCAAAGGTCAGCTCCCGGATGGCGGTCGATTGCATCGCCTTCAATGTTTCGTAGATGTCCACGGTGCGCCCCCTGCGCAACAAGTCGAAGGCTTCCGATAGTGCCAGCCCGAGCCGCGCGGCCACCAGCCGCGCGGCGTCGCCGCGCAGCCCTGGCAGTGCGCGGACCAGGAACCGAGAACCCACATGAGCGCGCAGATCTGCGGGCACCAAAAAGCGGGCATAGAGCCCGCTTGGCCGACGCAAGAAGAGAGGTTTGGGCAAAACGATACCTCAAACGATACCTGAAGGAGGCATCGTTTGAGGCTCGCAAATCACCAAAAAACCCTGCAAAAACAAAGCGCTTATGCTAGCTTTGCAGGTGAGAGTGGTGGAGGTGGGCGGAATCGAACCGCCGTCCGAAGGCACTCCATGCCCGGCACTACATGCTTAGCCCGTTGTTCGATCTCGGATGGCGGCAACACAACGTGCGAAGCACACCGACACCCACACCCGCTTTATCTCGACACCGGTTGGCGGGTCGCCGCCGGCGTCCATCCCGTGATGATGACCCTACATCCACGAGCACGGGCACAAGTGGGTTCGGGGCTAGGCCTTAAGCGGCCAGAGCGTAGTTGTCGTCGTTGGCAACTATGAGTTTTGCAGCTGGATTAGCGAGGAAAGCTACCCCCTCGGCATGCGCCAGACGATTTCGCAACCCCCGTCGAAGCCAGTGCACCCCCGGGAAGTCGGTTGTCGCCGACGCGGTGAGTATAGGGGCTGTCGCCAACCTTCGCATCAGGCTGGTTGGCAGGCTTCGCCCTGCGTTCAGTCGGAGGCCCTATCCCTTGCCTTTTCGCGGGCCCGGAGTCCGCGCTTCGTGTCTCGCGGGTATCCTGCAGCGATGGCGAATGACCCAGTCAGGGACGCACGATCCACGGCGCCGAACCCGCCGGGCGGCAACGGGAGGGCGGCCTACCTGCTGGCGTCCCTTGTCCTCCTCGGCAGCCTGCTGCTGACATGGTTGGGATGGCAGGCCGTCGCCGTTCGGGAGCGGCGAGTCGCGCAGCAGGAATTCGAAGCGGCAACGACCGACCTGGCCCGCCAGATCGAGACCCGCCTGCAGCTATATGAACTGATGCTGGGCGGCGGCGTGGCGGTGTTCGAGAGCATGGGTCTGCCGAATACCTTCCAGTGGCGTTCCTACGTCGAGGGACTCCGCTTGCGGGAACGGCACCCCGAGCTCACCGGGCTAGGTTTCGCCATCCATGCGGATCCCGAGCGACTGCAGCGGACGATGCGCGTTTGGCGGGAGGCGGGGATCGGGCGGTTCGAGGTGCGGCCACGCGGTTCCAGGCCCGTCTACGGGGCCATCCTGTACCTGGAACCACGCACACCGGAAAATATCGCGGCAATCGGCTACGACATGCTGTCGGAACCAATCCGGGCCCGTGCGATGGTGTCCGCGCGCGATACCGGGCGCATCACCATGAGCGGCCGGGTCCGCCTGGTGCAGGATGGCGGCCGTGATGTCGCCGGCCTGCTGGCGTACGCACCGGTTTACCGGGCCGGTGACCGCCCCGTCAGCATCGAGGCCCGCCGCGTTTCGATGCAAGGATGGGTCTACATGCCGTTCCGCGTCGCGCCGCTGGTCGAGGGGGTGTTGCAGCGGCAGCAAGCGCGGCGCTTCAAGACCCGAATCGTGGATGCAAACGGCGACCACCCGATCGAGCTGTACGCCAGCCCGGGGTACGGGAGTGCAGCCGCGGACAGCAGCCGCCTGACGCATCATGTCGAGACAAGCGCGATGGAGCGTCGCTGGCGGATCGAATTCGTTGGCGGCGAGGCGGGGCTGGGCGCGACCCGCGAGCGTTTCCTTCGGATGGCTCTGATGACCGGGCTGCTGGCCGCGCTGTTGCTGGCTTCTGCGGTGTTCGGGCTCGCCTACACCCATCATCGCGCACGGGCACTGGCCTTGCGGATGACCGAAGCCTATCGGGCGAGCGAGGCGCGTGCGCAAGCGCTCAACCGGACCCTCGAGGCGCGGGTGGAGACCCGCACGCGGGCATTGAGCGAGGCCAACCAGGAGCTTGAGGCCTTCGCCTACGGCGTGTCGCACGACCTGCGGGCACCGTTGCGCGCGATGCTCGGCTTCACCCAGGCCTTTCGGCGCGACCATGCGGCGTCGATCGCACCCGAGGCATCCGCCAAGCTCGGTCGAATCCTCGATGCCGGTACGCGGATGAATGAGTTGATCGAAGGGCTGCTCAAGCTCGCGCGCACCCGGCGCGACCCGTTGGCGCGGGCACCGGTCGACCTCAGCGCGACGGCGGCGGAGTTGGTCGAGGAACTGCAGTCCTCCGAGCCTGCGCGGAGCGTGCGCGTGGACATCCAGCCCGGGTTGCGGGCGGATGCCGATCCGGCGCTGGCCCGCAACCTGCTGCAGAACCTGATCGGCAACGCATGGAAGTTCACCGGCCGCACGCAGGATGCGCGAATCGAGTTCGGCATGGAGCCGCGCGGGACGTTCTTCGTCCGCGACAACGGGGCGGGGTTCGATCCCGAATACGCCGCACGCCTGTTCCAGCCGTTCCAGCGCATGCACGGCCAGTCGGAGTTCGAAGGGCACGGAATCGGCCTGGCGACGGTGCGACGGATCGTCCAGCGGCACGGCGGCGAGGTATGGGTGGAGGCCGCGGTCGGACGCGGGGCCATCTTCCGCTTCACCCTGCCGACGCCGCGCCCGGGCGATCCATAGCCTGACGGGATCAGCCGTATTTGTTGTGGCGCCTCATCAAGTGCTGTTTTTCGCGGTCCCAGTCGCGTTGTTTGCTGGTTTCGCGCTTGTCGTGGGCCTGCTTGCCCTTGGCCAGTGCGATCTCGGCCTTGACCCGGTTGCCTTTCCAGTACATCGCGGTGGGGATCAGGGTATAGCCATCGCGCTCGACCCGGCCGACCAGCACGTCGATTTCGCTCCGGTGCAGCAGCAGCTTGCGGTTGCGGCGGTCGTCGGCGACGACGTGGGTCGAGGCCTGGATCAGCGGGGTGATCCGCGCGCCGAACAGGAAGATCTCGCCATTCTTGATCATCGCGTAGCTTTCGCCGATGTTGGCGCGGCCGGCACGGATCGCCTTCAGCTCCCAGCCCTGCAGTTCGATGCCGGCCTCGAACCGCTGTTCCAGGTGGTAATCGTGCCGCGCGCGCTTGTTCAGCGCGATGGTGGGGTTGCGTGACGTATCCTTCCCGGTCTTGTTCTTGGCAGCCTTGCTCATCCGGGCATTGTCGCCGATGGCGGAGCGGACTGCATGCAGGAGGATTGGTGGCCCACAGGATCGAACGCAGCGCGCTGGTGATGCGCCCGGCGGCGGCGATGTACGCGCTGGTGGCCGATGTGGAGGCCTATCCGCGGCGCTTCGGCTGGTGCCAGGCGGCCAGCGTGATGGAGCGCGCCGAGGGGCGCATGAAGGCGCGGCTCGATCTGCAATTGGCCGGCTTCAAGACCTGGTTCGTGACCGAGAACGTGCTCGATCCCGGGCGCGCGATGGACATGCGGCTGGTCGACGGGCCATTCAAGCGCCTGCACGGGCGCTGGGAGTTCCTGCCGTTGTCGGAAGCGGCGAGCAAGGTCTCGCTCACACTCGAGTTCGAGCCATCCTCCAGCCTGCTGGCGCCGGTGGTGAAGCTGGGCCTGCAGGGATTGGCGGATCGCATGGTGGACGATTTCGTCCGCATCGCGACCCGGGAGGCCGCCCGATGAAAGTGGAAGTCGTCGCCGCATGGCCCGGCCGGGCGGAGGTGCGTTTGCTGGATTTGCCGGAGGGCGCGTGTGCGGCCAAGGCCTGCGCGGCATCGGGACTGGCGGAAGGCTATCCGCTGGCCGGCATGGCGATATTCGGACGCCGCGTGACCGGCAGCGCGACCCTGGTCGATGGCGATCGCCTGGAATTGTTGCGCGCGCTGGCCATCGACCCGAAGCAAGCCCGCCGCCGCCGTGCCGAAACCGCCCAGGCCATGAAGACGAAAGCCCGCTGAGCGCGGGCTTGGTCGGGGCCGGGCGACAAGCGACTCAGCGGTCCTTCTTCTTGTCCTTGCGCAGGTTGGGGCCGAAGTCCTTGATCGCGCGCTTGGCCAGCACGTCGTCCTGGTCGGGGAAATAATCGCCTTCCCAGCGGGTCACGCCGTCATTCTGGAAATACACCACGAAATTCTTGACCTCGGTGCCGCCGCTGCGACCACGGCGCTGGGTGCTGGTGTAGTCCCAGCGATCGTGGTGGAACGGATCCTCGATCGATGGCGTTCCCAACAGCGCCAGCACCTGCTGCTTGCCCATCCCGACCTGCAGTTGCGCGACGGCGTCCGGCTGGACCAGGTTGCCTTGATAAATCGGCTGGCGATAGAGGACGCCGCACCCGGCGGTCCCCAGGGCGATGGCGATCAGGAGCAAGGCGTTGCGCATGCACACGGGTCTTTCATGAGGTTGGGCGATAATACACGCATCGCCGGTACCGACGCATCGCATCGAAGCGGTCCGCCTGCCGGCGTTCAGACGCCAACGGGACGAGGGATGGACAACGACGATCTGCGCAACGCCGGCCTCAAGGTCACCCAGCCCAGGGTCCGCATCCTGACCTTGCTCGAGCAGAACAAGGCCCGGCACCTCACCGCCGAAGACATCTATCGGCAGCTGTTGGCCGAGAACGAGGATATCGGCCTGGCCACCATCTATCGCGTGCTGACGCAGTTCGAGGCGGCCGGGCTGGTGCTCAAGCACCATTTCGAGGGCGGGCAGGCGGTATACGAGCTGGACAGGGGCGACCATCACGACCACATGGTCGACCTGGATACGGGCCGCATCGTCGAATTCGAAAGCGTGGAGATCGAAAAGCTGCAGCGCGAGATCGCCGCAAGGCACGGCTATGAAATCGAGGACCACGCGCTGGTCCTCTACGTTCGCAAGAAGCGCTGAGGCTCAGTCGGCTCCTTCCAGCAGGCTGCGCGCGGCGGCCCGCGCCGCATCGCCGATGCTGGCGCCGCCGAGCAGCCGGGCCAGTTCCTCGACGCGCCCGGCATCGTCCAGACGTTCGACCGCGCTCATGGTCACGCCTTCGTCGCTGGCCTTGCGCACCCTCCAATGCGCGTGTCCCTGCGCGGCCACCTGCGGGAGGTGGGTGACGCACATCACCTGGCAGCGGCTGCCCAGCGCCCGCAGCTTGCGGCCGACCACGTCGGCGACCGCGCCGCTGATGCCGCTGTCCACCTCGTCGAAGACCATCGTGGGAACGGTGTCGATGCCGAGCGCAGCGACCTCGATCGCCAGCGAAATGCGCGAGAGTTCGCCGCCCGAAGCCACTTTCCGCAACGGCCGCGGCGGCTGGCCGGGATTGGCGGCAATCAGGAATTCGATGCGCTCGGCACCGTGCTGGCTGGGCTCGATGCCGGCTTCAGGCTCCAACTCGATGCGGAAGTCCGCAGCACCCATCCCGAGCTCATGGACGATCGCGCCGGCTGCGGCGGCCAACACGACGGCAGCGTCCGCGCGGGCGCGCGAAAGCATCGATGCGGCGTCCACCCAGGCCTGTCGCGCCGCCTCCAGTTCGGCGCCGAGACCGGCCAGGCGCGCCTCGGCGTTCTCCAGTGCATCCAGCTCATCGACGACCTGCCGACGGATGCCCTCGAGCCCTTCGATGCCGACCCGATGCTTGCGGGCGAGGGCATGCAGGCGCTGCAGGCGCTGGTCCAGCGACTGGAAGCGCTCGGGGTCCAGGTCCAGGTCGTCGGCCAGGCGGGCCAGTGCATCGGCCGCCTCGTCCAGCGAGATCGTCGCCGTCTCCAGCAGGGCCTCGACTTCGGCCAGCCGTGGCTCGTGGTCGATCACGCGGCCGATGGCGTCGCGCGCCCGCTGCAGCAGCGACAGGGCATTGCCTTCATCGGATTCGGCCAGCCAGTCGCGCGCGGCGGCGTTCGCCGCTGTCAGCTCGCTCGCATGCGCGTGACGGCGATGGTCGGCGTCCAGTGCGGACAGACTGCCCGCATCCAGCGTCTCGGCTTCCAGTTCGCGCAATTGGTGGCGCAGGAAGTCGATGCGCTCGGCGACATCACCACGACGGTTCAGATCGTCCAGCGCGTCGCGTGCAGCCTGCCAGCGGCGGGCAGCACCGGCCACCGCATCCAGCAACGGCGCATGGCGGCCATAACCGTCCAGCAGCTCGCGTTGCGCGGTGCGCGACAGCAGTGCCTGTTGCTCGTGCTGGCCGTGGATTTCCACCAGCAGGGCGGTGAGCTCTGCCAGCTGGGTGGCGGTGGCCAGACGCCCGTTGATCCAGGCCCTGGAGCCGCCGTCGGCCCGCAGTACGCGGCGCAGCTGGCAGTCCCGGCCTTCGTCCATGTCCTGCCCGAGCAGCCAGGCATGGGCCGTGGGCGCATCGTCGAGGGTGAACTCGGCAGCCAGTTCGGCCCGCCCGGCGCCGTGGCGCACCATCCCGGCATCGGCACGCTGGCCGCACAGGAAGCCCAGCGCATCGACCAGGAGCGATTTTCCGGCGCCGGTCTCGCCGGAAACGACCGTCATGCCGGGCCCGAACTCCAGCTCGGCGGCACGGACAACGGCGAAATCGGCAATGGCGAGGCGAGTCAGCATCGCGCATAGCTTAATGGTTGGAATCGCAGACGTTGAGATGCTTGCAAGCCCTGCATCCGGCACCATATCGGGAACATGACCGACGATGCCGCTCCGCTAGACGCCCGTTCGCGGCAGCTCCTGCGAACCCTGATCGCGAGGCATATCCGCGACGGCATGCCGGTCGGATCGCAGACGCTGGCCGATCATGCGGGACTGAAGGTCAGCCCGGCGACGATCCGCAACATCCTGGCAGACCTCGAAGAGCTTGGACTGGTCGCCTCGCCGCATGCGTCCGCAGGCAGGGTGCCGACGTCCCAAGGCTACCGGGTATTCGTGGACAGCCTGCTGCAGTGCCGTCCGCTGCCCATGGCGGAAATGCAGAAGCTCCGCCACGAGCTGGCCGGCAGCGATACCCGCGAACTCCTCGGCAATGCCTCGGAACTGCTCTCGGCGATGAGCCGCTTCGTCGGCGTCGTCGCCGCCCCCGGGCCGGAGACCGCGGCCTTTCGGTTCATCGATTTCGTGGGCCTGGAGCCCGATCGCCTGCTGGCGGTTCTGGTTTTGCAGGACGGCAGCGTGCAGAACCGCGTACTGGAACTGAAGCAGGCCATCGATCCGAAGACGGTCGAGCAGATCGCCAACTACCTCAATGCGCATTTCGCCGGTGTCCCGTTCCCGATGATCCGGCGCCAGCTGGTGGCGGACCTGCGGGCTGCACGCGACCAGATGCAGGCGCTGCTGTCGCGGGCAGTCGAATTCGCGGAAGCCGCGCTTGCCCCCGACGAAGGCGCGGATGCCCTGCTGGTCGCGGGCCAGACCCGGTTGATGGGCAGCCAGGGCATCAATGATGTCGATCGGTTGCGGGAGCTCTTCGAAGCCTTTGCCCGCAAGCGCGACATCCTGCAATTGCTTGAGCGCACCCTTCACGCCCGGGGGGTGAAGATATTCATCGGAGAGGAGACCGGGATCGCCCCGCTCAACGACCTGGCGGTCGTCGCCGCGCCCTATGGCCGCGATGGCGAGGTGCTGGGGGTGCTGGGCGTGATCGGGCCGACCCGGATGGCCTACGAGCGGGTCATCCCGGTCGTCCAGGCCACCGCGGCGACGTTGGGCGAAAAGATCGTGCGCGCTTCGGCCTCCGGGTTCGCCCGGCGGGCTTGAAACCCGCAGCGTGCGGCCTCAATTCCGGATTGTCGAATCATTCAATACCCACGAACCTGCCCATGACCACTGAAACCGAATTCGATCCGAACGACCGACAACCCCTGGATGGCGAAATCGACGAAGTCGAGGCGCTGAAGGCCGAACTCGAGCAGCTGCAGGCGCAATCGCTCATCGAGCGCGCCGACCTGGACAACCAGCGCAAGCGTCTTGCCCGCGAGATCGAAATCGCCCGCAAATTCGCCAACGAGAAACTGCTGGCTGAATTGCTGCCGGTGTTCGATTCGATGGAAGCGGGTCTGGCCGCGGCCGCCGCGGACGATCCGCTGCGCGCCGGCCTGGAGCTCACGCTCAAGCAGTTGCATGCCGTGGCGGAGAAGCATGGCTTGGTCGAGGTTGCGCCCAAGTCGGGCGATGCGTTCAACCCCGAGCACCACAACGCGGTGAGCCAGCAGCCGGCCCCGGGCATTTCTTCCGGCGCGGTGGTCCAGGCGTTCCAGAAGGGCTATTTGCTCAACGATCGGCTGCTGCGCCCGGCCATGGTGGTCGTCGCGCCGTGACGAAGGGTGCGATTGATCCCTTGAATCGCCGCCGGCAATCCCCAAATACCCAGCATCGCGGCACGACCGCTTCCCTTATCCCAGTTTGAGGCAAATCCATATGGCCAAGATCATCGGCATCGACCTCGGTACCACCAACTCCTGCGTCGCGGTGATGGAAGGCGGCAAGGCCCGCGTCATCGAGAACGCGGAAGGTGACCGTACCACGCCCTCCATCGTCGCCTGGACCAAGGACGGCGAAGTCCTGGTCGGCGCGCCCGCCAAGCGCCAGGCCGTCACCAACCCCAAGAACACCTTCTTCGCGGTCAAGCGACTGATCGGCCGCAAGTTCACCGATGCGGAGGTCAAGAAGGACCTCGACCTGGTGCCGTACGCGATCATCGCGCACGACAACGGCGACGCCTGGGTGGAAACCAGCGACGGCAAGAAGCTGTCGCCGCAGGAAGTCAGCGCCAAGATCCTCGAGAAGATGAAGAAGACGGCCGAAGCCTTCCTGGGCGAGACCGTTACCGAAGCCGTCATCACCGTGCCGGCCTACTTCAACGACAGCCAGCGCCAGGCGACCAAGGACGCCGGCAAGATCGCCGGCCTGGACGTCAAGCGCATCATCAACGAGCCGACCGCGGCCGCGCTGGCCTACGGCCTGGACAAGGGCGACGGCAAGGATCGCAAGATCGCCGTGTACGACCTCGGCGGCGGCACCTTCGACGTGTCGATCATCGAGATCGCCAATGTCGATGGCGAGAAGCAGTTCGAGGTGCTGGCCACCAACGGCGACACGTTCCTCGGCGGCGAGGATTTCGACAAGCGCGTCATCGATTACCTCGTCGAGGAATTCCAGAAGACCGACGGCCTCGACCTGCGCAAGGACCCGCTGGCCCTGCAGCGCCTGAAGGACGCGGCGGAGCGCGCCAAGATCGAGTTGTCGAGCGCGCAGCAGACCGACGTCAACCTGCCGTACGTGACGGCCGATGCGACCGGTCCCAAGCACCTCAACATCAAGCTGACCCGCGCCAAGCTGGAAGCCCTGGTCGATGACCTGATCAAGAAGACCATCGAACCCTGCCGTGTCGCCCTCAATGATGCCGGCCTCAAGGCCAGCGACATCGGCGAGGTGATCCTGGTCGGCGGACAGACCCGCATGCCCAAGGTGCAGGCGGCGGTGGCCGAGTTCTTCGGCAAGGAGCCGCGCAAGGACGTGAACCCGGACGAGGCCGTGGCGCTGGGCGCCGCGATCCAGGGCGGGGTGCTGGCCGGCGACGTCAAGGACGTGCTGCTGCTGGACGTGACTCCGTTGAGCTTGGGCATCGAGACTCTGGGTGGCGTGTTCACCAAGATCATCGAAAAGAACACCACGATCCCGACCAAGGCCTCGCAGGTGTTCTCGACGGCCGATGACAACCAATCCGCCGTGACCGTGCACGTGCTGCAGGGCGAGCGCGATCAGGCCCAGTACAACAAGTCGCTGGCCCGTTTCGATCTCTCCGGCATCGAGCCGGCGCCGCGCGGCATGCCGCAGATCGAGGTCAGCTTCGACATCGACGCCAACGGCATCGTCCACGTGACCGCCAAGGACAAGAAGACCGGCAAGGAACAGAAGGTCGAGATCAAGGCCGGTTCGGGCCTGTCCGAGGACGAGATCAACCGGATGGTGCAGGATGCCGAGGCGCACCGCGAGGACGACAAGAAGTTCCAGGAGCTGGTCGGCGCCCGCAACCAGGCCGATGCCCTGATCCACGCCGTGCGCAGTGCGATCAAGGACAACGGCGACAAGGTGCCGGGCGAAGCGATCGGCGCGGCCGAGGCCGCCATCGCGGACCTCGAGACCGCGATGAAGTCCGACGAGAAGAGCCAGATCGAAGCCCGGACCAAGGCGCTGGAAGAGGCGGCCCAGGCGCTGTTTGCCGCTGCGGCCCAGCAACAGGGCAGCGATGCCGGCCCGGGTCCGCAGCAGGCCGGCACCGGCAACGACGAAGTGGTCGATGCCGAGTTCACCGAAGTCAAGGACGACAACGACAACAAGGCCTGATCCAGGGGCCAAACCCTGGCGACGGGCAGGCCCCACACGGTCTGCCCGTTCGCATGAGCAAGACGGGAAAATGCGACAGCGATGAGCAAGCGCGATTACTACGAAATCCTCGGGGTGTCCCGGACGGTCACCGAAGCCGAACTGAAGGTGGCGTACCGGCGCGCCGCGGCCCGCCATCATCCGGACCGCAATCCCGACAATGTCGCCGAGGCGGAAGTCGCGTTCAAGGAATGCAAGGAAGCCTACGAGGTCCTGTCCGATCTGCAGAAGCGCCGCGCCTACGACCAACACGGCCATGCCGCCTTCGAACACGGCATGGGCGGCGGCGGTCCGGGCTTCCATGATGTCGGCGACATCTTCGGCGACATCTTCGGCAACATCTTCGGCGGCGGGATGGGTGGCGCACAGCGCGCGAGGCGCGGCGCCGACATCGGCTATCGGCTGGAACTGGACCTGGAGGAGGCGATCGCCGGACTCGAGAAGCAGATCGAGTTGCCGACGCTGGTCGAATGCGAGGATTGCGCCGGCTCCGGCTCCGAGAACGGCCAGATCGATACCTGCGGCCAGTGCGGCGGGCGCGGCCACGTGACGATGCAGCGCGGTCCTTTCCGCATGCAACAGCCTTGCCCTGCCTGCATGGGCCGAGGCCAGGTGGTCGTCAACCCCTGCAAGACCTGTCATGGCAACGGCCGGGTACAGGAAGACAAATTGCTGGAAGTCAGCATCCCGGCGGGCGTGGACAGCGGCGACCGCATCCGCCTGGCCGGTGAGGGCGAGGCCGGGCCGGCCGGCAGCCCACCCGGCGACCTGTACGTCGACATCCGCGTCCGCCCGCACGCGATTTTCACCCGCGAGGGTGACGACCTCCATTGTGAAGTGCCGATCCGCATCTCGCAGGCGGCGCTCGGCGACTCCGTGCGGGTACCCACGCTCCATGGCGAGGCCGAAGTGCGGATTCCCGCCGAAACCCAAAGCGGCAAGGTGTTCCGCCTGCGCGGCAAGGGCGTGAAATCGGTACGTAGCCAGCACGAAGGCGACCTGTACTGCACGGCAGTGGTCGAAACCCCCATCAACCTCACGAGTGAGCAGCGCGAACTGCTGGAGCGGTTCGAGACGACCTTCGTCGGCGAGGGCGCCCGCAAGCATTCGCCGCGTCACAGCACGTTCATGGACGGCGTCAAGGGCATATGGGGCCGGGTGACCGGTTGAGCGCGCGGTTGCCAGCAAGGTGCAGCCGCCGCTAACGTGATCGCCGATGCCTGATGCTGACCTCCGCCTGCTGATCCACGGTGCCAACGGCCGCATGGGCCGGGCGTTGCTGCGGCTCTGCGAGGAACAGCCGGGATGCAGCGCCGTCGCGGCGGTTTCGCGCCGCGCGCCGGCGCAGCGGGTGGTCGATGGGGTCGCGCATTTCGCCGCCAACGAGATGGCGGCTGTCCCGGCCTTCGATGTCGCGGTGGATTTCAGCCTGCCCGAAGCCTTCGATGCCGTGCTGGCGCTGTGCGTGGAACGCCAGACGGCGCTGGTGTCGGGCACGACCGGGCTGTCGGATGCGCAGCGCGCGGCCATCCAGGCCGCATCGACCATCATCCCGGTGTTGTGGGCCAGCAACTTCAGCATCGGGGTCGCCGTATTGCATCAGTTGGTGCGGCGTGCGGCAGCCGCCTTGCCTGGCTGGGATTGCGACATCATCGAAATGCACCACACCCGCAAGCTTGATGCCCCCTCGGGCACGGCGCTGACGCTGGGTGCGGTGGCCGAACAGGGAGGCGCCACCCCGCGTTACGCCGCGATCCGTGCCGGCGACATCGTCGGCGAGCACCTGATCCAGTTCGCCGGGCCGGGAGAGCGCATCGAATTGGTGCATCGCGCCACGGACCGCGACATTTTCGGCCGCGGGGCCTTGCGGGGCGCTGCCTGGCTGGCGGGAAAACAGGCCGGCTCGTACACCCTCGCCGACATGCTGGACGATCCCGCCGGGCTGGATTCGCCGGCCCATCCCGTATAAGATTCTCCCTCGCCTGAATCCAATCGCCTCCGGGGTAGCCATCGCGCTCTTCGGCGGTTTTTTGCAACCCCTCACAAGGCGAAGCCCGTGACCCAACCTGCAATTCTCGCGCTCGAAGACGGTACCGTCTTCAAGGGCGTTTCCATCGGCGCGCCCGGACTTTCTGTCGGCGAAGTGGTGTTCAACACCGCCATGAGCGGCTACCAGGAAGTGCTGACGGACCCGTCCTATGCCCGACAGCTGGTGACGCTGACCTATCCCCACATCGGCAACACCGGCATGACCGCGCAGGACGACGAGGCTGCCAAGGTCTGGGCCGCAGGCCTGATCGTCCGCGACGTGCCGCGCCGCCCCAGCAGCTGGCGCAACCGGCAATCGCTGCCGGAATGGATGAGCGAACGCGGCATCGTCGGCATCTCGGACATCGACACCCGTGCGCTCACGCGTCGATTGCGCGAGAGTGGTTCCCAGAACGGCGCGGTGATGGCGGGCGAGGGCATCGATGCCGATGCCGCGATCGAGGCCGCGCGCAAGTTTCCGGGCCTGAAGGGCATGGACCTGGCCAAGGTCGTCAGCACCGTCAAGCCCTACGTGTGGAACGAGGGTTCGCTCGACCTGGACGACAACGCCTTCGCCAATCCGGACAAGAAGTTCAAGGTGGTCGCCTACGATTTCGGCGTGAAGACCAATATCCTGCGATTGCTGGCCGACCGTGGCTGTGAAGTCATCGTGGTGCCGGCGCAGACGCCCGCCGGCGATGTGCTGGCGATGAAGCCCAATGGCGTATTCCTGTCGAACGGCCCGGGCGACCCGGAGCCCTGCGATTACGCGATCGATGCCATCCGCGAGCTGCTCGGGGCGAACTTGCCGATTTACGGCATCTGCCTCGGCCATCAGTTGCTCGGCCTTGCCGTGGGTGCCAGCACGATGAAGATGCCGCACGGTCACCACGGCGCCAACCATCCGGTGCAGGACCTCGACAGTGGCCGCGTGCTGATCACCTCCCAGAACCACGGCTTCTGCATCGATGAAGCGACGTTGCCTGCCAACGCACGCGTCACCCACCGCTCGCTGTTCGACGGCACCAACCAGGGCATCGAACTCACCGATGCGCCGGCCTACAGCTTCCAGGGACACCCGGAGGCTTCCCCCGGCCCGCATGATGTCGCGGGCTTGTTCGACCGATTCATTGCGCTGATGGAGGCGCGTTGAGATGCCCAAGCGCTCCGACATAAAGACCATCCTCATTATCGGCGCCGGCCCGATCGTCATCGGCCAGGCTTGCGAGTTCGACTACTCCGGAGCCCAGGCCTGCAAGGCCCTCCGCGAGGAGGGCTATCGCGTGGTGCTGGTGAACTCCAACCCCGCGACGATCATGACCGACCCGGAAATGGCCGATGCGGTCTACATCGAGCCGATCAACTGGAAGTCGGTCGAGAAGATCATTGCCAAGGAAAAGCCCGATGCGCTGTTGCCGACGATGGGAGGCCAGACGGCGCTGAACTGCGCGCTCGATCTCGCCGACAACGGCGTGCTGGAAGCGCACGGCGTCGAGCTGATCGGCGCCTCGCGCGATGCGATCCGAATGGCCGAGGATCGCGAGCTGTTCCGCGTGGCGATGGAGGAGATCGGCCTGGAG
Organism: Lysobacter sp.; assembly: GCA_036803045.1. Lineage (GTDB taxonomy): Bacteria > Pseudomonadota > Gammaproteobacteria > Xanthomonadales > Xanthomonadaceae > Solilutibacter. Next base: position 303 of record DAIRVA010000038.1, on the reverse strand, counting down.
TGCCCGAAAGCCGAGGTCGCCCGCACGTTCGAACAAGCCGTTGCGACGCAGGCGAAGGTCGGCTACCCGACGATCATCCGCCCCAGCTTCACCCTGGGCGGCACCGGCGGCGGCATCGCCTACAACAAGGAAGAGTTCGAGGAAATCGCCAGGCGCGGCCTGGAGCTCTCGCCCGTGCACGAGATCCTGGTCGAGGAGTCGGTGCTGGGCTGGAAGGAATTCGAGATGGAGGTCGTTCGCGACCATGCCGACAACTGCATCATCGTCTGCTCGATCGAGAACCTCGATCCGATGGGCGTGCAC
>DAIRVA010000037.1:0-21916 GCA_036803045.1 Lysobacter sp. | reverse complement strand
GTCCTCGTGCCGGAGCAGGTTCTCCAGCAGGATCTTCATCGAATAGGGCAGGCGGTCGATGCCAAACTTCTGCCCCAGTTTGGGCAGGCTGAAGTAGGCGTAGGTCTTGCCGTTGACCTGGAGCTGGTCGCGGGTCGCGAATGTGTCGTGCATGAAAACTTCCCGGTTCAGGCGATTTCCCATTATGTGCTCATCCCCCATTCACGCGGTGTGACCGCCCCCCAGACCAACGTCGAATACCTTGTATTTCAAGCATTTCCGGACGGGTCATGCTTGTCGTCGGCGCCTATTCAGGCGAAAATGCCGTGCGCGGCCGCATGGCTGCCTGGACCAACATCTCCCGATCTTCCACCCGATGCCGCGAGCGGCCCGCTGGGCCAGTGACGCGACATCCCGACTGGACACCTCCATGCTCGCCAGCTATCGCCAACATGTCGCCGAACGCGCCGCCCTCGGCATCCCGCCGCTGCCGCTCACCGCGCAGCAAACCGCCGAGGTGATCGATCTGATCAAGAACCCGCCGGCGGGCGAGGGCGCTGATTCTGACAAGCAGTTCCTGGTCGACCTCATCACCTATCGCGTTCCGGCGGGCGTGGACGATGCGGCGAAAGTGAAAGCCTCGTATCTGGCCGCCGTCGCCTTCGGCCAGGAATCGACGCCGCTGCTCTCGCGCCAGCGCGCGGTGGAACTGCTCGGCACGATGCTGGGCGGCTACAACATCCACCCGTTGATCGAGCTGCTGGACGATGCCGACCTTGGCGAGGCCGCCGCGAACGCGCTCAAGCACACGCTGCTGGTGTTCGATGCCTTCCACGACGTGCAAACCAAGGCGGAGGCCGGCAATGCGAATGCCCAGGCCGTGCTGCAGAGCTGGGCCGATGCCGAGTGGTTCACCAGCAAGCCGGAGGTGCCGGAAAGCCTGACCATCACCGTGTTCAAGGTGCCGGGCGAAACCAATACCGACGATCTCTCGCCTGCACCCGACGCGACCACGCGCCCGGACATCCCGATGCACGCGCTGGCGATGCTGAAGAACAAGCGCGACGGTGCTCCGTTCGTGCCGGAAGAAGACGGCAAGCGCGGCCCGATCCAGCTGATCGCCGATTTGAAGGACAAGGGCCATCTGGTCGCCTATGTGGGCGATGTCGTCGGCACCGGCTCCAGCCGCAAGTCCGCGACCAATAGCGTGCTGTGGTGGACGGGCGAGGACATTCCCTTCATCCCCAACAAGCGCTTCGGCGGCGTGTGCCTGGGCAGCAAGATCGCGCCGATCTTCTACAACACGATGGAAGACGCCGGCGCCTTGCCGCTGGAGATCGATGTTGCCCAGATGAACATGGGCGACGTGGTCGAGCTGAAGATCGACCACGCTTCGGGCAAGGTCACTGCGTTCAAGGATGGCCAGCAGATCGCCGAGAGCGTGCTGAAGTCCGATGTGCTGCTGGATGAAGTGCGTGCCGGCGGCCGCATCCCGCTGATCATCGGCCGTGGCCTGACGGCGAAGGCGCGTGAAGCGCTGGGCTTGCCCGCATCGACCCTGTTCCGCCTGCCGGTCGATCCGGCCGACACCGGCAAGGGCTACACGCTGGCGCAGAAGATGGTCGGTCGCGCCTGTGGCCTGCCGGAAGGGAAGGGCATCCGCCCGGGCACTTATTGCGAGCCGAAGATGACTTCGGTGGGTTCGCAGGACACCACCGGCCCGATGACCCGCGACGAGCTGAAGGACCTGGCCTGCCTCGGCTTCTCCGCCGACCTGGTGATGCAGTCGTTCTGCCACACCGCCGCGTACCCCAAGCCGGTGGACGTGAAGACCCACCACACGCTGCCGGAATTCATTTCGACGCGCGGCGGCGTGTCGCTGCGGCCGGGCGACGGCATCATCCACAGCTGGCTCAACCGCATGCTGATGCCTGACACCGTCGGCACCGGCGGCGATTCGCACACGCGCTTCCCGGTCGGCATTTCGTTCCCGGCGGGCTCGGGTCTGGTGGCCTTCGCCGCCGCGACTGGCGTGATGCCGCTGGACATGCCGGAATCTGTGCTGGTGCGCTTCAAGGGCCAGCTGCAGCCGGGCGTGACGCTGCGTGACCTGGTCCACGCGATTCCGCTATACGCGATCAAACAGGGGCTGCTCACGGTCGAGAAGCAGGGCAAGAAGAATATCTTCTCCGGCCGCATCCTCGAGATAGAAGGTCTGCCGCAGTTGAAGGTGGAGCAGGCGTTCGAGCTGGCCGATGCCTCGGCCGAGCGTTCCGCCGCCGGCTGCACGGTCAAGCTGGACCCGGCGCCGATCATCGAATACCTCACCAGCAACATCACGCTGCTGAAGTGGATGATCGCGGAAGGCTATGCCGATGCGCGTTCGCTCCAGCGCCGCATCGACAAGATGGAAGCGTGGCTGGCCGATCCGCAATTGCTCGAAGCTGATGGCGACGCCGATTACGCCGCCGTCATCGAGATCGATCTCGACCAGATCGTCGAGCCGATCCTGTGTGCGCCGAACGATCCGGACGATGCGCGCACCTTGTCGGATGTCGCCGGCGCCAACATCGACGAGGTGTTCATCGGCTCGTGCATGACCAACATCGGCCACTTCCGTGCTGCCGCGAAACTCTTGGAAGGCAAGCGCGACATCCCCACGCGCCTGTGGGTGGCGCCGCCGACCCGCATGGACGCACACCAGCTGAGCGAGGAGGGCCATTACGGCACCTTTGGCGCTGCGGGCGCACGCATGGAGATGCCGGGCTGCTCGCTGTGCATGGGCAATCAGGCGCAGGTGCGCGAGGGTGCGACGGTCGTTTCCACCTCGACCCGCAACTTCCCGAACCGTCTCGGCAAGAACAGCAATGTGTATCTCGCCTCGGCGGAACTCGCGGCGATCTGCTCGCGCCTGGGCCGAATCCCGACCCGCGAGGAATACCTGGCCGATATCGGCGTGGTGAACGAGAGCGGCGAGACGATCTATCGCTACATGAACTTCGACCAGATCCCCGAGTACAAGGATGTGGCGGATACAGTCAAGGCGGCTTGATCGCTCACATCGTCCGTTAGACAAAAGCCCCGGGAGACCGGGGCTTTTGTTTGATCCGCATTGATTAATTTCCATAATTCTGGAAAAATCGAATAATGGACATCACCTCTGCTGTGACCGTATTGACCGCATTGGGCCACGAGACCCGTTTGACCGCTTTCCGCGAACTCGTTCAAGCAGGAGCGGGAGGGCTATCCGTCGGGGAGCTGCGCAACCGAGTTCAGGTGCCTCCCGCCACCTTGACCGCCCATCTGAACGGCCTGCGAGCCGCTGGCTTGGTCAGCGATACCCGCGAAGGTCGAAGCATCTTCGTCAGCGCGGACTATCCACGTATGCAGGCATTGATCGATTTTCTGACCGAGAACTGTTGCGCAGGTCGGGCGGATTGCCTGGAGCCCCGCGGCTGCCTGGGCAAGACTCCCGACAAGGGGATCCGGTCATGAAGCGCGTGTTGTTCGTTTGCGTGGAGAATTCGAACCGCAGCCAGATGGCCGAGGCTTTCGCGCGAATGCTGGGAGGCGATGACATCGAAGCCATGAGCGCAGGCTCTCGACCCTCGGGATGCATCAATCCACGCGCGGTGGCCGCGATGGCCGCTATGGGCTATGACCTGTCTTCCCATGCGTCCAAGTCATTGGACGATGTCCACGGGACGTTCGATGCCGTGATCACGATGGGGTGTGGCGATGATTGCCCATGGCTGCCGGCGCATCATCGCGAGGACTGGGGGCTGCCCGATCCCCGCCACATGAACGAGGTCGACTATCACGCGGTGCGCGACGAGATCGGCGCCCGCGTGCGTGAGCTGCTGTCCAAGCTATGAGCCGATTGCGCGCACGGCTTTGGGCCGAAGGCATCGGGACGGGCCTCCTGTTGGCGACCGTGGTGGGATCGGGCGTGATGGGAGTCGATCTGGCGGCAGGAAATACCGGCATCGCCTTGCTCGCCAACGCCGCAGCCACCGCTTGCGTATTGTTTGTCCTGATCAGTGTTTTGGGCCCGGTGTCGGGCGCGCACTTCAACCCACTGGTGACGCTTGCCTTCGCGATGCGGCGCGAGATATCCGTCAAGGAAGCTGCAATGTACGTGCTCGTGCAGATCGCTGGTGCGATCCTGGGCGTATGGCTGGCCCATGCGATGTTCGGCTTGCCGCTCTGGCAGCTCGGAACGCAGGTGCGCAGCGGGGCAGGCCCATGGCTTAGCGAAGTCGTGGCCAGCGCGGGACTGCTGCTGACGATCTTGATGGGCCTGCGTCATCGACACGATGGCATCCCTCTATTGGTCGCTGCCTGGATATTCGCGGCCTATTGGTTCACCGCGAGCACGTCCTTCGCCAACCCTGTGGTCACGTTGGCGCGTGCGTTCACGGACACGTTTGCCGGTATTCGCTGGCAGGACGTGGGGGGCTTCGTCGCTGCTCAGCTGCTTGGAGGCAGTTTGGCGGTTGGGTTGGAGCGATGCTTGTTGCCCACCGTTTGCCGGGTCGGTGCGGCCGAGCCTCAAGGCTGAACTTCAGATGCCCGACAGCAGCGCTGTCGCGGCACGTTTCATGTCGCCGCGCTTGAAAAGAAAGTCCCACTGCGTGCCGCCCAACTGGCGCCATAGCACGGCCGAACGAATGGCGGACAACAGCAGCGCACGGATGTCGCCGACGACTTGTGATTGCGCGAGGTAATGCGGATTGCCTTGCACCATCACCTTCGGCTTCATCGGGCTGAGCGTGTTGGCATAGATCTCGCCAAGCCGCGCGAGGATGTCGGGATGGGTGGCGCCGTCGTTGTGCGCCGGACCGGCGAGGCGGGCGATGGCGCTGCGGACGTCCTCCATCGCATCCGGGTCGTGGCTGAAGTTGCGCTCCAGTTGCAGCACGGCCAGCGCCAGTTTGGGCAGCTGCGGGTCGCCCAGGCGATTGTCGAAGTAGCCGATCAGCGTGCGCAGGCCATTGGCCACCGGCGCGACGCCGCCGTAGATGTCGGCGACCGAATCGGCATCGATGCGCAGCACGCTGTCCATCGCCGTCTGCAGGCGCGCCTGGTCGACGCGGCCGTTCTCGGCGAGGTGGCGCACTTCCTGCAGGGCTTGCAGCAGGCCGGCGAGGGCCATGGCGCGTTGCGAGAACTGGTCGTCGTTCATCGTGTTCCGGGCTGGGGGTCAGTGGATTAGATGGCGATCAAAGCCGCTGCGTTCAAGCGGCGCGTCGGTCGCGGCGATCACCGCACCGCCGAGACATTCATCGCCAAGGTAGAGCACCACGGATTGACCGGGGGTGACCGCGCGCTGCGGCGCATCGAAATCGATCAGCAGGCTGCCATCGTCGCGCATGCTGGCGTGGCAGGCCTGATCGGGCTGTCGGTAGCGCGTCTGTGCGGTGCATTCGAACTCCCGCGCGGGCGGCGCGCCGGCGATCCAGTGCGCGGGTTCGGACAACAGCCGCATCGACATCAGATATGGGCTGTCCACGCCCTGGTCGATGGTGAGCATGTTGTGCGCGACATCCTTGCCGACCACGTACCAGGGCGCCGCATCGCGCCCCTTCACGCCGCCGATGTTGAGGCCGCCACGTTGGCCCAGCGTGTGGAAGAACACGCCCTCGTGCTGCCCCAGCAGCACGCCGCCCGGGTCACGGATCTCGCCGGGTTGCATCGGCAGGTACCGGGCGAGGAAGCTGCGGAAATCGCGCTCTCCGATGAAGCAGATGCCGGTCGAGTCCTTCTTGGTCGCGGTGGCGAAACCGGCATCGGCCGCGAGCTGGCGCACTTCGGGCTTCGGCAGTTCGCCGACCGGGAACCGGGTCGCCGCCAGTTGCGTCTGGCCGAGCTGGTGCAGGAAATAGCTCTGGTCCTTGTTGCGGTCCAACCCGCGCAGCAGGCGATGGCGGCCGTCCAGCGCGTCTGTCCGCGCGTAATGGCCGGTGGCGATGTAATCGGCGCCCAGCTCCCGCGCAGCGTCGAGGAAATGCTTGAACTTGACCTCGCGATTGCACAGCACGTCCGGGTTGGGCGTGCGGCCGGCGGCGTATTCGTCAAGGAAATGACGGAACACGCCATCCCAGTACTGCTGCGAGAAATCGCGGAAATGGATCGGGATGCCCAGCCGGCCGGCCACCGCGACCGCGTCCCGGCGGTCGTCCTCGGCGCGGCACTCGCCGCTGCCGTCGTCGGCCCAGTTCTGCATGAACAGCCCGGCGATCGGCTCGCCCGCGCGCTGCAGGAGCAGGGCGGCAACCGAGGAATCCACGCCGCCTGACAGCCCGACAATCGTCCGTGCCCGACTCACGCGATCTGCTGCGTCAGCTCCAGCGGCTGCTGGCGCCCGGAGAGGAAATCGGTCACGACCTGCCAGACCAGCGGGCTGCGGTGGCGCGGGCTTTCGGCTTGCAGCTCGGCGGGCGTCCACCACACCGCGCGGACAATGCCTTCGTCCAGCGTGCGCGCTTCGTCATGGCCGATGGGCTCGCCGCAGAAAGCGAAGCGAAGGTAATGCCGGCCGCCGCTGCCGTCGACATTGGCCGGTGCCTTCCACTGGTAGGCACCGATGAATCCCGTCAGCCGCACGTCCCACCCGGTTTCCTCCCGGGTCTCGCGCAGGGCCGCTTCCTGCAGGCTTTCGTCCGGCTCGAGGTGGCCGGCAGGTTGGTTGATGACCAGCCTGCCGGCGACGCGCTCCTCCACGCACAGCAGCCTGCCGTCCCGCACCACCACGGTGGCGACGGTGACGTCGGGCTGCCAGAAACGGCCTTCGCGGTAGCTCATGAACTATGCCTTTGTCCGGAAGCGATGCTGTGGTCCGCATGGGGACAGGCTCGGCAAGGCCATAACGGGCGAGTCGGTCTCATGGCGGAAGTTCCCCATCGACGGCATTATCGGCGGCGTCCGTTGGCCCGTCCATGCGGGGGTGCCGACTTATAATGGATCGATGATGGATCGATCCTCCGCCCCGCTTGCGATGTCCGGCCCCGGGCAACCCGATCACGACCACCAGCGCGGTGCCGTCGTCGAGGTAGCCAAGCCCAAACTGGCCCGCCCCCCTCTCTACACCGTCCTCTTGCTGAACGACGACTACACCCCGATGGAGTTCGTGGTGGAGGTGCTGATGGGCTTTTTCGCCATGGACGAGGAGAAGGCCACCCAGGTCATGCTTCACGTGCATACGCGCGGCCGCGGCGTCTGCGGCGTCTACACGCGCGAGGTTGCCGAGTCCAGGGTGGCGCAGGTGAACGATTTCGCCCGGCTGCACCAGCACCCGCTTCTGTGCACGATGGAAAAGGCGTAGCGTCGTCCCCATAACGGTCGCAGTACCGTTTTATGGAAACGACATGTTCTCCAAAGACCTAGAAAACAGCATCAGCCAGTGCGTTCGCCATGCGCGCGAGGCGCACCACGAATACATCACCGTCGAGCACCTGCTGCTGGCCCTGATCGACAATCCCGAGGCGCGGGAAGTCCTGCTCGCCTGCCGGGTCGACCTGGACCGCCTTGGCAAGGACCTGCAGCAAGGCATTTCCGACAGCGTCGCCGTACTTGCCGGCGACGATGGGCGGGAGACCCAGCCGACGCTGGGGTTCCAGCGCGTACTCCAGCGCGCCGTCTACAACGTGCAGGCATCCGGCCGGAAGGAAGTGACCGGAGCAAATGCATTGGTGGCCATCTTCGGCGAAAAGGACGCCTATGCCGTTTATTTCCTCGCCCAGCAGGATGTGACGCGCCTGGATGTGGTGAACTATGTCTCGCACGGCATCTCCAGGCTGGGCGACGATGATGCCGATCCGGCCGAGTCTTCGGATGCCGCCGAGCCTGCCTCATCCGCGGAGGAGAGCGGCAAGGGCGATGCCCTGGCCGAGTTTGCCACCGATCTCAATGCCGCCGCTGGCGAAGGCAAGATCGACCCGCTGGTCGGCCGTGGCGAGGAGATCGAGCGCACCATCCAGGTGCTCTGCCGCCGCCGCAAGAACAACCCGCTGTACGTGGGCGAGGCGGGCGTGGGCAAGACCGCACTGGCCGAAGGGCTGGCCCGCCGCATCGTCGAGGGCAGCGTGCCCGAGGTGCTCAAGGACGCCACCATCTACGCGCTGGACCTCGGCGCGCTGGTCGCCGGCACCAAGTACCGCGGCGACTTCGAGAAGCGGCTCAAGGCGGTGCTGAAGCGCCTCAAGGAGATCCCGCACTCGATCCTGTTCATCGACGAGATCCACACCATCATCGGGGCCGGTTCGGCGTCGGGCGGTGCGATGGATGCCAGCAACCTGATCAAGCCGATGCTGGCCTCAGGCGAGCTGCGCTGCATTGGCTCGACGACATTCCAGGAATATCGCGGCATTTTCGAGAAAGATCGCGCCTTGGCCCGTCGCTTCCAGAAGATCGACGTGGTCGAGCCGACCGTGGGCGAGGCGGTGGAGATCCTGCGCGGGCTCAAGCCCAAGTACGAGGAGCACCACGGCGTCCGCTACGACGACGAGGCGATCCAGGCGGCGGTCGACCTGTCGGTCAAGCACATCCACGACCGCCTGCTGCCGGACAAGGCGATCGACGTGATCGACGAGGCCGGCGCCCGCCAGCGCCTGCTGGAGGCCGCCGCGCGCAAGCAGAACATCGATGTCGAGGAGATCGAGACGATCATCGCCAAGATGGCGCGCATCCCGGCCAAGCAGGTCTCGTCCAGCGACAAGGACGTGCTGCAGTACCTCGACCGCAATCTCAAGATGGTGATCTTCGGCCAGGACCCGGCCATCGATACGCTCAGCAGCGCGATCAAGCTCTCGCGTTCGGGCCTCGGCAACCCCGACAAGCCGATCGGCAGCTTCCTGTTCGCCGGCCCGACCGGCGTCGGCAAGACCGAGGTGACCAAGCAGCTGGCGATGCAGCTCGGCATCGAATTCGTGCGTTTCGACATGTCCGAGTACATGGAACCGCATTCGGTCAGCCGCCTGATCGGCGCGCCCCCGGGCTATGTCGGCTTCGACCAGGGCGGCCTGCTCACCGAGAAGATCACCAAGACCCCGCACTGCGTGCTGTTGTTGGACGAGGTGGAGAAGGCGCATCCGGACATCTTCAACATCCTGTTGCAGGTGATGGACCGCGGCGTGCTGACCGACACCAACGGCCGCGAGGCGAACTTCCGCAACGTGATCCTGGTGATGACGACCAATGCGGGCGCGGCGCAGGCTTCGCGGCGCAGCATCGGGTTCACCCGGCAGGACCACAGCACCGACGCGATGGAAGTGATCCGCCGCGGCTTCACCCCGGAGTTCCGCAACCGCCTGGATGCGGTGGTGCAGTTCCAGCCGCTGGGCTTCGACCACATCCTGCGGGTGGTGGACAAGTTCCTGATCGAGCTGGAGACCCAGCTGCACGAGAAGCAGGTGACGCTGTCGGCCACGCAGGAAGCGCGTGACTGGCTGGGCCGCCACGGCTTCGATCCGCTGATGGGTGCGCGGCCGATGGCCCGAGTGATCCAGGACAAGGTCAAGCGGCCGCTGGCGGACGAGTTGCTGTTCGGCAAACTGGTCGCAGGCGGCCATGTCGAGATCGGAATCGATGGCGACAACCTGTCGATCGACGTGCAGGCCGGATCCGAACGGCGTGTCCCCGTCGTCGTGGAATAGTCGGCGATCACCGGCAAACGAAAAAGGCGGCCCCGAGGCCGCCTTTTTCTTGATCGCGAACCTGTCGCGAAAATCAGCGATGGCGGTACGTGATGCGCCCCTTGGTGAGGTCGTAGGGCGTCATTTCCACCTTGACCCGGTCTCCGGTGAGGATGCGGATGTAGTTCTTGCGCATGCGTCCCGAAATGTGGGCGATGATCTCGTGACCGTTCTCGAGCTTGACCCGGAACATGGTGTTGGGCAGCGTTTCGCTGATGGTTCCTTCGAACTCGATGACGTCGTCTTTGGCCATAAATCCATGAACAATGCGCCCTGACGGGCGCGGGAAACGTGACATTGTGCCACGTCCGGGCGTCGCCGGGCAAAAAACCTTCAATCGCGCTCGGACAGATCCCGCACCGGACACTCGCCGAACCGTTCCCGCCAGCTCCCGGGCGGCTCCGGCCGGTGGGTTTGCTCCGCCACGGTGCGGATGAAATCCTCGCGCGGTATCGATTCGGCACCCAGCGAACGCAGGTGCGGGCTTTCGACCTGCGCGTCGATCAGCGGCCAACCCTGATCCTGCAAAAACCGGGCAAGCCCGGCCAAGGCGGTCTTCGATGCGCCCGATTCGGCCGAGAACATCGATTCGCCGAAGAACATCCGTCCGATCGCCACGCCGTAGATTCCGCCGACCAGCCGTTCGCCATCGAAGGCTTCCACCGAATGCGCATGACCCTGCCGGTGCATTTCCCGGTAGGCGGCCTGCATGTCGGGGGTGATCCACGTGCCGCGCTGGCCGGGCCGGGTGATCGTGGCGCAGGCGGCAACCACGGCATCGAAGGCGCTGTCGGCACGCAGGATCCATCGGCTGTGCCGCAGTTGCCGGCGGAACCGGGCAGGCAGGTGCAAGCCGTTGGTGCGCAGCACCATGCGTGGGTCCGGCGACCACCATAGGATCGGCTCGCCTTCCGAGAACCACGGGAAGATGCCATGGCCATAGGCGTTGAGCAGGCGCGGGACCGAGAGGTCTCCGCCCGCGGCAAGCAGGCCTTCAGGTTCGCGCAATGCGGACTCGACCGGCGGAAAGGGCGCATGCGGATCGAATGGTAGCCAAGGCAGCTGGATACTCATGGAGAGTCCGTTCCTTTGAACGGCGAATGCAGCATCGCCTGCCGGGCGTAGCGCCGGACGGAGGCCACCTCGTCCGCGCACCAGGCGTCCAGCGCTTGGCGGAAGCGCGCATCGGCCACCCAATGGCGGCTGCGCACCGGCGTTGGCAGGAAACCGCGTGCCAGCTTGTGCTCGCCCTGCGCACCGGGCTCGAAACGGCTCAAGCCTTCGCGCAGGCAGTACTCGATGCCTTGGTAGTAGCAGGTCTCGAAATGCAGGCCGGGTAGTTGCAGATGGCTACCCCAGTAGCGGCCAAACAAGGTGGTGGACGAGCGGAGGCAGAGCGCCCCGGCGATGGTTTTTCCTTCCATCTCCGCCAGGATTATCAGCAAGTGGCGCGGCATCGTTCGCGCGATTTCGTGAATGAAATCCAGGGTCAAGGCAGGGGAGTTGCCGTACTCGGCGAAGGTTTGCAAATAGAAGCCGTGGATCGCGGCGAGGTCAGTTTCGCTGGCCTCATCGCCGTGCAGCTGGCGAAAAGTCACACCGGCATCAAGGACACGACGCCGCTCTTGGCGGATGTTCTTGCGATGCTTGTGGTCCATCGTGGCGAGGAACTCATCGAAGTCGCGCCAGCCGGCGGCGTTGTGCCAGTGGTACTGGATGTCCTCTCGCAATGCCCAATCGGGGCCGAAGGCGGCATCCTCGTCATGCGGATGGAAATTTACATGGACCGAGGAAAGCCCCTGCAATTCGCAGACCTGCGCCATCGCCCCAGCCAGCTCCGCGCGCAACTCGGACGTCGGGGCCAGCAGGCGCGGGCCGGTCACGGGCGAGTAGGGCACCGCGCCGAGCCACTTGGGGTAGTAATCGAGGCCATGCTCGGCATAGGCGTGGGCCCAGGCATGGTCGAACACGAACTCCCCGTGCGAGTTGTCCTTGAGGTACATCGGCGCGGCGGCGAGCAGAGTCTCACCGTCCCACAGGGTGAGGTGATGCGGCACCCAGCCCCAGTCCGGGCGCAGGCAGCCGGTGCGTTCCAGCGCGGACAGGAAGGCATGTGAGACCAAGGGGTTGTCGTCCGGAAGCAGAGCATCCCAAGCGGCGGATTCGATGCCGTCCAGGCCCGGCAACAGGCGTGCGGTCAGGGCCATCGGCTCACCTGAACCATTGCGACCACGGCAGCTGGAACAGCCCATACAGCACGAGTCCGGCGAGCCCGCCGATCAAGGTGCCGTTCAAGCGGATGAACTGCAGGTCACGACCGACCGCGCGTTCGATTTCATCGACCATCTCGCTCGTATCCCAGCTTTCCACCGTTTGCCGGATGTAGCCGGGCGCGACCTTGCGCAGCTGGTCGGCCAGATGCTCGGCAGCGATGCGAAGTTGGGCATTGGCCGCCTCCTGCCAGACCCGGTCCTCGCGCAGACGACGGCCGAGGCGCTCGGCATAGGCGCGGAACTGCCCGAAAGTGGTGGAGTCTTCGCGCGCTAGGTCGTCATGGATCCACTGACGCAGCCGCGTCCACAGGTCGCGGGCGTAGTCCTGCACCAGCGGGCTGTCGACGAACTCGCGCTTCCAGCCATCGACCTTGGCCTGGAAGTCGGGGTCCGCTTCCAGCTTCAGCAGCAGGCGCTCGGCCTCGGCCGCATAGCGTTGGCGCAGCGGGTGCTCGGCGTCGTTCAAGACGAGCCGCACTTCATCGATGATCGCGTTGGCCAATTTCTCCGACAGCGCCTCGCCCAGCGCGTCGGTGTAGTCCAGCTTGTCGGTCAGCCAGGTCAGCTTGGGGAACTCCCGACGCGCCATCGCCACCATTTTTCCAGTGATGAAGCCGCGCACCTCGGGCTTGTCCAGCCAGCCGGCGATCTGTGCCAGCCCGCTGTTGAGCAAGCGTTGGTGATGTTGCCCCGCGGTCAACGCCCGGGTCAGGCGGGCGGCGGTGCCGGCCGCATTCCACCCCAGCAGTTGGCGATGGACCAGGCCCAGCACCTCGCGCTCGATCAAGGGCGAATCCAGCGATTTCATCGATTCCGCCGCCCAGCCTTGCAACTGTTTCGACAATGCATCGAGGCGCTCGGACTGGCCGAGGAAGACGCCAAGCTGGCGCGCCGGGTTCCACGCATCCAAGCGCTGCAGCAGCTGGTCACGGGCAAGGAAGTTGTCGACCAGGAAATCGCCCAGCGCATCCGCGATGCGCAGCTTGTTGCGCGGGATGATCGCGGTATGCGGGATCGGCAGGCCGAGCGGATGGCGGAACAGGGCGACGACGGCAAACCAGTCCGCCAGCGCGCCGATGGTCGCGGCCTCGGCAAAGGCGCCGAGCCAGCCCCAGAAGCCCTGCCGGCCCATCGCGTGCGAGAGCACCAGCAGGGCGATCGCGCCGAGCAAACAGCCCAGCGCGATGGCCTTCATGCGGTCGAGGCGGCGGGCGCGGGCGGTTGAAGTCATCGCCGGACAGGATGCCCGTGCGCGGGTTCAGCCCGCGTCAGCGCCACGCCTCGATCAGCCCTGCGACTCCAGCCAGCGCTCGGCGTCCAGCGCGGCCATGCAGCCGAAACCGGCGCTGGTGATGGCCTGGCGGTAGTGCTGGTCGGCGACATCGCCGGCGGCGAACACGCCGGGCGTCGAGGTCATCGTCGCGCCGCCGTCCAGCCCGGAGCGAATCTGCAGATAGCCGTTGGCCATCGCCAGCTGGCCGTCGAAGATCTGGGTGTTGGGATGGTGGCCGATGGCGACGAACATGCCGTGCACGGCGATGTCCTGGGTGGAATCGTCCAGCATCGATTTCAGGCGCAGGCCGGTGACGCCGGCTTCGTCGCCCAGCACTTCATCGACGGTGTGGTGCCAGATCGGCACGATCTTGCCGGCCTCGACCTTCGCGAACAGTTTGTCCTGCATGATCTTCTCCGCGCGCAGGGTGTCGCGGCGGTGGATCAGGTAGACCTTGCTGGCCAGGTTGGACAGGTACAGGGCTTCCTCGACCGCAGTGTTGCCGCCGCCGATCACCGCCACGTCCTTGCCCTTGTAGAAGAAGCCGTCGCAAGTGGCGCAGGCGGACACGCCACGGCCCTTGAACGCGTCTTCGCTCGGCAGACCGAGGTACTTGGCGGTCGCGCCGGTGGAGATGATGAGCGCATCGGCGGTGTATTCGCCGGCATCGCCCTTGAGACGAAACGGGCGTTGGGAGAGATCCGCGGTGTGGATCTGGTCGATGATGACCTCGGTGTCGAAACGCTCGGCATGGGCCTGCATGCGCTCCATCAGCGCCGGGCCCATCAGGCCGTGGGCATCGCCCGGCCAGTTGTCCACTTCGGTCGTCGTCATCAGCTGGCCGCCGATGGCCATACCGGTCACCACGACGGGCTTGAGGTTGGCGCGGGCGGCATAAACGGCGGCGGTCCAGCCGGCGGGGCCGGAACCGAGGATGAGCAGGCGGCAGTGTTTGGGCGTGGGGCTGGACATGATCGCTATACTTTCAACCGTATGGTGGGGTGTCGAAGCGGCCTAGTGTAAGCCGCGTCCCCATCACATGCGGACGCGATGGCGCGTCCGCAACCCAGGACGACTGCCGCTCGGTCAATCGGATCAATAGGAAAATCCCATGCGCATCGGTGTACCCAAGGAAACCAAGACCCTCGAAGGGCGCGTCGCGCTCGTTCCCGCCGCCGCTGGCGACCTGGTCAAGCGCGGCCACGAGGTGTGGATCGAGAAGGACGCGGGGGTGAAGTCCGGCTTCAACGACGCGCAATACACCGATCTCGGCGTGAAGATCGCCGCGGACGCCGCCGAGCTGTACGAGAAGGGCGAGCTGATCGTGAAGGTGAAGGAGCCGATCGCCGGCGACCTGGCCCTGCTGCGCAAGGACCACCTGCTGTTCTGCTACCTGCACCTGGCCGCCGAACCCGAACTGACCCGCAAGCTGCTGGACATCGGCCTGACCGGCGTGGCCTTCGAGACCGTGGAACTGCCGAACGGCGACCTGCCGCTGCTTGCGCCGATGTCGGTGATCGCCGGCAAGATCGGCGTGCAGGTCGGCACGCACCTGTTGCACCAGCCGATGGGCGGCAAGGGCAAGCTGCTGGGCGGCCTCGCCTCGACCGAGCGCGGCAAGGTGGTCGTGTTCGGCGCGGGCCAGGCCGGCAGCGCCTCGGCGGAGCTCGCCGCCGCCGGTGGCGCCAACGTCGTCGTCTTCGAGATGCGCACCGACCGCATGGAAGAGGCGATGAAGCTCGGTCCGAATGTCACGGCCCTGTATCCCTACGCGGACGTGGTGGCGAAGGAAGTCGCCTCGGCCGATCTCGTGATCGGCGCGGTGCTGGTCACCGGTGCCGCCGCGCCCAAGGTGATGACCCGCGAGATGCTCAAGGGCATGCAGGACGGCAGCGTCGTCGTCGACATCGCCATCGACCAGGGCGGCTGCTTCGAGACCTCGCGCCCGACCACTTGGAAGGACCCGACCTACGTGGAGGAGGGCGTGACCCACTTCTGCGTGACCAACATGCCCGGCGCTGTGCCGCAGACCAGCTCGCAGGCGATCTGCGCGGCCATCCTGCCATGGGTCAACAAGCTCGCCTCCGGTAACTGGCGCGGCAACGAGGCGCTGGTCAAGGGTATCAATGTCGAAGCCGGCAAGCTGGTGCACCCGGCCCTGCTGGACATGAAGGTCTGAGTTCGACGCGCCGATGCGTTGACAGAAACGGCATCCGTCCTTGATTTTGTTTTCAAAATCAATAAATTGTAGATAAAATTCAAGGTAAAACATCACGGTGGCAACCCCGAACCCGGCCCGTCGCACCCGCAAGACCCGCAGCCCGGATGCGAGCGCCCGTGCCACCGTGCCCAATCCACGCCGCCAGCGCGTGATGCGCGATGTGCTGATGATCGCCATCGCGCCGCTCCTGCTGTACCTGCTGGCCATCCTCGTGACCTATTCACCGGAGGATCCGGGCTGGTCGCGTGCCGGCAGCGTCACCGGACAATTGCACAACGTCGGCGGGCTGGTCGGCGCCAAACTGGCGGATGCGCTGGTCAGCCTGTGCGGCTATGTCGCCTTCGTCCTGCCCTTCATCCTGGGCGCGGTGGCATGGATCGCCCTGTTCCGGATGGACAGCGACGGGGATGGCGATGCCGACCTGGGGCCGGCCCTCAGGTTGATCGGCCTGTTTTCCTTTCTGGTCGCGGGTGTTGGCCTGATGCACCTGCGGATGCCGGTGGTAGCCGACTTTCCGGAAGGCGGTGGCGGCATTCTGGGCAGGTTGGTCGGTGATTCGCTGCACACGCTGTTCGGACCGGTCGGCAGCCATCTGTTCCTGCTGGCGTTGCTGCTGATCGCGGTGACCCTGGCGACCGGGCTGTCGTGGTTTGCGGTGATGGATTGGATCGGCGGCCAGGTGCTGGCACTTCCCGAGCGGTTCCGCCGCGGGCAGAAGCAGGCCACCGAATGGAACGAAGCGCGCACTCTGCGCGAGGAGCGGACCGAAGCCCGCAAGGTCGAGACCGAGCTGCGGGCCAAGCGCGAGAAGGTGAGGATCGAACCGCCCGCGGCCATGGTGGTGGAAAAAAGCGAACGCGCGAAGCGCGATCAGCAGATTCCGCTGTTCATGGGCGGCGATCCGGGCGCCTTGCCGCCGCTGGCCCTGCTGGACGATCCCAAGCCGCAGCCGGCTGGCTACGACGAGAAGACGCTGGAAGCGCTCAGCCGCCAGATCGAGTTCAAGCTCAAGGACTTCCGCATCGACGCGCAGGTGGTCGGCGCCTATCCGGGTCCGGTCATCACCCGCTTCGAGATCGAACCGGCGCCGGGCGTGAAGGTCAGCCAGATCTCCTCGCTCGACAAGGACATCGCGCGCGGGCTGTCGGTCAAATCGGTGCGCGTGGTCGACGTGATCCCCGGCAAATCGGTGGTCGGGCTGGAAATCCCCAACACCAGCCGCGAGATGATCTACCTGAGCGAGTTGTTGCGTTCCAAGGAATACGACAAGGCGGGCAGTCCGCTGACGCTGGCGCTCGGCAAGGATATCGCCGGTCGCCCGACCGTGGCGGACCTGGCGCGGATGCCGCATCTGCTCGTCGCCGGCACCACCGGCTCCGGCAAGTCGGTCGCGGTGAACGCGATGGTGCTGTCGCTGTTGTTCAAGGCATCACCGAAGGACGTGCGGATGCTGATGATCGACCCGAAGATGCTCGAACTCAGCGTCTATCAGGGCATTCCGCATCTGCTGGCTCCGGTCGTGACCGACATGAAGGAGGCCGCGAATGGCCTGCGCTGGTGCGTGGCCGAGATGGAGCGCCGCTACAAGCTGATGTCGGCGGTCGGCGTGCGCAACTTGGCCGGCTTCAACAAGAAGGTGAAGGACGCGGCCGACAGTGGCCAGCCGATCCTCGACCCGTTGTTCAAGCCTTCGGGGATGCCGGACGAAGCGCCGCTGCCGCTCGAGCCGATGCCCTACATCGTCGTCTTCATCGACGAATTCGCCGACATGATGATGATCGTCGGCAAGAAGGTGGAGGAATTGATCGCCCGCCTCGCGCAGAAGGCGCGTGCGGCCGGCATCCACCTCATCCTTGCCACGCAGCGGCCCTCGGTGGATGTCATTACCGGCCTTATCAAGGCGAACATCCCGACGCGCATCGCTTTCCAGGTCTCGAGCAAGATCGACAGCCGCACCATCCTCGACCAGGGCGGCGCGGAGACCTTGTTGGGCCACGGCGACATGCTCTACATGCCTCCCGGCACCTCGATGCCCGAGCGCGTGCACGGAGCCTTCGTGAGCGACGACGAGGTGCATCGCGTGGTCCAGCACCTCAAGGCCGGAGGCGGGCAGCCGGACTACATCGACGGCGTGCTGGAGGAAGTGCAGACCATGCACGACGGCAGCACCATCGGCGCCACCGGGTTGCCCGAGGCGCCGCAGGCCGCAGGCGACGAGTCCGACCCACTCTACGACGAGGCCGTGCGGATCGTCACCGAGACCCGCCGCGCGTCGATTTCCGGCGTGCAGCGGCGCCTCAAGATCGGCTACAACCGCGCCGCGCGCCTGGTTGAAGCGATGGAGGCCGCGGGCGTCGTGTCTGCGCCCGAGCACAACGGCGACCGCAGCGTGCTGGCGCCGCCGCCACGCGATTGACAGCGCGCTGAACGCTCGATGTCGGCCGGGCCGGGCGAAGACCGCCCATTCATTTTCATTTCCGCAGACTGTAGGCCACTGCAAGCAAGGAATCCCGTCATGAACAACCGCCTCGTTTTCCTGGCCTTGGCGATCCCGTTTGCCAGCGGAAATGCCTTGGCCGCCGCCCGCGACCGGCTGGATGCCTTCGCCGAGGGCCTGCGCTCACTGGACGGGGGGTTCACCCAGCAGGTCTACGACTCCAAGGGCCGCCTGAAGGAATCGTCCGCCGGCAAGGTTTCGATGTCCGCGCCCAACCTGTTCCGGTGGCAATACGTGAAGCCGTACCAACAGCTCATCGTGGCGGACGGCAAGACCGTATGGATCTACGAGCCCGACCTCGAACAGGTCAGCAAGCGGCCGCAGGGTCTGGAAGAGCAGTCCAGCCCGCTGGCAGTGCTGATCGACCCCAGCCGGCTGGACAAGCAATTCGACGTCGTCGAAGGCGGGCGGAGCGGGGGGCTGGAGTGGCTGACCCTGACACCGAAGAACAAGGCCGGCGCAAGCTTCGAGGCGGCGCGCCTGGGCTTCGGGCAGCGCGGACTGGCGAAGGTCGTCATCACCGATGCCTTGGGCCAGCGCACCGAGATGAGCTTCGGGACCTGGAAGCGCAACGTTCGCTTGCCGGCCTCCAGCTTCCGCTTCACGCCTCCGCCGGGCATCGACGTGATCGGCGGATAGCCCTCGTTCAGCCCTGGCGGCCATGTCTCACGCCGCATCGACGGCTCTGCCGGGAAAGTGGCCATAGATCCATTTTCCGGGGGAACCCGCGATGCCGTCCCGACTCATGCATTTCCAGGTCGTTGCCGCCGCCTTGGCATTCGCCTTCGCGTTGCCGGGAGCGAGGACCGAAGGACAGGCGACGCCCCGCGTCATGGGGGTGGCCAACGCGACGGCCGAGTCCCCATCAAGCCGGCTGGAGGGAAGCGAGGCACTCGACGCCGCCGTCGCTGCCGCCTTGATGGGGGCGACCCGCGAGCAATTCGACGTGCCCGCCGTAGAGATCAAGCTCGACTCGACCACGGTCGAACCGGTCAGCCCGCGCGACCGCGAAGTCTCCGGAAGCGGCCGCCTTTCGCTGGATGCCGCGCACCGGGACTGGCTGTCGTTCCAGTACAGGGTGCTTTATGACACCGAGGCGGCCGTGGCCAGTGCGCCGCGGATCACTTTGGGCTCCGCAGGCGAGGCCGAACCCGTGGCCCGGACTTCGCCGTTGGCGAAAGACCTGGTGACGCGGGCCCGGCTGGCGATCCTGCGCGAGTTCGCAGGCCAGCCAGTCCGGCTGCGGCTGGAACGCGTCGCTTCCGCCGACGCTGGCCGCTATCGCCACATCACCGCGAACGGTCTGGCCGACTTCGGCCCGGGCGGCGGTGCGCTGGTCGAGATCGATGCCTTGTACGATCCGGCTTCGTCGCGCTGGATACGCATCCGCCACGAGATCGGCGCCAGCGCACCGAACGACGACCTGCGGACATCGGCATCGTTGGCACGCACGCTCTGAACCGGAAACGCAGGGAGCCCGGTTGACGGCTTGAAACCGGCTAGGCCGGGCGCAAGCGGCGCCTGCGGGTTCGATCGCGCCGACAACCGGCCATTCGTGCCGGTCGATGCGGCGTCGGTGGGCGCATACTGTTGCCATGGCACGCGTGCCTTTTTCCCCCATGAACGCCGACTTGCTGGCGGGCGAAGCCGATTTGCGTCCGCTGGCCGAGCGGATGCGCCCACACACGCTGGACGAGATGGTCGGACAGCGGCGCCTGCTCGCACCCGATAGCGCGTTGCGCCGGTCGATCGAGGCTGGTCGCGTCCATTCGATGATCCTGTGGGGGCCGCCGGGCTGCGGCAAGACGACGCTGGCCCTGCTGCTGGCGCAGTATGCCGAAGCGGAGTTCATCGCCATTTCAGCGGTGATGGCGGGCCTGCCGGAGGTGCGCAAAGTGCTGGCCGAGGCCGAACAACGCTTCCATGCCGGCCTCCGAACCGTGCTGTTCGTGGATGAAGTGCACCGCTTCAACAAGGTGCAGCAGGACGCCTTTCTGCCGTACATCGAACGCGGCACGATCGTCTTCATCGGGGCGACCACCGAGAACCCCTCGTTCGAGCTGAACTCCGCGTTGCTTTCGCGCTGCCGCGTACACGTGATGGAAGCGGTGTCGAGCGACGACATCGCCGCGGCGTTGCAGCGCGCATTGGAAGACAAGGCACGAGGTCTTGGCGGACGGGGCATCGAGATCGCGCCCGACGACCTGCATGCCATCGCCAGCGCGGCCGATGGCGACGTGCGGCGTGCGCTGACTTTGCTGGAAATCGCCGCGGAACTGGTCGAAGAGGGCGGCGATGCGGCAAGCCGGCCGCTCGGCCGCGACCTCATCGAACAGGTGCTGGCCGACCGCACGCGCCGCTTCGACAAGGGCGGCGAGCAGTTCTACGACCAGATCAGCGCGCTGCACAAATCGGTGCGCAGCTCCAACCCGGATGCGGCGCTGTACTGGTTCGCGCGGATGATCGATGGCGGCTGCGATCCGATCTACCTCGCGCGGCGGCTCACGCGGATGGCAGTCGAGGACATCGGTCTCGCCGATCCGCGCGCCTTGTCGATGGCGACCGAAGCCTGGGACGCGTATGAGCGCCTCGGCTCTCCGGAAGGCGAGCTGGCGCTGGCGCAGGTGGTGATCTATCTCGCCAGCACCGCCAAGTCGAATGCCGCCTACCTGGCCTATGCCAATGCCCGCGGCGACGTGCGCGAATTCGGCACCCAGGAAGTCCCCCTGCACATCCGCAACGCGCCGACCCGGCTGATGAAGGGGCTGGGCTACGGCAAGGGCTACCAGTACGACCATGATGCCGAAGGCGGCGTCGCGCTGGACCAGACCGGCTTCCCCGATGCGATGGGCGAGCGCATCTACTACCAGCCCGTGCCGCGCGGGCTGGAGATCAAGCTGAAGGAAAAACTCGACGCGCTGCGTGCCGCAAGAAAGGCTGCGCGCGACATGCCCGAAGGACAAAACGGATAGACTGCCGCGACCCATCACGCATGCGTCCGCCTTGGATCCCCTCGACCATCTCGAATCCGAAAGCCTGTACATCCTGCGGGAGGTCGCGGCCGAATTCCGCCATCCGGTCATGCTGTATTCGATCGGCAAGGACAGTTCGGTGCTGTTGCACCTCTTGCAGAAGGCTTTCCATCCGGCACCGCCGCCGATCCCGCTGCTGCACGTCGACACCGGCTGGAAATTCCGCGAAATGATCGATTTTCGCGAACGTCGTGCCGCGGAAACCGGCCTGGAACTGCGCGTCCACACCAACCCCGACGGCGTGGCGCGGGGCATCGGCCCGATCACCCACGGCGCCGCGCTGCACACCGAAGTCATGAAGACCGAGTCGCTGAAACAGGCGTTGGACCAATGGCAGGTCGACGCGGCAATCGGCGGCGCACGGCGGGACGAGGAGAAGTCGCGCGCCAAGGAGCGCATCTTCAGTTTCCGCGACGCTCGCCATCACTGGGATCCGCGGCGCCAACGGCCCGAACTCTGGAACCTCTACAACACGCGTGTCCACAAGGGCGAATCGGTGCGGGTATTCCCGCTCTCCAACTGGACCGAGCTGGATGTCTGGGAATACATCCGCCGCGAATCGATCCCCGTGCCTTCCCTGTACTTCGCCGCCGAACGTCCCGTCGTCGAGCGCGACGGTGCCTTGATCATGGTCGACGACGAGCGTCTGCCGTTGGCCGATGGCGAAACCCCGCGCATGCGTCGCGTGCGTTTCCGCACCCTCGGGTGCTATCCGCTGACCGGCGCGATCGAATCGGATGCGGCCACGCTCGACGACATCATCGACGAGATGCGCACAGCGACGACTTCCGAGCGCCAGGGCAGGGTGATCGACCACGATCCCGCCGCATCGATGGAGAAGAAGAAGCGCGAGGGCTACTTCTGATGAGCGAGCCTGCCCCGGACCTCCTGCGTTTCATCACCTGCGGCAGCGTCGACGACGGCAAGAGCACGCTGATCGGCCGCCTGC
>DAIRVA010000036.1:0-22405 GCA_036803045.1 Lysobacter sp. | reverse complement strand
AGATCGAGGATCAGGATTGGGAGCGCGCGTGGCTGGACCAGTTCCAGCCGATGCGTTTCGGCGGACGCACCTGGGTTGTGCCGTGGAACCATGACCTGCCGGTGGAGGCGCTGGTGGACGATGCCGCCGTGGTGCGCCTCGATCCGGGCCTGGCGTTCGGCTCCGGGACGCATCCGACCACCGCGCTGTGCCTGCAATGGCTGGACGGCCTGGCCGATGCGGGCAGCCTGCGCGGCATCGACGTGCTCGATTTCGGTTGCGGCAGCGGCATCCTCGCGCTTGCCGCGTTGAAGCTGGGCGCGCAACATGCCGTCGGCATCGACAACGACCCGCAGGCCATCATCGCCACCCGCGACAACGCCGAGCGCAATGGCCTGGCCGGGCACATCGACGTCCATCTGCCGGATGAAGCGCCAGTGCGCACCTATCCGGTGGTCGTCGCCAACATCCTCGCCGCCGCGCTCGACCAGCTGGCCGAAACGATCAGCGCGCAGGTCGCCCCCGGTGGCCAGCTTGCGATGTCCGGCATCCTCAAGGGGCAGGAAGACGAGCTGCTGCTGCGCTACGCGCCGTGGTTCGATCAGCTCCGGATCGCCGAGCAGGAAGACTGGATCCGCATCAGCGGCCGCCGCCGCGGCGGACCTGCGGCCCGATGAGCGCCGAGCCCGAAGCCCCGGGCTTTCTCTCCGTGCGCGAACAGACGGCGAGGGCCTCGCCGGGCGGGTGGCTGGCGGTCGGCCTGGCCGGGGCAGCGTTCGTCGTCCTGGCCGCCTTGACGGGCCGGACCGGGTTGGCGGCCGATGCGCGTACGCGTCCGTGGCTGGAGCGGCTGTGCGCGCTGGCCGGTTGCGACGTCCCTGCCTGGAACGAACCCGAAGCTTTCCGCATGCAGGTGCATGACGTGCGCGCCGATCCCGACCGCGCAGGCGTGCTGTGGGTCGATGCGGTTTTCCGCAACACGGCCGCCTTCGCGCAACCGTGGCCATGCCTGCGGATGACGCTGACCGATGTCGCAGGCAGACCATTGGCCAGCGGCGTGTTCGCGCCGGCGCAGTATGGCGGCAAGTCCGGGTTCATCGCGGCAGGGCAGACCGCAAGCGCGCAGTTGCAGGTACGCGAAGGTCCGCGTCCGGCGGCGGGATTCGACTTCGATTTCGAATCCTGCCCATTCAGTGAAACGGCACGGCGGCCGCGCTAGACTGCGCTCCGCTGCTTTGCGCGGCACTTCAAGGGGATGCAGGGAATATCCGTGCGGGTGGCGGTCGCGCCATGCCCCGATCCGCCCGTCTTGCCGGGAACTATCCGACCGTGTCCAACCGCCCTGATCTGCCATATACCCCCTTGCGCGACCATGTCGCCCATTCGATCCGCCGTTACCTGGGCGACCACGACGGCCGCGGCGCGGCGAACCTGCACCAGGTCGTGATGCGCGAGGTCGAGATCCCGTTGTTCGTCGAAGTCCTGCGCCATTGCGACGACAACCAGAGCCGGGCGGCCGACATGCTGGGCATCCACCGCGCGACCCTGCGCAAGAAGCTGCGCGATTACGGGATCGCCTGAGCGTTTTATTGCACTGCAGCTTGCCAACCGGATAACGAATCTTTCACGATGGGGGCGCTTCCGACGTGGGGGAGGGAGCATCGCCCGCCAGCCGCATTGCCGCTGGCGGGTTTTTTTTGCCGGGGCTGCGGGCGCGGCATGCCATCATCCGGCGATGGATGACGCCGGCCTCGACGAGCTCGCACAGCGCGCGATCAAGCGCCTGGACCCATTGCGGGATGCCGATGCCAGCGCCCTGGAGAAGTTGGCGAGGGTGGCGGTCGCCAGCGATTTCGCGATCGAGACGCTGTCGCGGCAACCGCAGTTGCAGGCACGCCTGTACCGGGACGATGGTGCCGAAGCGACAGCGGAGCCGGTGCTGTCCACGGACAATCGCGGCGAATGGGCATCGCTGCTGCGCCGTTACCGCGCCGCCGAATCCACCCGCCTGATCTGGCGCGATGTCTGCGGGCTGGATGGTGTCGAGGACACCCTGCGCGGCACCAGTGCGTTGGCCGAGCGTTGCCTGGCACTGGCGCTCGCCGCGCTCGAGGACGAATTCGCAGGACGCCACGGCGTGGTCCGCGGCGAAGCCGGCCGGCCGCAGCGGTTGGTGGTGTTCGCGCTCGGCAAGCTGGGCGGCGGCGAGCTGAACTTCAGCTCCGACATCGACCTGGTCTACGGTTACGAGCACGACGGGGAAAGCGACGGTGCCCGCCCGCTGGCGGCGGAGACGTACTACGCGAGGTTGGGACAGCAGCTGGCGAAGCTGCTCGACGAAGCGACGGCGGACGGTTTCTGCCATCGCGTCGACCTGCGCCTGCGCCCCTACGGCAATGCGGGTCGAGTGGCATGGTCGTTCTCCGCGCTGGAGCAGTATTTCCAGCGCGAGGGCCGCGACTGGGAGCGCTATGCCTGGCAGAAGGCGAGGCCGGTGGTAGGCGACGTGGCGGCCGGGGAGCGCTTCCTCGCGATGCTGCGGCCGTTCGTGTACCGGCGGTACCTGGATTTCGGCGCGCTGGAGGGCCTGCGGGAAATGAAGGCGCTGATCAGCGCGGAAGTCGCCCGCAAGGACCTGGCCGACGACATCAAGCGCGGACCGGGCGGCATCCGCGAGATCGAGTTTCTGGTCCAGGCGCTGCAACTGATCCGTGCCGGCCGCGAACCGGCGCTGCGCCGGCGCGGCCTGTTGGCCTCGCTGGCGGCGCTGGTCGAGGCGGGCCAGGTCGATGCGGCGACGGGCGCCCAGCTCGCGGAGGACTACCGGTTCCTTCGTCGCGTGGAGAACCGCCTGCAGATGCTGCGCGACACGCAGGTTTACGCATTGCCGGAAGATGCGGTCTCGCGCACGCGGCTGGCGAGCGGCCTGGGATATGGCGATTGGCCGGCGTTCGCCGCGGCGCTGGATGCCGTGCGCGGGCGCGTCTCGACGGAATTCGGCGCGTTGCTCGCGCAGCGGCACAAGCAGCGCAGGCCGGACGCCTTGCAGGACTACTGGAAACAGCTGCCCGACGGCGGCGACCCTGCCGCACTGGACGACGCCGGCTTCAGCGATGCGGCCGCACTCGACGCGCAGCTGCGCGAATTCCTGCGCGGCGCCACCGCGCGGCAAAGCTCCGACATCGGCCGCAAGCGGCTGGATCGGGTGATGCCGGCGCTGATCGCGGCCAGCGCTTCGGCGGCACAGCCCGATGCCGCGCTGCGCCGGGTGCTGGTGCTGGTGCAGAACGTGCTGCGGCGGAGCAGTTACCTGGCGTTGCTGGACGAACAGCCGCAGGCGCTGTCGCGGCTGGTCGATGCGGTTTCCAGGAGCGCGCTGCTGGCGGAACGGATCGCGCAGTACCCGGTGTTGCTGGACGAGCTGCTCGACAGTCGATCCGGCGGCGCGCTGCCGGACGCCGAGGCCCTGCAGGCGGCCTGCTCCGATGCGGTCGAGCAGGCCGGCGGCGATATCGACGATGCGCTGCGCAGGCTCAACGAGACTCGCCAGGCGATCGGCTTCCGCATCGCGCTGGCGCTGCTGGATGCGCGCCAGTCCGCCGGTGAAAGCGCCCGCCAACTGGCTTCGCTGGCCGATGCGGTGGTCCGCAAGGTGTTGCGGCTGGCCTGGGACGAGCTGGCCCGCGCGCATGGCGCGGTGCCCGACGCGCGTTTCGCCGCACTCGGTTACGGCAGTCTCGGCGGCTGCGAACTCGGCTTCGGCTCCGACCTCGACCTGGTGTTCCTCTACGAGGCCGGCGCCGACGCGCAATCCGATGGTGCCCGGCCGCTGGACGCATCGCGCTGGTTCGCGCGGCTGGCGCAGAAGATCGTCGGGTTCCTGCAGACGCCGACCGCGGCAGGGCGCCTTTACGATGTCGATGTCCGCCTGCGGCCAGACGGCAGCAAAGCCATGCTGGTTTCCACGCTGGCCAGTTTCGACGACTACCAGCGGCACCGCGCCTGGACTTGGGAGCGGCAGGCGCTGGTGCGCGCGCGCTGCGTGGCCGGGGACGGTGGCCTGTGCGGGGATTTTGAGCGATTGCGCGCGCAGGTGCTGGCCTTGCCGCAGGCCGACGATGCCCGGCGCGAGGACGTGGTCGCGATGCGGCGGCGCATGCGCGCCGAGCTGGATCGCGGCGACGCGGCGCGCTTCGATCTCAAGCAGGGCGAAGGCGGGCTGGTGGACCTGGAATTCCTGCTGCAGTACCGGGTGCTGCGCGATGCCGCGGCGCATGCCGGATTGGCCGGGCCGCGCGACAGCGCCGGGCTGATCGATGAGCTGGCGGATGCCGGGTTGTGGTCGCGCGAGCGGGCCGAGGCCCTGCGCGAGGCGCACCGGGTGTTGCTCGACGCCGGGCTGCGCTGCACGCTCGACCGCCGTCCGCGCATGGTGCCGCGCACTGCCGAGATCGAGACCGCAGCCCGTGCGATCGACGCGGCCTGCCGGGCGGACGGCCTGGATTTCGGCGACGGCGCAGCGGCCTAGCGCCGTCCGCGGGCGGGTTTCAGGGCAAGAGGCGGGGGCGCAGGATCGCGGCCACCCGAGCGGTCTCGCGCAAGGGCGTGACCTCGCCCGCTTCCGGCAAGGCGCCGTCGAATGGATGGACCCGGCCGCGCCGCACGCAGGCCTCGACGAATGCGCGCGGCCGCCCATGCAGGCGGTCCATCCCGAGCACGCCCACGGGCACGCGGGTGGCGCAGGCTTCGGAGAGCATGTTGACCGAGTCGGCGGTGCAGACGATGACGTTCGCCCAGCCGAGCAGCCCGCGGTATGGATTCACGCCGTCCTGTTCACCGGTCCAGGCCAGCGCGGCGCCGGCTTCGGCGAGCCGGCGGCGCCATGAGTCCGGTGTCCGGCGCGATGCCGTCGCCATCAGGCTGCCGCCGGCCGCGAGCACGGCCCGGCGCACCGATTCCAGCGCAGCGGCGAATTCGCCCTCTCCAGGATCCCAGTGCCTGCCGGGCCCGCCCACCAGCAGCGCGACGCGTGGCGCGTCGAACCAGCCGAGTTGCGGGAAATCGGCGCGCGCGCGGTCGAGCCAGGCATCGTCGACTTCGTTCAGGCTGCCTTCCAGGCTGATCACGTTCGGCCCGGACAGTCCGTCGTGGGCCGGGGCGATGACCCAGTCCCAATGCGCGGGATCGATCCGCGGATCGAGGATCTGCACGGTACGGCTGCCCGCATCGCGCAACAGGCGGGTGGCGAGCGCGCCCTGGCGGCCGCAGCCGATGGCGATCTCCGGCGGTGCGGCCAGCGCTTCGGCGAACGCGGGCCCCAACGCGCGTCGCGCCCCCGGGAATGATCGCGGCGACCATGTCTTTGCCATCGGCGACGGCTGCAGCGGCACATGGGGCGCAGGCTCGAGTCCCAATGCACGCGCAAGCGCTTCGGCCTGACGTCGGTTGCCGGCATGCCCGTCGGTCAGGCAGGCGGCGATCGGTGCGGGTCGTTCCATGCATGGGATGCCGCGTTGCGGCATGGGCCCGTGACCGGGCGACAGGGCACTCTACACTGTGCGATCTTCATTTCCCGCGAGAACCGACTGCATGCATCACCCCCTCGATCCGGCCGCGCTCGATCAGCTCTTCCGCACCGCACGCACCTACAACGCCTTCAGTGGCGACATCGACGATGCCACCCTGCACCAGCTTTACGACTTGCTGAAGTTCGGCCCGACCGCGGCCAACGCTTCGCCCGCGCGTTTCCTCTTCATCCGCTCGCCCGAGGGCAAGCAGCGGCTGGCCCCGGCCCTGGACGAAGGCAACCGCGCCAAGACGCTGGCCGCGCCGGTGACGGTCGTGGTGGCGTACGACATGGATTTCCACGAGAAGCTGCCGGTGCTGTTCCCGCACACCGACGCCAAGAGCTGGTTCGAAGGTCCGCGCGAGAACCGCCAGGTGCCGGCGTTCCGCAACGGTTCGTTGCAGGGGGCCTACCTGATCCTGGCCGCTCGCGCGCTGGGGCTGGACACCGGGCCGATGTCCGGCTTCGACAACGCCCGGCTCGATGCCGAGTTCTTCGCCGGCACGCAGTGGAAGTCCAACTTCCTCGTCAACCTCGGCAAGGGTGACCCGGCCAGCATCTTTCCGCGCAGCCCGCGCCTGCCGTTCGACGAAGCCTGCCGCATCGTTTGACCCTTCACACCCAGGAGCCCGAGATGAACCGCAACGCACTTCCCCTCGCTACCTTGTCCCTGGCGCTGGTGCTCGCGCTGTCCGCCTGCCGGCAGGAATCGCCAGCGACGCCGACCGCTTCGGCAACGGCCGCGACCGCCCCCGCCCCCGAAACCGAAACCGCCGCCGTCGCGCCTGCGGCGATCCCCGTCGCCAGCGGCGCCTACACGCTGGACCCCGCACACACCATGGTGCTGGCGCAGTGGAACCACATGGGCTTGTCCAACCCGACCGCCAATTTCGATGACGCCAGCGGCACCATCACCTGGAATGCCGAGGACCCGTCCGCCTCGTCGGTGGAGGTGACCCTGCCGCTGTCGGGCCTGCGTTCCTTCAGCGACGACTTCAACAAGCACCTGGAAGGCACGGATTTCTTCGATGTCGCCAAGTTCCCCGAGGCCGGCTTCAAGAGCACCTCCGTGAAGCCGGCCGGCACCAACAAGTTCACCGTGGCCGGCGACCTGACCATCAAGGGCATCACCAAGCCGGTCACGCTGGATGTCACTCTCAACGGCGCCGGCGAGCATCCGATGACCAAGCTGCAGGCGGTGGGCTTTGATGCCGTGGGCACGATCAAGCGCAGCGATTTCGGCCTGGACATGTACGCGCCGGCGGTGAGCGATGAGGTCAACCTGCGCATCACCACCGAGGCTTCGCAGGCGGCACCTGTGCCGGCCGCCGAAACGGAGGCGAAATGATCGTCGACCGTCCCGCCGACAGCCGTGGTCATGCCGACCACGGCTGGCTGGACAGCTGGCATACGTTCTCCTTCGCCAACTACCATGACCCACGATGGATGGGTTTCGGCCCGTTGCGGGTGATCAACGAGGACCGCGTCGCGCCGGGCGGCGGCTTTGCACCGCATCGCCACGCCAACATGGAGATCATCAGCGTGGTGCTGTCGGGCGCGCTCGCGCACAAGGACAGCACCGGCGGCGTGGGCGTGTTGCGGCCGGGCGAGGTGCAGTGGATGAGCGCCGGCCATGGCGTGGAGCACAGCGAATACAACGGCGATCCGGACCAGACCACGCACTTCCTGCAAATCTGGATCCAGCCCGACCGCGTCAATGCCGAGCCCGGTTACGCGCAGCGGGCGTTCGACCGCGATGCCCGCCGCGGGCGCTGGGACACCTTCGCGTCGTTCGAGGGCCGCGACGGCGGCTTGCCGATCCGCCAGGATGCGTCCCTGCGCGCGGTCGTGCTGTTGCCCGGGCAATCCGTCGATGCCGTGCTCGATCCCGCTCGCGGCTACTGGCTGCACGTCGCCAGCGGCGAGATCCGCATGGCTGGCGAGCGGACGTTGCGGGCGGGCGACGCGCTGGGCTTCCTCGACGAGGCTGGCACCTTGCGGCTGGAGGGCAGCGGCAGCGACGAGGCCGAGGTGCTGCTGTTCGACCTGCCGCGCTGAACGCATGCGTGGGTCCCGCGGGCGATCCGCAGGGCCTGCATCCGCATCGGCTGCGGGGAATCGTGCGACACGCGCGGTAGAATCGCGGCAGATTCCACGACCACACGCATCGCCATGTCCGACGTCTCTCCGATCCAGGCCAATGCCCAGCGCGAATACGAGGTGAGTCGCGCCGACCTGCCGCTGTCGTGCCCGCTGCCGTCGATGGCGCTGTGGAACTCGCATCCGCGCGTCTACCTGCCGATCGAGGCCGAAGGTGGCCAGGCCGAATGCCCCTATTGCGGTGCGAAGTACCGCCTGGTCGACTGACCGTCGCGGGTGGGCCGTCGCCTGACCGTGGTGCAACTGCTGCCGGCGCTGGCCTCCGGCGGCGTCGAGCGGTCCACCATCGAGATCGCGCAGGCACTGACGCGCGCCGGGCATCGCGCCATCGTGGTCTCGAAGGGTGGTCGCCTGGTGCCGGCGCTCGAAGCGGCCGGCGGCCGGCATGTGGAACTCGACATCGGCGCCAAGTCGCCGGCCACGCTGGGCCGGGTCGGTGCGCTGCGCCGGGTCATCGCGGATGCCGGCGCCGACATCGTCCATGCGCGTTCGCGCCTGCCGGCGTGGATCGGGCGCTTCGCCCTGCGCGGAATGCCGCCGGCCACGCGCCCGCGCTGGATGACGACCGTGCACGGCCTCAATTCGCCCTCGCGCTACAGCGCGGTGATGGCCAGCGGCGAGCGGGTCATCTGCGTCTCGCGCACGGTGCGGGACTACGTGATCGCGCATTACCCGGGTTCGGACGACGGCAGGCTGCGCGTCGTCCCGCGCGGCATCGACATCGCCGATTTCCCGCGCCGTGTGGCTGTCGACCGCGATGCGCGGGCGTCATGGGCGGTGGAGTATCCCGCATTGGGCGGCGCAGGCCCGCTGCTGCTGCTGCCCGGTCGCGGCACGCGCCTGAAAGGCCATGCCGATGCGCTGGCGTTGCTGGCGCGCTTGCGCGTCGACGGCATCGATGCGCGGCTGTGGATGCCGGGCGCGCGCGAACCCGGGCGCGAGGCTTACGTGGCCGATCTCGAGGCCGAGGCCCGGCACTCGGGCTGCGCCGATGTGCTGGCGATCACCGGTCCGACATCCGCCATCGCCCAGGCCTATGCGATGAGTGATGTCGTCCTGCAGCTTTCACGCAAGCCCGAGGCGTTCGGGCGCACGGTGATCGAAGCGTTGAACGTGGGGGTGCCGGTGGCGGGCTGGGCGCATGGCGGGGTGGGCGAGCTGCTGGCGGAACTGCAGCCGCAGGGCGCGGTGCGCCCGTTCGACGAAGCGGCGCTGGCTGACGTGGTGACGTTGCTGTTGCGGCATCCGCCGCCGAGCCCGGCTACCATGCCGTACACCTTGCAAGCGATGCAGGACGCGACCCTCGCCGTGTACGACGAACTCGCATGAGCACTTCCGCCGATATTGCCGCTGGCAACGCCGATCCGGGCATGCCCGTCGGTTGGCGCTGGGCTCCTGCATGGGTTCTGGCCTATGCCGTGCTGTGGCCCGCCGCCCGGGTGTCGGAAGCGGTGCTTTCGCTGGGGGCATTGCTCGCGTTGTTTCTGCTGGCCAAGGCGCGTTTCCGCGACGGCAACCGGCTGTTGAGTTCCGGCGCCTGGGCCCTGACCACGGCCTTGTTCTTCGCCTACTGGCTGCCGCAACTCCTCTCCGTGTTCGATGCGGCCGATCCCTCAGGCGCGGCTGCCAAGACCCTGACGGGCCTGCGCTACCTGCCGTTCCTGTGGCTGGTGGCGATCTCGGTGGCGACTCGGCCCGGGCGGCGCGTCGTTTTCGGCGGCCTCGCGGTGCTGATGCTGGCGTGGTCGATCGACCTGTTGCTGCAGGCGCTGTCGGGGCGCAGCCCGCTCTTCGATGGACTCGATGCGCTGTATCGCATGGTGAGGGACGGCAAGAGTCTCTGCGAAGGCCAGGCCGACCGCGGCTTCGAGCGTTTCAACGGCGTCTTCGGCACCTGCAACCCGGTGCTGGGCGTATTGCTGGCGAGCTTCTCGCCCTTCCTGCTGTTCGCCGGGCATCGCCGCTTCGGCATCAAGGGTTGGCTGGTCGCGTCTTTCATCGTGGGTGTCGCCATCGTGCTTGCCGGTTCGCGTGCGAGCTGGTTCACCTATGCGCTGGTCCTGCTCTTCTCCGGCTGGCATGTGCTGGGCTGGAAGCGCCTGATCGTGCTGTTCGCCGCCGGTGCGCTGTCCCTGGCCTTGCTGTCGCTGGCCTATGCGCCGCTGGGTGAGCGCCTCGGCCGCACCGCGGGGGCCCTGCAGGGCAGCGAGGCGGGGGTCGATGCCGCCCTTTCGGGCCGAGCCAAGATCTGGGGCGCCGCGGCCTGCATGATCCGGGAGCATCCGCTCAACGGCGTGGGCGTGCGTGATTTCCGCCGTGCCTACCCGGCCTGCGATCCCAGCCCGGAACTGAAGCCGGCCTGGGGCGAAGGCCCGGCCCTGCACGCGCATCAGCTGATCCTGGAGGTGTTGTCGGAAACCGGGGCCATTGGCCTGCTGCTGTGGCTGGCCGGCGCTGCGCTGGCCTGGCGTGCATGGCGTTATGCCACGCCCGAAGCCCGGAACCGCGCACGCCCGGCGATGTTGGCGCTGGCGGTGACGGTCTTCCCGCTCAACACGCACCTGGCGTTCTATTCCAGCTTCTGGGGTGGCGTGACCTTGTTGTTGGCCGCGCTCTATGCCGGCAGCCTGATGGCGCGTGCCGAGCCGACGACGTGAACGCGCGCGCGCCGCTGTCGGCGGTCGTCACCACCTTCGACAACGCGGCGACGCTGGATCGATGCCTGGCGAGCCTGGCGTTCTGCGACGAAATCGTGGTGCTGGATTCGGATTCGAACGATGCCACCCGCGACATCGCCGCCGCCCACGGTGCGCGCGTGTCCATCGAGTCCTTCAAGGGCTACGGCCCACAGAAGCAGTCCGCCGTCGACAAGGCGACGCACGACTGGGTGCTGCTGCTGGATGCGGACGAGCACCTGACCGATGCCGGCCGCGTTGCCATCGAGCACGAACTGCAGTCACCGCGCGCCGATGGTTATCGCCTGCCACGCGAGGAATGGTTGTTCTGGCGCTGGCCGCATCCTGCCACGCGCGGCAATCACCAATTGCGTTTGTTCCGCCGCAGCCGCGGCGGCATGAACCAGGTGCCGGTGCACGCCGCGCCGGAAGTGCAGGGCCGCGTCGCCGATCTGGAGGCACCTTTCCGCCATTACGGCGAGCCTGACCTGGCCGTGCGGGTGGACAAGATCAATCGCTACTCGAGCGGCCTCATCGAGCACACGCGAGGCAAAGGAAAGCGCTTCATCGCGCTGCGCTTGCTGTTCTACCCGATGCTGGCCTTCCTCAAGCTCTATCTCGGCAAGCGTTATTTCCTGAATGGCTGGGCGGGTTTTTTCGCCGCGAAGACGCAGTCGTTCTACGCCTTCCTCAAGTACGCGAAGCTGCTTGAAGCCGATCGCCGCCGAGACGCTCAGCCTTTCGAGTAAAGCGACACGCCATCCGGTTGGCGCTTGAAGCGGCGGTGGATCCACAGGTATTGCGAAGGCGCCTCGCGCACCATCGCCTCGATGGCTTCGTTGACGCGGGCGCTGTCGGCGGTCGCATCGTCGGTCGGGAAGGGCTCCAGCGGCGGCGCGATGCGCAGCACATAGCGGTCGCCTTCGCGGCGATGGAAGAACGGCACCACCGCGCAGCCACTGATCCGTGCCAGCTGGTGGGTGGCGGTGATGGTCGAGGCGGGGATGCCGAAGAACGGCGCAAACACCGTGTCCTTGCCACGCATGTCCTGGTCGGGCGCGTACCACAACATGCCACCGCGCTTGAGGTGGCGGATCGCGCCGCGGATGTCGTCGTTGCCGAACATGCCGTTGGCATAGCGCAGCCGCCCGCGCAGCACCGCCCATTCCATCACCGGGTTGCGATAGCGGCGATACATGCCGGCCAGCGGCACGTGGTCGCAGAGCAGCCGCCCGCACATTTCCAGCGTCATGAAATGCCCGGAGACCATCAGCACGCCGCGCCCTTCAGCCTGCAACCGCTGCAGGTGCTCCAGGCCTTCGATCCGGATCGTGCGCCGCATCGGCGTGATCGAGCCCCACCAGGCGCGCGCGAATTCGAACAGGCCGATGCCGAGGTCGCAGAAGCTGTCATCGAGCAACGCATCGCGCGCCTCGGCCGGCATGTCGGGAAAGGCGAGTTCCAGGTTGCGCCGGGCGGCTTTGCGGCGATCGGGCAGGAGGGGCTTGAGCATCGCGCCCAAGGGCCTGCCGATGGCGCGTTGCAAGGCCCATGGCAGGCGCGCCATCAGCACCAGGAAGCCGAGCAATGCCCAAGCCGGCCAATGGCGGGGTGCGAGCAGGGCGCGCGGCAAGGGTGGGTGGGAGGCAGGGGCCATTCCGCGATTCTATGCGCGACCCGGACGCATGCGGCAGGCCGTGCCTTTATCCTTGCGGCATGGAATCGCCGTTCACCGAACGCCTGTTGCGCGGGTTGTACTCCGTCGCCCTCTATGCGCTGTTGCCGGTGACGATCTACCACCTGGTATGGCGGGGTTTCCGCCAGCCCGCCTATTTCCAGCGCTGGAACGAGCGCTATGCGCGTTATCCCGAGGACGTGCCGCCCACCCCGATCTGGCTGCATGCCGTGTCGGTGGGTGAGGTGGCTGCCGCCGCGCCGCTGGTCGAGGCGTTGCTGAAGCGGCATCCGGGCCATCGCCTGCTGGTCACCACGATCACGCCGACCGGTTCCGAGCGGGTCCAGGCGCTGTGGGGCGATCGCGTCGCGCACGTCTACCTGCCCTACGACCTGCCGGGTGCGATCGACCGCTTCCTGCGGCACTTCAGGCCCGGGGTCGCGCTGGTGATGGAGACCGAACTCTGGCCGAACCTGCTGTTCGGCTGCCGCGACCACGAGATCCCCGTCCACATTGTCAACGGCCGCCTGTCGGCACGCTCGCTGCGTGGCTACCGGATGCTGCACCCGCTCATCGCCCGCGCATTGCGCACGGTCGCGGCGGTCTGCGCCCAGACCCAGGATGATGCCGACCGCTTCATCGCGCTTGGCGCGGTGCCGACGCGGGTCGTCGTGGCCGGCAACCTCAAGTTCGACGTCGCCGAGCAACCCGCGGACGATCCCCTGCCGCAGGCGTTCCGCCACGCGGTCGGCCGGCGCATGGTCTGGATCGCGGCAAGCACGCATGCCGAGGAAGAACTGCCGGTGCTGCTGGCGCACCAGCGCCTGCGGCGGCGATGGCCCGACCTGCTGCTGCTGTGGGCACCGCGTCACCCGGAACGTTTCCGCGCGGTGGAATCGCTGGTCCGAAGTGCCGGGCTGCGCACGGCCATGCGCAGCGTGGACGGCCTGCCCGGGCCGGATGACGCGGTCATGGTGATCGACACGCTCGGAGAGCTGCCGCGCTTCTTCGGACTGGCCGAGGTCGCCTTCGTCGGTGGCAGCCTGCAGGACATCGGCGGACACAACCTGCTGGAGCCGGCGTCCGCGGGCGTGCCCGTCGTCGCAGGCCCGCACCTGCACAATTTCGCCCAGATCGCCGCCAGCCTCGACAAGGCCGGCGGTCTCTCGGTCATCCCGGACGCGGAGGCGCTGGCCCCTACGGTGGGCCGCCTGCTGGAATCCCCCGAACTGAGGCGCTCGATGGGCCGGGCCGGGCAAGCCCTGGCCGCATCCGGGCGCGGCGCGCTGGCGCGAACGCTGCAGGTGATCGGGCTGGCCTGAGCGGCAGGCCTGCCGGCGCCGCGATCAGCGGCGCCGCGTGTCGGAGGGCGTCCCGATGCGCGGTGCGGTGCCGGCCGGAGCGGTCAACAGGCGGTTGATGTCCTGGACATCGGTCACGTCGAGCGTGCCGGCGGCCTGCTCCAGCTGCAGGCGATATTGCAGGTAGTTGTACTTGGCCTGC
Organism: Lysobacter sp.; assembly: GCA_036803045.1. Lineage (GTDB taxonomy): Bacteria > Pseudomonadota > Gammaproteobacteria > Xanthomonadales > Xanthomonadaceae > Solilutibacter. The sequence continues at coordinate 8,847 of DAIRVA010000036.1, read as the reverse complement.
GCATAGGCTTGCTGCGCGTTGAACAGGGACTGCCGGTTGAGCAGCACGTCGAGTACGGTACGGGTGCCGACTTCAAGGCCGACTTGCGATGCGTCGTAGGCGCTCTGCGCCGAGACCAGGGCCAGGCGACGCGCCTCAACGCCGCTGATCCCCGCCACGAGCGACTGGTACGCGTTGCGGGTATTGCGTTCGAGCGCGCGCTTCTGCTGCTCGAGCTGCTCATCGGCGACGTCGCGCTGGGCGATGGCCTGGCGCACGCGCGACTGGGTGGCGAAGCCGTTGAAGATCGGCACGCTCAAGGTGAAGCCGATGCTGGGGCCGCGGCTGCGGCTGTCGCTCTCGGTCGAGCGGCCGAGGGCATCGGTGGTGCTGTCGCTGCGCTGCATGCCATAGCTGCCATTCGCGTACACGCTGGGCAGGTAGCCGGCGCGGGCGGTGGAGATGCTCTGTTCGGCGGCGTCGCGCTGCGTGCGCTGTGCCGCGAGTGCGGGGTTGCCGTCGATCGCGCGCTGGACCCACTCGTCGGCACCGCCTTCGGGCGGCAGCTGCGGCTTGAAGTCGTCGGGCAGGGCCATCAGGTTGCGGACCGGTTGGCCGGTGATCTCCGCAAGGGCCTGGTAGGCGTCCTCAAGCGCGTTGCGCTGCACGATGGTGTTGGCACGCGCGGATTCGTACTGGGCGCGCGCCTCGTACATGTCGGTAATCGGAGCCATGCCGACTTCGAGGCGCTTGTCGGCGAAATCGAACTGCTGTTTCAGGGCGGATTCCTGCGCCTCGGCCGCGGCCAGCGTTTCCATCGCCACCAGCACGTTGAAGTAGGCGCGGGAGGTGCGCGTGATCAGGTCGTCGCCCGCGGCCTCGACCTGGTACTCGCCGGCGCGCGACTGCAGCAGCTGGGCGCGATGCTGGCTGAGCACCGAAGCGTCGAACACCATTTGCCGAGCGCTGACCTGGCCGTTGCGGCTGGTGGAATCGGTGGTTCGCGAACCGCCGGAGACGATCAGGCCGGTCACCGGGTCGTACTGAGGTTGCCCGGCCTCGCTGGTGGAGCGGGAGCGGGTCACGGTTGCCGAGCCGTTGACTTGCGGCAGCATTTGCGCGCGCGCCTGCACGGCGCCCTCGGCGGTGACGCGCTGGCCTGCTTCGGCGGCGGCGTATTGAGGATCGTTGTTGCGCGCCAGCGAGTAGGTCTGCAACAGGTCTTCCGCATGCAGCGCGCAAGGCGAAAAAGCGAGGGCAAGGGCCAGAACGAGTGGGCGGCGACGCATTGGTTTTCCTCGGATCACTGCGGACATGCGACAGGGGCGCATGTCCGCGCGGTTGGGCTCAGAGCACGAACCGGGGCGCAGGCGCGCCGCCGGCAAGATAGGGCAGGTCGGTTTCGAACAACGATTCGGTCCGCATCCCGTTGACATCGTCGCGCAGCAGGGCGGCTTCCATCACCGGCGATAGTCCGTGGATCACGAACAGTCGGCCGCCGGGTGCGAGCCATTCCTTGAAGCGGGGCGGGATTTCGGCGACAGCGCCGGTGACGCAGATCGCGTCGTAACGCTCCCCGGCCTGCCAGGCCAGGGCGTCGGCGGTTTCCACCGTCGCGTTGGCATGGCGGGATTCGGCGAGCCGCCGGCTGGCCTTGTCGGCCAGGGCAGGCCGGATCTCGAGGCTGTGCACGCGGGCAGCGAGCTGGGCGAGGCAGGCGGTCAGGTAGCCACTGCCGGTGCCGATCTCGAGCACCCGTTCATGCGGTTGAACCAGCAGCGCCTGCAGGGCGCGCCCTTCGATCACCGGCTTCATCATGAATTCGCCCTCCCCGATCGGCAGGGACAGGTCCGCGTAGGCCAGCTCCCGGTGGGCGGCGTCGACGAAGGCTTCGCGCGGGGTGCGGGCGATCACTTCGAGCACGCGCAGGTCCAGCACGTCCCACGGGCGGACCTGCTGTTCGACCATGTTTTCGCGGGCTTGGGCGTAATCGAAGTTCATGGCGGGCATCGGCAATCGGCGGAGCCGGCCATTCTATCGTGCCGGCAGGTGCAGCATGCCCGCCCACGCTGGCCGGATTGAGTGCCGGAAGTCACCGGGCATGAGGTCATGGGCGCTCGGGCCGGTGCGCGCGCAGGAACAGCTCGACGACGCTGGACAGGTGGCGTTGGGTCGCCGCGGCATTCATTTCGAGCGGATAGCCGATCATCAAGCGGGCATGCGGCTCGCCCTTGAGCAGTGCGAAGAAGTGGCCGGCGGCCGTGCCGGCGTCCTCGACTTCCAGTTCGCCGGCTTCCACGCGCCGGGCCAGCAGCTCCGCCAGCCCGTGCTGTATGCGCGCGGGGCCCGCCTCCCAGAAGGACCGTGGAAGGTCCGGCGACAGGTCCTGGGGCGCGCACAGCATGCGATGCCCTGCAATGGTCTCGGGACAGTTGATCATGGCGAAGAAGGCCCCCGCGATCTCGAGCAGGCGCTCGCGCAGCGGCTGTTCGGGCGCCGGCTCGAACAGTCCCATCGGCATCTCGCGTTCGCAGTGGGCCCGCACGACGGCCGAGAGCAAGCCGTCCTTGTCGCCGAAGTGGCTGTATACGGTCAGCTTGGAAACCCCGGCCGTCTGCGCGATCTGGTCCATGCTGACGCCGTCGAAACCCTGTTCGGAAAACAGCTGCATGGCCGCGTCCAGGATGGCCGTGCGCTTGGCCGGGTCCTTGGGGCGACCAGGCGTCGGGCGGGGCGAGGGCGAGTCGGTCGACATGCCCCGATAATAAACCGGAGGGTTCTTTAATTGGGGTCCGCGACGCAGAGCCTGCGCTGGCGTTCAGTCGTCGCTTCCCAGCAGGCCGGCGGGTGCGGCATCCACGGCAGTCACGTGGATGCGCGTGTCGTGGCCGGCATCGACCAGCGCCTGACGCATCGCCGGGGCTGCCGCTTCGGCCTCGGGACGCGAGGCGAACCAGCCGAAGAGGCTGGGCCCGCCCCCCGAAATGCCCGCGCCAAGGGCGCCATGGTCCAGTGCGGCTTCGCGCACGTTCGCCAGCCCCGGGATCAACGGCGCGCGCCGCGGCTCGACCAGCACGTCGCGCAGGCCCTCGCGGACCAGCGACAGGTCGCCGCGGGACAAGCCGGTGAGGAACAGCGCGAGCGCCGAGGACTGGGCGACGAAATCCGAAAGCGGATACGGCGGCGCCAGTACTTCGCGGGTGCGACGCGTTTCCAGCGACAGCGACGGGTGGACCACCACGGCATGCAGCCCGGTGGGTACCGGCAGCCGGAGCAAGCGGTTCGGCGTCGCCAGCGTCAAGCCGCCCAGCAGCATCGGCCCGACGTTGTCGCCTTGCCGGCTGCCGGTGGAAACGTATTCGCCCTCCAGCGCGTGCGGATACAGCGCCTCGGGCGTGAGCGGGACCTCCAGCAGCGCATTGGCGGCGACCAGCGCGGCAACCGCGGATGATGCCGAGCCGCCCAGCCCGGAACCCAGGGCGATGCCCTTGTCCAGCGCCACCTCGAATCCGAACGGCAATGCGAGCGCCGCGCGCAGCGAGATCAGCGCCGCGCCGGCGGTGTTGCCGGCGGCATCGAGCGGGATCCGGTCGATGCCTGCCACATCGCCGGAAACCCGGGCGATGCGGACCTCGGGGGCATCGATGCGGCGCACCGTGGCGACATCGCCGATGCCGTCGACCGCGTGGCCCAGCAGGTCGAAGCCGACCCCGATGTTGCCGACGCTGCCGGGTGCGCGGGCGCGCGCTTCGGGGACTCTGGCGGGCATGGCGTTTCCATGGAAGGTCGAAACCGGGATTATCGCGGTCATCGGCGCCGCTGTCCGCCTGAAGAAGAAGCGGGTCCGCACTTGGTCGCATCGGCCATGCGTGTTCCAATATCCCTTGGAGCGGGGGTACCGCCGGCATGGCGGTTGAGACAGTCCCTTGGAACCTGATCCGGTTGATACCGGCGTAGGGAAGCTTCGCAGGATGCGCCGGTCGCCGGGATGCCGTGAGGCTGCGGCCCCGCCCGGTGCCGATGCGTCTTCGCTTCGTTCGCGGCCCGCGAATCCCTCGCGGCCGAGCCACAGGACGAATGCCGATGAATGCCATCCCCGCCACCGAACTCCTGCGTCAGGCCGAAGAGCTGTCCGCCGAAGTGGTGCGGCCGATCCCCGGTTCTCGCAAGGTGCATGTCGAGGGGTCGCGTGCCGACCTGCGCGTGCCGATGCGCGAGATTGTGCTGACGAAAACGCCGACCCTGTTCGGCGGCGAAGACAACGCTCCGGTCACCGTCTACGACTGCTCCGGTCCGTACACCGACCCCGAGGCCCGTATTGATCTTGCCGCCGGCCTCGCGCCGCTGCGCGCGAAGTGGATCGAAGAGCGCGGCGACACCGAGGTGCTGGCGTCGCTCAGCTCCGAATTCGGTCGTGGCCGCGAGACCAGCGCCAAGCTCGACGCGGTCAGGTTCCCCAATCGCGCGCTGCCGCGCCGCGCCAAGGCCGGTGCCAACGTCAGCCAGATGCATTACGCCAAGCGCGGCATCGTGACGCCCGAAATGGAGTTCGTCGCCATCCGCGAGAACCAGCGCCTCGAAGCCGTGCGCGAGGCGCACCTGCTGGCGCAGCATCCGGGAGAAAGCTTCGGCGCCAATATCCAGAAGCTCATCACCCCCGAGTTCGTGCGCGACGAGATCGCCCGCGGCCGCGCCATCCTGCCCAACAACATCAACCACCCGGAAAGCGAGCCGATGATCATCGGCCGCAACTTCCTCACCAAGATCAACGCCAACATCGGCAACTCTGCGGTGTCCTCCGGCATTGCAGAAGAAGTGGAGAAACTGGTGTGGTCGATCCGCTGGGGCGGCGACACGGTGATGGACTTGTCGACCGGCAAGCACATCCACGAGACCCGCGAATGGATCATCCGCAACTCGCCGGTACCGATCGGCACGGTGCCGATCTACCAGGCGCTGGAGAAGGTGGATGGTCGCGCCGAGGAACTCACCTGGGAGATCTTCCGCGACACCCTGATCGAACAGGCCGAGCAGGGCGTGGACTACTTCACCATCCACGCCGGCGTTCTGTTGCGTTACGTGCCGCTGACCGCCAAGCGCGTCACCGGGATCGTCTCGCGCGGCGGTTCGATCCTGGCCAAGTGGTGCCTGGCGCACCACAAGGAGAACTTCCTCTACACCCACTTCGAGGACATCTGCGAGATCATGAAGGCCTACGACGTCGCCTTCAGTCTGGGCGATGGCCTGCGTCCCGGTTGCATCGCCGACGCCAACGACGCCGCGCAGTTCGGTGAACTGGAAACCCTGGGCGAGCTCACCAAGATCGCCTGGAAGCACGACGTGCAGACCATGATCGAAGGCCCCGGCCACGTGCCGATGCAGCTGATCAAGGAGAACATGGACAAGCAGCTGCGCGAATGCGGCGAGGCGCCGTTCTACACGCTGGGCCCGCTGACCACCGATATCGCGCCCGGCTACGACCACATCACCAGTGCGATCGGCGCGGCGATGATCGGCTGGTACGGCACCGCGATGCTCTGCTACGTGACGCCGAAGGAGCATTTGGGTCTGCCCAATCGCGAGGACGTGCGCGAAGGCATCATGGCCTACAAGATCGCCGCGCACGCCGCGGATCTCGCCAAGGGCCATCCCGGTGCGCAGGTGCGCGACAACGCGCTATCGAAGGCGCGTTTCGAGTTCCGCTGGCAGGATCAGTTCCACCTCGGCCTCGATCCCGAGCGGGCGATGGAATACCACGACGAGACCATGCCCAAGGAGGCACACAAGCAGGCGCATTTCTGCTCGATGTGCGGGCCGCATTTCTGCTCGATGAAGATCACCCAGGACGTGCGCGAGTACGCGGCGGAACACGGCATCAGCGAGGAAGACGCGCTCAAGACCGGCATGGCGGAGAAATCCGCCGAGTTCCGCGAGCAGGGCGCCAAGGTCTATCACGACGAATGAATCGGCGCGCGCTAGCATCCGGACGATGAAGCTGCCTTCCCCCGGCCTGTCGCCGCTCGTGCATTTCCTCGCCTCGCTGCGCCGCTCGCCGTCGCGGGCGCTGCTGGTCGTCCAGTTCCTGGCCTTGCTGCTGTATCCCTTGGCGCATGCCAGCCGCATCGGCCAGATCGCCACCACCGCGATCAGCGTCGGCGTACTGGGCGTAGCGGTGTGGATGGTGCACCAGTCGCCGCGCGCCGGCTGGTTTGCGGCATTGCTGGCGGCGCTCGGCATCGGGTTGTGGTGCACCTACAGCTATGCGGGCGGGACCGGACTGGGGGTTGCCGGCAGCGGGTTTCATGCCGCCGCCTATTTCTATGCCGCGTATTCGCTGATCTCGTACATGTTGCAGGACGAGCACACCACCATCGACGAGTTGTGGGCCGCGGCCGCGACTTTCATGCTGTTCGTCGAGGCCTATGCCTGGCTGTTCATGGGCGTGCAATTGCTGCAGCCCGGCGCCTTCACCGCACTGGCGGCCGACGGTAGCCAGCCGGTACGCGGCTGGGTCGACCTGCTGTTCCTGTCGGGCACCAATTTCTCCGCCACGGGATTGTCGGACATCGTGCCGTTGACGCCGCTGGCGCGGATGTTGGCCATCATCGAGCAGTGGAACGGCGTGATGTACCTGGCCATCGTGGTCGCGCGCCTGGCGGGCATGCTCAGGCCGGGCAAAGGGTGAACCGCAGGCAACATGGCCTGCGATGCGCCGCGGCATTACCCCGCGGTTCCGCCTCGACTCGTAGACTGTAGGCAATCGCCAAGGGGGTCATTGATGAACAGCAACCACGGTTTCCTGCATCGGCACGCGCGCACCTGGGCCGTGGCCATGGTCGCCGCGATGGTCCTCGCCGCCTGCGCGACCGGCCCGCGCGTGCGCACCGATTACGACCCGAGCGCCGATTTCGCCCAGTACCGGACTTGGGGCTGGTACTCGCCGATCGCGATGGAGCAATCCGGATATTCGAGCTGGATCAGCGAACGCATCAAGGCAAACATCCAGCGCGAGATGACGGCGCGGGGCTACCGTTTCGATGCCGCCTCCCCGGACCTGAAGGTCAATTTCCAGGGCGTGGTGCAGGACCGGACCGATGTCTACAGCATGCCGCGGACCGACTTCCAGTATTACTGGAGCTATCGCGCGCGCACCTATGTCGCCGTCCCGGTGTGGTACGACGAGGCGGTCGTGAGCAATTACACCGAAGGCACCCTGACTGTCGATCTCGTCGATGCGGCCAGGAACCACATGGTCTGGACGGGTGATGCGATAGGGCGCGTGGTCCGCAGCAAGCCCGAGGAGCGGGCCGCCGACCTCGATGCCTCGATCAGCGCGATCTTCGCCAAGTACCCGTATCAGGCCGGCAATGGCCAGCCGCTGCCGCTGCCGGCACGCTGAGCGAGTTCGGTTGCGCAACGCAAGCCCCGCCCAGGCGGGGCTTTTCGTTTCGGTACCGCAGACGGCCCGGGCCACGGGTCAGGGCAAGCCACCGATCGCCTCGCGCACCGTCTGCGACAGCTCGACCATGACGGGCGATGCATCGCCATCCACCAGGTTGGCGAGGGCGTGCAGGAAATTCTCGAGGTCGGCCCGGCGCATCCACCATGTCGCCTGATGGCCGCCGCTGGGCCGTGGCCCGAGCGAGGCCACCAGCCCGCCAAGCCATGCCTCCAGCGCGGGCCTGGGCAGGATCCCCCTCACTGCCGCATGGGCGACCGGACGGGCCAGTCGCGCGGGCTCGCCAAAGGCATAGGCATGGCCATCGGCAGGCATCACCTGCGCGCTGATGGCCGACAGCAGCATCAATCCCTGCGAGGGTTCCAGGTTCTTGTTCATCACCAATTGGAGGGCCCAGTCCGCGCCATGGGCCACGCCGTGGCGCCAGCCTTCGCCATCGACATAACCCCGATAATCGCGCACCGAAGACAGGTAGACCGCTGCACTGGCCGCCATGCGTGTGCGCTCTTCCGCCGTCATCCATGGCTGCATGCGATCGGCCCGCGCGACCTCGGACAAGACCAATGCCGCGAAGGGTTTCCGGAAGCCGTCGGAATCGGGGTCGTCGAGTTGGGCGCGCAGGCGCCGTTCGAGCAAGCGCAGCGTATCGGCATTCAGCTGCTTGCCGCGCATCCATGTCGACAGCGCCTCGAACGCGATTCCGTCGCGCAGGAACGGATCGGCCTCGCCCAGGCAGTCCGTCAGCGCGAGTGCGCGTTGCCGACGGCTGGAGGCGTCGTCCATCGCGAAGCCGCCGGCTTTCCAGCTTTCAAGGGCGACGGGGGCTTGTTTGGAGAGCAGGCAATCCGCATGAGCAGGCGTCGCGAAGGCGATCAACCCGCACGCGAGCAGCAAGGGGCGCAAAACGGCACGATGGCGATACATGTCGAAGAAAAGTGGATGATGTCCCTTCAGCCTAATATGCACGGATCCGGGCCGTATCTGCATGGTTTCTCGGGCAGGGCCGCATCGGCCCACATTGGAGTGGTTGCCGATTTGCGTCTGCAGAGCCGCGCATCGACGCACAATGCCGCATCAGATCAGCCCCCCGGCGGGGCTCGGATCTGAGCCTCCCTCTTCCCGAAGGCAAAAGCATCGACAATTCTTCAAGCATCGCGGACGCGAAGGCATCATCGCGCGATGCGCCGTGCCGTGCAACGAAAAAGCCCCGCTTCGGCGGGGCTTTTCGCTGGTTCCAAGACGATGCCGACGATCAGAAATGCGGCTTTTCAGCGTCCGGCGTGGCGCTGTAGCGCTCCATCGCATCGACCAGGATGGCCTTGGCCTCGTCGGCGCCGCCCCAGCCGTCCAGCTTCACCCACTTGCCCTTCTCCAGGTCCTTGTAGTGCTCGAAGAAGTGGCCGATGCGC
>DAIRVA010000035.1:0-22475 GCA_036803045.1 Lysobacter sp. | reverse complement strand
CGACCGGGTCCCAGAACCACCAGCCGCCCCAGCCCAGTTCGTAATACGCCCACCAACTGCCCAGACCGATGCCAAGCGTCAGGAAGCCCCAGGCGACATTGGTCCATGGTCGCGTCCAGCGTTGCCAGCGCACGTCGACCTTGCCATCGAGCAGGGCGGCGATGGCGAACGCGAACGGCACCGAGAACCCGACATAGCCCAGGTAGAGCATCGGCGGATGGATGATCATGCCCGGATCCTGCAGCAGCGGATTCAGGTCGCGGCCTTCGGCGGCGGCCGGCAACAGCCGCTCGAACGGGTCGCTGGTGAACAACAACAGCGCCTGGAAGCCGATCGCGACGATGCCCATCACGCCCAGCACCCGCGCCACGACCGGCAACGGTAAGTGGCGGGAGAAGGCGGCCACGGCGGCCGTCCAGCCGGCCAATACCAGCAACCACAACAGCAGCGAGCCCTCGTGTGCGCCCCACACCGCCGTGTAGCGGTAGATCAGGGGCAACAGCGAGTTGCTGTTCTCGGCCACGTACTGCAGCGAACGATCCTGCACCACGAAGGCATGGGTCAGGATGGCGAAGGCGAAAGCGATCAGCGCCAGTTGGGTGTAGGCAGCCGGCCGCGCCACCGACATCCAGTCCGCCCGACCGCGCTGGGCGCCAAGCAGGGGCAGCGCCGTCTGCAGGACGGCCACCCAGAGGGCCAGGTTCAGCGCGTAGTGACCCAGTTCGCCGAGCATCAGCGGGCTTCCCCTGGGGCAGCGTCGTCAACGCCGTGCTTCTGGTGCGCCGTGCCCATCTTGTCGGCGACCTCCTTAGGCATGTAGTTCTCGTCGTGCTTGGCCAGCACCTGCTCGGCCACGAACACGCCATCCTTCATCGAGCCGGTGGCGATCACCGCCTGCTTCTCCCGGAACAGGTCGGGCAGGATGCCGGTGTAGACCACGGGCATCCTCGCATCGCCGTCGTCGACCTCGAAACGGGCTTCCATCGAGCCGGTCGCCCGCTTGAACGAATGCTCGGCCACCATCCCGCCAAGGCGGAAACGCGCCTTGTCCCCGGCTTCGCCGCGCAGGACCTCGCTCGGGGTGTAGAGGTAGGCGACATTGCGCTGCAGCGCCAGCGAAACCAGCACGGCGGCCAGCGTGGCGGCGGCCACGATCACCAGCACCAGCAGCAGCCGGCGTTTGCGGACGGGATTCATCGGGTGGATTCTCCGGAACCGGATCGGGCCGCGCGGCGGCGCGCCAACTGGGAGGCGGCGCGGCGTGCCCGGGCGATGGCCAGCTTCGGCGCGAGCCAGTCCCACAGCAGCATGGCGGCGAACACCGCATAGGCGGCGATGACGTAACCGCGATAGCTCATGCACGCGCCTCCGTGGCTTGCTGGACCCAGGCCTTGCCGGCCTCGCGGATCAGGTTGTCGGCGCGTGCGCGTGCCAGCAGCGAGCCCACGAACCAGACATGGGTGCCGAGCACCATCACCCACAGGGGCGCCTGCATGCTGGCATCCATCGAGGACTCGCCCAGCAGGCGAATGGTCTGGCCCTGGTGCAGCGAGTTCCACCAGACCACCGAATAGCGGATCACCGGCAGCAGCACCACGCCGATGATCGCCAGCAGGCAGGCGGCGCGCGCGGCGGCGCGACGGTCCTCGATCGCGTGGTACAGGCCGATCACGCCCAGGTACATGAACAGCAGGATCAATTCGGTGGTCAGGCGCGGGTCCCAGTCCCACCAGGTGCCCCACATTGGTTTGCCCCAGATCGAGCCCGTGATCAGCGTGACCAGCGTGAAAGCCGCGCCGGGGGCCGCACAGGCCATCGCCAGGATTTCACAGAGCTTGATGCGCCAGATCAGCGCGATGGCGGCGTAGATCGCCATGCCGGCGAAGATGCCCAGACTCATCCATGCCGCGGGCACGTGGATGTAGAGGATGCGGAAGCTGTCGCCCTGCTGGTAATCGGACGGCACCCGGAACAGCGCCCCGTACAGGCCGACAAGCATGATCGCCAGGCCGATGCCGTAGCACCATGGCGCCCAACGCGCGGCGAAGCGGTCGAAGTAGGGGGGCGAGCCGAGTTGGTGGAACCAGCGGACGAGGGGATTCATTGCGCGATTCATGCAGGCCGGTGCACGGCGGCGGCGATGCGCACGGACCGAGCGAATTGCAGTGAAGGATAACAGCCCGCGCCGCGAGCCGTTCCCGTGCCCGATAGCGATTTCCTATCGGCCGATGGACGAACGCCCGCGCGAGGCGGGCGTTCGTGGATTGGCGATGCCGGATCGCCCGGCAAGGCCGCTTACTTCAGCGTCAGCGTGCCGTTCATCATCACCGAATGGCCGGGGAAGGTGCAGAAGAACGAGTAGCTGCCATCGGCGATCTTCGACACGTCGAAGGTCACCGAGGTGCTCTGACCGCCGCCGACCATGCCGCTGTGGGCGATGACGCGGGTGTCGCCAGCCTTGACGTGGTCGGGCTGGACCATGGCGCCATCGGCGGCCACGCCATTCATGTCGGAGGTCTTGGCGACGACGACGTTGTGGCCCATCGCGGCGACCGGCATGGTGCCGGTGTGCTTGAGGTTGATGGTGAACTCGGTGCAGGACTTCGGCACGTCGATGTTCTTGACGTTGTACTGCATCGCATCGTTGCCTTCCAGGTTGAAGCTGCACTGGCTGGCATCGGCGGCCGTTGCGGCCGGATCGGCTGCGGCGTCGGCGGTCGGAGCGGCATCGGCCGGGGCCAGGTTGGCCGGGGCGGCTTCGGCGGCGGGCGCTTCGGCGGTGGGGGCATCGGCCGGCTTGTTGCAGGCGGTCAGGGCCAGCAGCACGGCGGCGGCGAGCAGGGGGGTACGCAGTTTCATCGAATGCTCCTTGGCGGGAAAGAATGGCGTCGGCCGAAGCCGTCAGCAGCCTATTGTCCGACAGTGGGTGTTAGGAAAGAGTTGACTTGGCTCAAGCGGACCGGCTTTGGCTTCATTCGCCGGTCAGGGCGATCCGCAATGCGGCGGCGGCGGCCAGCGGGGCCAGTACCGCGCCGGCGGCCAGCCCGGCACCCATCATCAACAGCGCGCCCGAGGCATCCAGGCCTTGGGCGGCAGCCACTACCGCGCCGGCCCCGAACACCAATACCGGGATATACAAGGGCAGCGCCAGCAACGCCAACAGGATGCCGGCCCGGCGCATGCCGACCGTCAACGCGGCTACCGTCGCGCCGATCAGGCTCAGCAACGGCGTGCCGATCAGCAGCGACATCATCAGCAACGGCAGTTGAGCGCGCGGCAGGTGCATCAGTTCGGCCAGGAGTGGGACCGCCAGCAATACCGGCAAGGCGGTCGTCAACCAGTGGCCGAGTACCCGGATCGCCACCAGCCAGGACAGCGGCACCGGCGCCAGCAGCCATTGGTCGAGCGAGCCGTCCTCGGCATCGCCGCGGAACAGGGTGTCGAGCGAGAGCATCCCCGACAGCAGCACCGCCAGCCACAGCACCGCCGGGGCGACCTTGGCCAGCAGCTTGGCCTCGCCGCCCAGCCCGAGCGCGAACAGCACCACCACCAGCACCGCGAACAGGGCCGGCTGCAGGGCATCGCCACGGCGCCGCCACAGCAGGCGCAGGTCGCGTTGCAGCAGGGCGCGGGCGGCGGCGATCACGCGGCGGCCTCCCAGCGGGCGCGCTGCATGACCAGCTCGCGCGTCTTCACCGGCGGCGCGGCGTACGCGCCGTGGGTGGTGACGAGGGTTGCGCCGCTATCGTCCAGGTGCCCGACGATCAGCCGGTTGACCAGGTCGATGCCGCCGAGGTCCAGGTTGGCATAGGGCTCGTCCAGCAGCCACAGCGGCGCGGGCGAGAGCCACATCCGCGCCAGCGACAGGCGTTTCTTCTGCCCGGCCGAAAGCGTGCGCGCCGGCGCATCCTCGTAGCCGGCCAAACCGACCGTGGACATCGCGGCATCGAAATCGCGGCCTTCGCGGCGGCCGTGCAGCGCGCAGAGGAATTCGAGGTTCTCCAGCGAGGACAGGTCGGCCTTGAAGGCGGGCAAGTGGCCGAGGTAGGCGATGGCGCGGGCGCGGCTTTCGCGGTCGGCGATCCGGCCATCCACCTCCAGCCGGCCCTCGTCGGCGCGCAGCAGGCCAGCCAGGATGCGCAGCAGGGTGGTCTTGCCGACGCCGTTGTCGCCACGCACCAGCAAGGCCTCACCGGCCTCGACCTCGAAATCCAGCGGCCCGAACAGCCGTTCCTCGTCTCGCGAGAACGACAGGTCACGCACGGCGAGCAGGGGCGGAGGGGACGGATGGGGCACGGCAAACGGCATTCGGACGATGCGGCATCTTAACCGCCGCCGCGTACACTCACCGATCGACCGCATCGACCCCGCGCAATGCAGAGCAAGCTCCCCAACGTCGGCACCACCATCTTCACCGTCATGTCGCAGCTGGCCGCCCAGCACGGCGCGGTCAACCTGGGGCAGGGGTTCCCGGACTTTCCGGTACCCGAGCGGCTGGTCGAGGCGTTGGACCGCGCGATGCGCGCCGGGCAGAACCAGTACGCGATGATGACCGGCACGCCGGCGCTGCGGCAGGCGATCGCCGGCAAGACCGAGCGCTGCTACGGCCATCGCCCCGACCCGGACGGCGAGATCACCGTCACCAGCGGCGCGTCCGAGGCGATCTTCGACGCCGTGCACGCGGTGGTGCGCGCCGGCGAAGAGGTCATCGTCCTCGATCCCTGCTACGACTGCTACGAGCCGGCGATCAACCTGGCCGGCGCGAGGGCGGTGCACGTCGCGCTGGATCCGGAGACCTTCGCCCCCGATTGGCAGAAGGTGCGCGATGCGGTCACACCCAAGACCCGCATGATCATCACCAACACGCCGCACAACCCGTCCGGCGCGATGCTCGGCGCCGGCGACATGCGCGAGTTGTCCGACATCGTGCAGAAGAACGGCCTGTGGCTGATCTCCGACGAGGTCTACGAACACATCGTGTTCGACGGCGTGCGCCACGAATCCGCGCTGTATTACCCGGAATTGCGCGAGCGCGCCTTCGTGATCTCGAGCTTCGGCAAGACCTACCACTGCACCGGCTGGAAGGTCGGTTACGCGGTCGCGCCGCCGGCACTGAGCGCCGAGCTGCGCAAGGTCCACCAGTACAACACCTTCTGCACCTTCCACCCCGCCCAGGCCGCGTTCGCCGAGATGATCGAGGCCGATCCCGGGCACTACGAGACGCTCGGCGCGTTTTATCAGGAGAAACGCGACCGTTTCCGCCAACAGCTGGAAGGAACCCGGTTCCGCCCGCTGGCGGTGCCCGGCGGCTACTTCCAGCTGGTCGACTATTCAGCCGTCAGTGATCTGGACGATGTCGAGTTCAGCCGCTGGCTCACCACCGAGCACGGCATCACCGGCATCCCGCTCTCGCCCTTCTACGAAACGCCGCAGGCCGGCCAGCGCCTGTTGCGCTTGTGTTTCGCCAAGAGCGAACCCACCTTGGATGCGGCGATCGAGCGGCTCAAGGCGCTCTGATCGCGATACCGGCTTCAGCCGGCGTGCATCCGGCAGGGTGAGGATGGCGAAAGGGAACCAAACAGCGCGAATGGGGCTCCAACCGTCATGAAAACCGTGAATCTCATCGCTCTCATCATCAGCCTGGGTGTCGCCGGCGTGCTGGCGTATTTCGTGATGCGGCCGCCGGCCGCCACGCCGCTGCTTTCATCGGGAGAACAACACATGAGTGCTGACGTGCAGAGCATCGTGCTGGGCATGGGCTGTTTCTGGGGCGCGGAGAAGCGCCTGTCGGCGATTCCGGGCGTGGTCGATGTCGAATCCGGCTACGCCAATGGCGATGCCGCAAGAGTCGGTTACGAGGACGTGCTCGAGCAGGAGCGCCAGATCAAGCGCGGACGCAGCGAGGCCCGCAACCATGCCGAAGTCATCAAGGTGAGCTTCGACCCCAAGAAGGTCGAGCTGGCGACGATCCTGGCCGCTTTCTGGGAGAACCACGACCCGACCCAGGTGGACGGGCAGGGCAACGACATCGGCACCAATTACCGCAGTGCGATCTACTACACGACGCCCGAGCAAAAGGCGCTGGCCGAGCAGACCCGCGACATCTACCAGCAGTCGCTGACCCGCGAGGGCTTCGGCCCGATCGTGACCGAGATCGCGCCGCTGACGCACTACAACCGCGCCGAGGAATACCACCAGGATTATCTGGTGAAGAACCCGAACGGCTATTGCGGCCTCGGCGGCACGGGCGTGAAATATGCGATGGACGGCAACGGCGGACAGGCGCATCCGCCGCTGGATCCGGCCACGCTCAATGCCGAGCGTCAGCTCATCGTGTTCGAGGCCGAAACCTGTCCGTACTGCGAGAAGTTCAAGAACGAGGTGCTGTCGAAGTGGCAGGCCGATGTGCCGGTGGCGACGACGCTCTCGCCGCGGCCGCCCGAGGGCTGGACGCTTGCGAAGGCGCTGTTCGCCACGCCGACGATCGTCCTCTTCAAGAACGGTCGCGAAGTCTCGCGCTACACCGGCTACAACGGCGAGCAGCAGGCTTTCTGGAAGTGGCTGGGGTTCCAGCTGCTGACGCCGGCGCAGCAACGCATCGCGTTCGAGCAGGGCACCGAGGTGCCGGGCAGCGGCTCGCATCTGGATGAAAAGCGCGCGGGGTATTACGTGGACCCGATCACCGGTGCGCGGCTGTTCCGCTCCGACGCCAAGTTCGAGAGCGGCACCGGCTGGCCCAGTTTCTTCAACCCCATCGAAGGCGCGCTGGAAATGCGCGTGGACGACAGTCACGGCATGCGACGGGTGGAGGTGTTGAGCAAGAGCTCCGGCATCCACCTCGGCCATGTGTTCGATGACGGCCCGCCGCCCAGCGGCAAGCGCTATTGCATCAATGGCAACGTGCTGAAGTTCGTGCCGGATGAGGCGGTGGCCAGGCAATGACATCGAACAGGGACTTGCGCGTCTCGCTGGTGCAGGGCGACACGCGATGGCACGACCCGGCGGGCAACCGCGACTACTACGGCGAGAAGATCTCGCACCTCGCGGGGTTGACGGATCTCGTCATCCTGCCGGAGACCTTCACCAGCGGTTTCTCCAACGATGCCATCGAGAATGCGGAAACGATGGATGGCCCGACCGTGGCGTGGATGCAGGCACAGGCCGCCAAGCTCGGTGCCGCGATCTGCGGCAGCGTGCAGCTGCGCGTCGTTAACGATGTCTTCAACCGCATGCTGTTCGTCACGCCCGACGGCGAAGTGCAGCATTACGACAAGCGACACTTGTTCACATTTGCGCGCGAGCACGAGCGCTATGCCGCAGGCAACGAGCGCCTGACGGTGGAATGGCGTGGATGGCGCATCTGCCCACTGGTCTGCTACGACTTGCGTTTCCCGGTGTTCGCGCGCAATCGCTTCGATGTCGAGCGGAGTGGCGCACCCGACTACGACCTGCTGCTCTTCGTCGCCAACTGGCCCGCCGTGCGCGCGTATCCGTGGAAGACGCTGCTGCGTGCCCGCGCCATCGAGAATCTCTGCTACGTGGCGGGCGTGAACCGCGTCGGCCGCGACGGCAACGACATCGAGTACGCAGGCGACAGTGCCGTCATCGATTTCCTCGGTCACCCGGTCAGCGAAGACGGCCACGGCGAGATGGTCGCGACCACCACGCTGCAATGGGACGAATTGCAGAAGCACCGCGAGCGATTTCCCGCGATGCATGACGGCGATGCGTTCGAGCTGACCGAGCGCTGAAACGAGCGACGCGCCCGAAGGCGCGTCGTCGTTGATCCAAGCGGATACACGGTGGGATCAGCGGTTGCCGCTGCCACCGCCACCGCGCGGGCCGCG
The DNA here is from genome assembly GCA_036803045.1 of Lysobacter sp. Lineage (GTDB taxonomy): Bacteria > Pseudomonadota > Gammaproteobacteria > Xanthomonadales > Xanthomonadaceae > Solilutibacter. The sequence goes on along the minus strand of DAIRVA010000035.1, from coordinate 14,628 downwards.
ATTGCCGCCGCCACCCGGACGCGGGCCACGGTTGCCGGGTGGGCGATTGCCGCCGGGGCGTGGGCCACCCGGACCACCGGGACGCGGGCCGCGGTTCTGACGCGGCGCCTGACCGTAGGGATTGTGGCTGCCCGGATTGGCGTGGTCGGACGGGAAGCTGGGCGCATTGCCCGGATGCCCGTACGGGTGCTTCGGCTTGCCTTGGCCACCTTGGCCACCTTGGCTACCTTGGCCGCGCGGGCCATCCCCACGCGGACCGCCGCCGGGACCGTTGCCCTGACGATAGCCGCCACCGGCATTGCCGCCGGGACCGCCGCCCGGGCCACCACGGCGCGGCTTGTTGCCGTAGGGCTTCTTGGGGCCGCGACCATCGGCATTACGATGCCCGCTCGGGCCCGTATCCACGCCATCAGGCACGTACCAGGTGCGCATCGCGGCTGGGTTGTCGCCACGCTGCTCGCCGGGTCGCATGCGCTGGCCAGGCTGGCGCTCTTGGCCCTTCACCTTGAAGCGCTTGTTGGCCTGGTTGGCGGCGGCTTCGCCACTGACGGTCAGACCGCCGGACTTGCGTGGGCCGCCGCGACGGTTGCGATCTTCGCGAACATGGTCGAACCGGCGCAGCTCGCGGCCCTCGTCGGCGGCATTGTGGCCGTTGACGTAGCCGCCCTGCGCGCGACGGTCGTTGCCGAGGTGCACGGTGGACTTGGCGGCGCGGCGCTGGCCGATCACCGGCAGCAGCGTCAGCGCGGCCGGCACGCTGTCCTCCAGCCCCACGGCCTTGCGCATGGCTTCCACCTGTGCGTCCGGGAGCTCCTGCGACTGGCCGCGCAAGAGCGGCTGCGGCAGGCTGACCTGGCCGTAGCGGATGCGCTTCAGGCGGGAGACCTGGCAGCCCTGCGACTCCCACAAACGGCGCACCTCGCGGTTGCGGCCTTCGGTCAGGGTGACGCGGAACCAGTCGTGCGAATCGGTGCCGGACATGCGCTCAATCGCGTCGAACTTGGCCGGGCCGTCGTCCAGCGCCACGCCACGACGGAGGCGGTCGATCAGCTTGTCGCTGACGCTGTCTTCGCCTTCAGGCGCACGCACGCGGCAGACGTATTCGCGTTCCACCTCATGCGAGGGATGCATCATCGCGTTGGCCAGCTCGCCATCGGTCGTCAGCAGCAGCAGGCCGCTGGTGTTGATGTCGAGGCGGCCGATCGAAATCCAGCGCGAACCCTTCAGCACGGGCAGGCCATCAAAAATGGTCGGACGGCCTTCGGGATCTTCGCGGGTGGTCACTTCGCCTTCGGGCTTGTTGTAGATCAGCACGCGCGGCGGCTCGGTCAGCGCGCTGGCGACAAAGCCGCGGCCATCCATCTCGATCTTGTCGCCGGCCTTGACCGACATGCCGATCTTGGCCGGCTCGCCGTTGACGACGACCTTGCCGTCGGCGATGCGCTGCTCCAGCGCGCGGCGCGAGCCGAGGCCGGCCTGCGCCAGCACCTTGTGCAGGCGCTCCTCCAGCTTGCTGGCGGCCGTTTCTTCGCCGCCGCGCTTGAGGGAAAGGGGTTTGCGGGGTTCGTTGTTGCTCATCAGTGGCTCCTGACCTCGCCATCGGCGGCGATGTCTTCTTCGTTGTTGTCTGGTTCTGGGTGGGTCGATGCGGCTTCATCGTCTGCATCGTCTTGGGTGGGTGTTGCGGCTTCGATCCCGCCGTCATCCGTGTGTGCTGCGTCGCTGTCGGCATCGGCCGGCGGATCGCGGCTGTCATCCGAGGCGACATCGACATCCCCTTCGGCCGGCGTATTCGCGGCGATCGGCGGGGCATCGAAGTCCAGTTGCGGGTCCAGCTCGCCAAAGTCCTTCAGTTCCGACAGCGGCGGCAACTCGTCCAGGCGCTTCAGGCCGAAGTAGTCGAGGAAGCCCTTGGTCGTGCCCAAGAGTTCCGGTCGGCCCGGCACGTCGCGATGGCCGACCACGCGGATCCAGTCGCGTTCCTCCAGCGTCCTGATGATGTTGCTGTTGGTCGCCACGCCGCGGATCTGCTCGATCTCGCCGCGGGTGATCGGCTGGCGGTAGGCGATCAGCGCCAGCGTCTCCAGCGTGGCACGGGTGTACTTGGTGGTGCGCTCGGCCCACATGCGCGTCACCCAAGGGTGCACGTCGGCCTTGACCTGGTAACGCCAGCCGGTGGCGACTTCGACCAGTTCCACGCCGCGCCCGGCGCATTGCGCCTGCAGCTCGGCGAGCGCGTGCTGAATGCTGCCTTCCGGCGCCGGTTCGTCCAGGGTGAACAGCGCGGCGAGCTGCGCCACGGTCAGCGGCTGGCTGGCGGCGAGCAGGGCGCCTTCAACGATGCGGGTGACGAGGGTCTGGTCCATGGGATCTCTGACTGGGGCGATGCCGGCCTAGGCTGCGGGCGTCGCAGGGGTCTCGACGGCATCATCGCCATCGTCGAATTCACTGTCCGGCAAGTCCGCCGGGGCGTCGCGGGTGGCGAGCGATTTCACGTAGATCGGAGCGAGCGGTGCCTCCTGGATGATCTCGACCAACTGCTCCTTGGCGAGCGTCAGCAGGCCCAGGAAGGTGACGACCACGCCCAGCTTTCCCTCTTCGGCCGTGAACAGGCTCTCGAAGCGGTGGAAGGCACCATCATGCAGGCGGTCCAGCAACTCCCCCATGCGCTGGCGCACCGACAGCGCATCGCGCTTGATCGCGTGCTGGGTGAACAGCTCGGCGCGCTTGAGCACGTCGTGCAGGGCCAGCAGCATCTCGCGCAGGTCCACTTCCGGCGGTGCGCGCAAGAAGTTGCGGTCGGGCATGTGAGCCGGGGCGCCGGCGGTGGTGTCGCGCTCCTGCCGGGGCAGGGCGTCGAGATCCTCCGCGGCCTGCTTGTAACGCTCGTATTCCTGCAGGCGGCGGACCAGGTCCGCGCGCGGATCGTCTTCCAGCCCCTCCTCGTTGGGCGGGCGCGGCAGCAGCATGCGGGATTTGATCTCGGCCAGGATCGCGGCCATCACCAGGTATTCGGCGGCCAGCTCGAAGCGCATCTCGTGCATGGCCTGGATGTAGTCGACGTATTGCCGGGTGATTTCCGCAACCGGGATGTCCAGGATGTCCAGATTCTGCCGGCGGATCAGGTACAGCAACAGGTCCAGCGGCCCCTCGAATGCCTCCAGGATGACCTCCAGCGCGTCCGGCGGGATGTACAGGTCCTTGGGGATCTCCAGTACCGGCTGGCCAAGCACGGTCGCCAGCGGCATCTCGTGCTGCTCGGGTGCACGCTGCTGGGGATGCAACGACATGGCGTGTGGCATGGCCTCGGGGGCGCGGTCTTCGGTCATGGATGCGTCAATGGCCGGGCCGGGAAGGCGCGGCGGGGTTCGGGGCATCGGTACAACATCCGATCCACGACCGCCTCGCCTGTCGGGCGGGTCGCGCATGAAATCGGAGAAAGGGCGGGCGACCAGCCGGGAAAGTCCGGGTGGCAGGCCTCGCGTGCGTTTAGGTTAAGCGCATCGTGGGCGCCGTGTCCAGCGCGGGCAGGGGCGATGGCTAGAATGCAGGCTGTACGCGAGCAGGAAAAGTCCATCTTATGTGGTACGTGATCGAGGGATATGACGGAGCCGGGGTTTTGCCGAAGCGGCTGGCCGCGCGTTCGGGGCATTTGGCGCGACTGGAGGCCCTGCGCGATGCCGGGCGCCTGCTTCTGGCCGGTCCATGCCCGGTGATCGACGCCGAGGATCCCGGTCTGGCCGGTTTCAGCGGCAGCGTGGTCATCGCCGAATTCGAGTCGCTGGAGGCCGCGCGCGCCTGGGCCGACGCCGATCCCTACGTGGATGCCGGCGTGTACGAGCGCGTGGAAGTGCGCCCGTTCCGCAAGGTCTTGCCATGACGCATACCGAAGCCGACATCCCGCGCCTCAACCCGGGCCGCATCGAGCGCATGCGCGAGCTGCTCGCCGTCGCGTTCGAGCCCGTCGAACTCGTCATCACCGATGACAGCCACAAGCACGCCGGCCACGGCGGCGGGGCGCAGGGACATGGGCATTTCAGCGTCCGCATCGTCAGCCCGAAGTTCGCGGGGATGTTGCCGCTGGCCCGCCATCGCGCCATCTATGCGGCGCTGGGCGACATGATGACCGACGACATCCACGCGCTCGCCATCGATGCCCGTGCGCCTGAAACAACGGCCTGAGCCCGTGTGCCGCAGGCCGCTTATACTCGTCCGTGGGCTTACAAAGGCCACATCATCGCCATCAATAGAATCAACAAGTTGATGGCATAAATTCATCCAATGACTCGCCCGCGACCACGTGGGCGGGTGCGAATCGTTCATGCGCCTTTCCACGATCAAGCTTGCCGGTTTCAAATCCTTCGTCGATCCGACCACCCTGCACCTGCCGACCAACATGACCGGCGTGGTGGGGCCGAACGGCTGCGGCAAGTCCAACATCATCGATGCCGTGCGCTGGGTGATGGGCGAGTCTTCCGCCAGCCGATTGCGCGGTGACAACGCGACCGACGTGATCTTCTCCGGCTCCAGCGTGAGGAAGCCCGTGTCGCAGGCGACGGTCGAGCTGATCTTCGACAACAGCGACCACGCGATCACCGGCGAGTTTGCCGCGTTCAACGAGATCTCGGTCAAGCGCACGGTCGGCCGCGACGGCCACAGCACCTATTACCTCAATGGGTCGAAGTGTCGCCGCAAGGACATCACCGACCTGTTCTTGGGTACCGGCCTCGGCCCGCGCAGCTACTCGATCATCGAGCAGGGCATGATCTCGCAGATCATCGAGGCCAAGCCTGAAGAACTGCGCGTGTATCTGGAAGAGGCCGCCGGCATCTCCAAGTACAAGGAGCGCCGCAAGGAGACCGAAAGCCGCATCCGCTCGACGCGTGAGAACCTCGACCGCTTGAACGACTTGCGTGAGGAAGTCGGCAAGCAGTTGACCCATCTCGCCCGCCAGGCGCGTCAGGCCGAGCAGTACACGGCGATCCAGGCCGAGCGGAGGGTGAAGGATGCCGAGTGGAAGGCGCTGCAATACCGCACGCTGGACGCCGATCTGCAGCAGCATCGGCAGGCGCTGGCCGCCGATGAAACCAGGCTGGAGCAGCTGATCGCCGAGCAACGTCAGGCCGAGCGCGAGATCGAATCGGGTCGCGAGCGCCATCAGGTGGCCGTCGATGGCCATGCGCAGGCGCAGGCCGAGGTCTATCGCGTTGGCGGCGTGCTGGCGCGGCTCGAGCAGCAGATCCAGCATCAACAGGAGATGTCCACGCGCCTCGCCACCGCGCGCTCCGAGGCCGAGACGGCACTGGCCGAAGTCACCGCCCATATCGGCAGCGACGAAGCCGCGCTGACCAGCCTGCAGGGGAATCTGCAGGAGGCCGAGCCGCGTCTGGCCGAGCTGCGCAGCGGTGATGAGGCCCGTCAGGCGGAACTGAAAGCAGCCGAGACAGCGTTGGCGGATTGGCAGCAACGTTGGGACACGCTCAACAAGGATCAGTCGGAAGCGGCCCGCGCCGGCGATGTCGAGCGCACGCGCGTCGATTACCTCGACCGCCAGTTGCTGGATGCCGAACGCCGCCGCGAGAAGCTGGCAGGCGAGCGCACGCAATTGGATTTGGAAGCGTTGGCCGCGGCCCTCGCCGACATCGAACAGCGCCACGACACGCAGAAAGCCGGCATCGACACGCTCACCGCGGATGTCGAGACGCGCAAACAGGCCGTCACTGCCTTGCAGGACGAGCAGCGCCAGCTCGCCACGCAACTGGCCGATGCGCGCAAGTCCGCGCAGGACAAGCGCGGTCGCTTGAGTTCGCTGGAAACCTTGCAAAGCGCCGCGCTCGGGCAGGAGCAGGGTGCCGCCGTCGCGTGGCTGCGCCAGCGCGGGCTGGATGATGCGCCGCGCGTGGGCGAAAAGCTGAGCGTCGACAATGGTTGGGAAGCGGCCGTGGAAGGCGCGCTGGGCCAGATGATCGAAGGCGTGCTGGTCGAGGCACCGGAGGCCTTGGTCGATGCGCTGGGCGAGTTGTCCGATGGCCGGTTGAGCCTGGTCTCGCCCGATGAATCCGGCGCCAGTTTCGCGCCGACCTCGTTGGCCTCCAAGGTGCGCGGCCCGCTGGCCATTCGGCGCATGCTGGCCAACTTGCACGTCGCCGAAACCTTGGCCGATGCGCGCACACTGCTTCCGCAATTGGGCGATGGCGCTTCGGTCATCACCCGCGCAGGTGAGCGCCTGGGCGCCGGCTGGGTACGCGTGTTGCGTTCGGGCGCGGCCAAGCAGGGTGCCCTGCTGCGCGAGCGCGAGATCCAAACCTTGCGCGGCGAGATCGAGGCCCTGCAGCAGCAGGAAAAATCGTTGGACGAGCAGATTGCCGGTCTGCGCCAGCGTGCGTTGGAGGCAGAGCAATCGCGCGAGGAGGCGCAGCGTGGCCTGTACCAGGCGCATCGCGCGGTGTCAGAGCTTGCCGGCCAGTTGCAAAGCCACAAGGGCCGCGTGGAATCCGCGCGTGGCCGCCTCGCCCATATCGACAGCGAACTGTCGCAGATCGCCCAGTTCAACGATGACGGCAACGCGCAGACCCGCGAGGCGCGCGTAAAACTCGAAACCGCCATCGCCCGCATGGCCGAACTGCAGGATGGGCGACTAGCCTTGGAAACCGAGCGCCGAACCTTGGCCGAAGCCCGCGACGCCGCCCGTGACCGTGCGCGTGAATCGCGCGAAACCGCCCACGTGCTGGCACTGACGGTGGAGGCGCAACGCACGCAGGTCGCATCGCTGACGCAATCGCTCTCGCGCATGGGCCAGCAGCGCGGGCAGTTGGATACGCGGTTGGGTGAACTGGCCGCGCAATTGTCCGAGGGCGATGATCCGGTCAAGGCGTTGCAGGACGAGCGCCAGTCCGCGCTGGACGAGCGCGTGCGCGTCGATCAGGCCTTGGCCTCGGCGCGTTCGGCGCTGGAAGGCATCGAAGGCGAGTTGCGCGGTTTCGAGCAGACCCGCCAGGAACGCGACGGCCAGGCGCTGCAGCAGCGCGAGGCCATCAGCCAGCGCAAGCTGGACCAGCAGGCCGCGATGATCGCCGCCAATCGCCTGTCCACCGAAGTGGTCGAGGCCGGCTTCGTTCTGCAGGACGTCATCAACACGCTGGTCGAGGAGGCGGATGCCGCGACCTGGGAGAAGGCCGTCGGTGACTTCGATGCGAAGCTGCGCCGCCTGGAGCCGGTCAACCTCGCCGCCATCGCCGAACACGCCGAGGCCGCGCAGCGCAAGGAATACCTCGACGCGCAGGACGCCGACCTCACCGCCGCGCTGGAGACACTGGAAGACGCGATCAAGAAGATCGACCGCGAGACGCGCGGCCGTTTCAAGGACACCTTCGACCGCGTCAACGCCGGCGTGCAGGAACTCTATCCGCGCCTGTTCGGCGGCGGTCACGCCTATCTGGAACTGACCGGCGAGGACCTGCTCGACACCGGCGTCGCCATCATGGCGCGCCCGCCGGGCAAGCGCGTGTCCAACATCTCGCTGCTCTCCGGCGGCGAGAAGGCGATGACCGCGGTGGCGCTGGTGTTCGCCATCTTCCGCCTCAACCCGGCGCCGTTCTGCCTGTTGGACGAGGTCGATGCGCCGCTGGACGAAGCGAACGTCGGCCGTTTCACCGCGCTGGTCGGCGAGATGAGCGAAGCGGTGCAGTTCCTGTTCGTCACCCACAACAAGGCAACCATGGAAGCCGCCGAACAACTTTCAGGCGTTACCATGCGCGAGCCGGGCGTGAGCAGGCTGGTATCGGTCGACCTTGCCGAGGCCACGCGACTGGCGGCCGCCTGATCCATCCATGAGGAGCTTCGCATGACCGACACCCAAGAGTGGCTGTTCCGCATCGGAATCCTGGTGGCCGGGGCGATCCTGATCTTCGCCATCCTGTGGATCGGCAGGCCGCGGAAACCGTCGCAGGGCCGGAGGCGCGGCGAGCGTTTCGAGCCCACGCTTGGGGAGCAGATCGCGGCTGGAGCCGGCGCGGATGCCGATCCGGATATCGAGCCGCAGCCCGAACTCGGCCTGGACCGTCCCCTGCAGGCCAACGACCTGGGGCGGCGGGTCGAGGAGCAGTACGACAAGATCGTCTCCCTTTTCGTCGCCGCTCGCGCAGGCCATGCGCTGCAGGGGCCCGATATCATGGTGGCCGCCGAGAAGGCGGGCCTGGTCTTCGGCCACATGGACGTTTTCCATCGGCTGATCGACCGAAAGCCCGAGATCGGCCCGGTGTTCTCTGTGGCCAACATCATGAAGCCGGGCAGCTTCGACATGGGTGAAATCCAGTCGCTGCAGACGCCGGCCATCGCCTTCTTCCTCACCTTGCCGGCGCCGGTCAGTGCGCTCGAGGCCTGGGACATGATGCTGCCCACGGCGCAGCGCATGGCCGAGCTGCTCGATGGCGTGGTGCTCGATGAAGAGCGCAACGCGCTGGGTCGCCAGCGCATCGCCCACATCCGCGACGAGCTGCGTGCCTACGATCGCCAGCGCGAGGCGCCGCCCCTCACGCGGCCGGGACGCTGGTAGGCGCATTCTCGCCATTCCGCACCGCCGGAATCAGGAGGCCGCATGAAGCTCGAGAACGTCGTCGGACTGGTGGGTGGCATTGCCGCGTTGGCCGGTTGCTTCCTGCCGCTGGTGCACGACCAGAGCGCTGTGTTCGTGGTCGGGCAAGCGGGCGGCTTGGCCTTCATCCTGTACGTATTGGCGGTGCTGGGCATCATCGCCTCGCTCGCCGGCCTTGGCGGCCGGGCGCGCAGGGAGGAATACGTGCAGGTCGTGGCAGGCCTGCTGGGCTTGATCGTCGGCTTCATCGTCTACCACCAGGCGGATACGGTGATTGCGCAGGGTGGTCGCGCCGGGTGGGGCGCGCAGCTGCTGTTCTGGGGCTTCGCGATGGTGCTGGTCGAAGGATTGATCAACTTCAACGACCGCAAGGCCTCGTTCGCCGAAGCGGATTGATCGCGCTCGCGGGCGGGCCGTCGGGGGTCATCACGCTGCCGGCTGAACCAGATTCCGTTTGACTCTTCCCGGGGCATGCCGTCTGGCTAATCTCGCGCGAATCCCTCGAGGCATGCCATGCGACGAGATGAAGACCGCAAGCGCCGTGACTGCGTTGTTGCTTTTATCCATGCTTGGCGCCTGCCGCATCGCGCCGGCCCGGTCCGCACTGCCGGATGATTTGCCCGCCGGCGTTGAAGCCTGAAGCGCCATGGGCCGCCATGCCCGCTATCGCGGCGCACCGGTGACGTTCGGTCCCTATTTATTCCACACTGCGGGTGCAGGGCTCGGGCCTTGCGAGTCGTTGGGCATTGACCGGCAAGCACGTCGGCTTCGGGCGCGAATCGAGGCGGTTCGGGTTCCAGCTGGAGCGCGATCGCACGGCCGTACTCGGTGCCGGGTGTGGCAACAGTCTGGATTTCATCCGATTGCAGGCCGGCCAGGCCCATGTCGACATCACCGATCCGCGCGACGTGCCTGCGCTGGCGTGCAGCATCTGACCGGCGGCGAGTTGCCGTTGTGGCAGAAGGGCTGGGATGTCGTTGGTACGCTGCCGGGTCCCTCGGGCAGGTCGACATCGTCAGCACGCGGCGCCTGGAAGGCGTGCCGATGCCGATGGGCGCGCCTGTCGCCTATCGGTTCACGCGTGAAGGGTGGTTTATCGCCCATGTGGACGTGCTCGATGCCGGCCAGTGCGCCGGGTGCCCGGTTTGACGGCATCCGATCGTGATTGGCTGGCCGTTGCGGCCACGGCGTTGCTGATGAAGGTGGATTGAAGCCCGGCGGGCGGACGCCGCGCGTGGCAGGCGATAATCGCCGGATGACCGCCGCCGCCCGCCAGCACGCCGAACTTGTCGCCCGTATCCGCGAGGCCAACCATCGCTATCACGTCCTCGATGATCCGGACCTGCCGGACGCCGAATATGACCGCCTGATGCGCGAGATCGAAACGCTGGAAGCCGCGCATCCGGAGCTCGTCACGCCCGATTCGCCGACCCAGCGCATCGGCGACACGCCTTCCGACAAGTTCGCCAGCGTTGCCCACGCGGTGCCGATGCTGTCGCTGGCCAACGCCTTCACCGATGAAGAAGTCGCCGAGTTCGTTGCCCGCATCGAGAAGGAAACGGGCGATGCCGATCCGGTGTTCTCGGTGGAACCGAAACTCGATGGCCTCGCCATCAGCCTGCGTTACGAGGATGGCGTGTTCGTGCGCGGCGCGACCCGCGGCGATGGCAGCACTGGGGAGGACGTCACCGCCAACCTGCGCACGGTGAAATCGATCCCGTTGCGCCTGTTCGGCGACGCGCCACCGGTACTGGAGGTGCGTGGCGAAGTGGTGATGCCCAAGGCCGCATTCGATCGCTACAACGCCCGGGCGCTGGAGCAGGGCCTGAAGACCCTGGCCAACCCGCGCAACGGGGCAGCCGGTTCCCTGCGCCAGCTCGATCCGCGCATCAGCGCGCAACGCCCGTTGTCGTTCTTCGCCTATGCGTTGGGGGAGGTGCGGGGCGCATCATTGCCACCGACGCATTCCGAAACCCTCATGTGGCTGCGTCGGCTGGGTTTGCCGGTCAGCGCCGAAGTTGGTACCGCGGACGGCCTGGACGGGTTGCTGGCCTATTACCGGCGAATCGGCGACAGGCGCGATGCCTTGCCGTACGACATCGACGGCGTGGTCTACAAGCTCGATCGCTTCGACCAGCAGCGCGCAATGGGTTTCGTCTCGCGCGCGCCGCGTTGGGCCATCGCGCACAAGTTTCCCGCGCAGGAAGCCAGCACCACGGTCGAATCGATCGAGGTCAACGTCGGCCGCACCGGCGCGGTGACGCCGTGGGTGCTGATGGCGCCGGTGCATGTCGGCGGCGTGACCGTGACCCGCGCGACCTTGCACAACGCCGACCAGGTCGCGCGGCTGGACGTGCGCATGGCCGACACCGTCATCGTGCGGCGTGCCGGCGACGTGATACCCGAGGTCGTGCGCGTGGTCGAAGGTGAGCGCCCGCTGGATGCCAAAGGCGAGCCGGTGCATCCGCCATACGCATTGCCGACCCATTGCCCGGTTTGCGGCTCGACCATCGAGCGCGAAGAAGGCGAGGTCATCGCGCGCTGCAGCGGCGGGCTGTTCTGCCCGGCGCAGCGCGTGCAGGCGCTGTTCCATTTCGCCGGACGGCGCACCATGGACATCGAGGGCCTGGGCGAACGCTTCGCCGACGCCCTGGTCGAGTTCGGTTACGTCCGGACCGTGGCCGACCTGTACACGCTCACCATCGATGATTTCCTCGAGATGAAGCGACGCGCGGACGAACGCGACGGCACCGTGCCGGCGACGGTCAAGGCCGGCAAGATCGCCGACAAATGGGCGCACAACCTGGTCAACGCCATCGGCGCCAGCCGCAGCACCACGCTGGAGCGGTTGCTGTTCGCGCTGGGCATCCCCGATGTCGGCGAATCCACTGCCAAGTCGCTGGCGCGCCATTTCGGCGCGCTCGATCCGCTGACGGCCGCGGACGAAACCGCACTGCGCGAAGTGCCGGATGTCGGCCCGATCGTCGCCGCGCATGTCTTCAATTTCTTCGCCGAGCCGCACAACCGCGAGGTGATCGAGGCGTTGCGCGCGCGCGGCGTGCACTGGCCGGAAGGCGCGCCGCAGCGCGCGAACGAAGGCCCCTTGGCCGGCAAGACCGTGGTGCTGACCGGCGGGCTGGATTCGATGACACGCGAAGAAGCCGGCGTGCGACTCGAGGCACTGGGCGCGAAGGTATCGGGCAGCGTGTCGAAGAAGACCTCGATCGTGGTCGCGGGCGAAGCGGCCGGCAGCAAGCTGGCCAAGGCGAAGGAGCTGGGCGTCGAGACCTGGGACGAAGCCGCATTGCTCGCCTTCCTCGCCGAGCACGAGGGCACCGCGTGAGCCGTTTCCAGCCCGGCCCGGGATGGAAAACGGGCGTGTCACCCGGAATGGACTGGGCACCGTCGGCATCGCGCGATGCGTTGCGCCTGCGCGCATGGCTCAATCGCCTGGTCCGCGAGTTCTTCCATGCGCGCGACGTGCTGGAAGTCGAGACGCCTGTGCTGTCGCTGGCGGCCGTCAGCGACCCCCACATTGCGCCGTTCCACCTGGAGTTTTCCGGTCGCACCGATGGCGCATCGCGAACCCGCTGGCTGCGCACCTCCCCCGAATATCCGATGAAGCGACTGCTCGCTGCGGGCATGGGTGATTGCTACGAATTGGGCCGGGTGTTCCGCGATGGCGAGGCCGGCGGCCGCCACAATCCCGAGTTCACGATGCTGGAGTGGTACCGCGTCGGTTGGGACCATCGCCGCTTGATTGATGAGGTCGTGGAGCTGGTGCAGGCTGCCCTGTCGCTGGTCGGCAGGCAAGCTGCGATGGTGGACATCGTGGACTATCGTGCCTTGTATGCGCGTACGCTCGGCATCGATCCCTTCACCGCGAACGACGATGAACTGGTCGCCGCGCTCGGCGACATCGTGATCGATCCTGCCGGGCTGGGCCGCGACGATTGGCTGGACCTGTTGATGACGCATCGCATACAGCCGGGCTTTTCCCGCGACGCCATCACTGTCCTGATCGATTATCCGGCTTCGCAGGCGGCGTTGGCGCGCATTCGCGATAGGGAGGGCGGATTCCCGGTCGCCGAACGCTTCGAGCTCTACCTCGGCGCCCTGGAACTGGCGAATGGCTACCACGAGCTGGGCGATGCAGCCGAACAGGCCGAGCGCTTCACGCATGGCGCTGCCGTACGCAGCGGGCTCGACGGCGATGCGAGGCCGGCCGATGCGAACCTGCTCGATGCGCTGGCGCATGGCCTTCCCGATTGCGCCGGCGTGGCGCTGGGCATCGACCGCATGCTGATGGCGATGCTCGATGCGCCACGCATCGCCGACATACTTGCCTTCGATTTCGCGAGGAGCTGAACCGTCATTTACCGTCGGCCGCGTTTTGCATCCCGGCACGCTACATTGGGTGGCATGCGAACTCTCTGTTTCCAGCTGGCCTGCCTGCTGTTCGTCGGCAACGCCTCGGCTGCCGTGCCTCAGACCGAAGCCGATGGGGCTTCAAAGACGCCGGCGAGGGTCCGTTGCGAGTCTCTCAACGCCCGCTGGCAGCTGTGCAACGTGCCCGGCGAAGGCGAAGCGCGACTGTTGCGGCAGATATCGAAGCAGGCCTGCGTACGCAATCACTCCTGGGGAGAGGACCACCGCGGTGTCTGGGTTGCGCGGGGTTGTCGGGGCGAGTTCACCCGGGTATCCGCCGAACTGGCGGCCGAGGGCGGCGGGCCACGCACCGTGCGATGCGAATCGAGCGACGGCCTGCGCAGGCGTTGCGCGGTCGATACCCGCGGTGGCGTCGTCCTGACCGAGCAGTTGTCGGGGATGCCGTGCGAGCTGGGGCGCAGCTGGGGGTTCGATGCCGATGGCATCTGGGTGTCGCTGGGTTGTCGCGGCGAGTTCACGCTGCAACCGGCGACGAGCCCGCGTCCGGGATTCTGGCGACGCGTTACCGGTCGGGATGACGGTGCGGATGCATCGGGCGAAGGCTACCCCGTGCGTTGCGAATCGCGGGATGGCGAACCGGGCAACTGCCGGCTGCCGGTCCACGGGCGCGTGGAACTGGTGCGCAGGCTTTCACACGCGAATTGCGTCGAAGGCAGCAGCTGGGGATGGTCCGAAGGGCAGGTATGGGTCAAGGATGGTTGTCGTGCCGAGTTCATGGTCTGGTCCAAGCCACGCTGAATGGATGCATTCGCCGGATCGCTTTCGGCCGCATCTTGCCCTGCGGTTCATGCGCGATGGATACAGTCGGATCCAACCAGCTCCCACAAGGCCGATGCCATGTCCCCGATGCCCCATTCCATGTTCGTGCGCCTTGGCCTGCTGCTGACGGGCGCCTGGATCGCGACCGCCGGGATGCCGGCATCGGCACAGCAGGCCTATCGGGGAGGCGGGTCGTACGGAACCTTCGCATGCCAGTCCGATGACGGCCGTTACCGGGAATGCCGCATCGATACCCGGCAGCCCGTGCGGCTGGTCCGGCAGACCTCGCGAAGCCAATGCATCGAAGGGCAGACTTGGGGCGTGCGTCCCGGCATCGTCTGGGTGGATCGCGGGTGTCGCGCCGAATTCGCGCTCGACGGTCGTGGTTATGGCTGGGAACGCCCGAGTGGCCGTGGTGGCAGCGTGATCTGCGAATCTCCCCGCGACCGCCACAACCGCTGCCCGATGGATACCCGTTATGGCGTGAGGATCGTGCGCCAACTTTCCGACACCCGTTGTCGCGAGGGACACAATTGGGGCGTCGACAACGGCGAGGTCTGGGTCGACCATGGTTGCCGCGCGGAATTCGCGCCCGCGCAGGGCCGATATGGCAACAGCGATGGCAACCGCTATACACAGCCGGACTACGGCTACGGACCGCGCGATTACGGCCAGGCGGGCAATGGCCAGGTCTTTTCCTGCGCCTCCAGCGATGGCCGCCAGAACTATTGCCGCATCAATGTCCGTCGTGGCGTGGAGTTGCAGCGCCAGATCTCGCGCAGCGCTTGCGTGCAGGGACAGAGCTGGGGGTGGGATCGCGGTGGTGT
>DAIRVA010000034.1:0-22509 GCA_036803045.1 Lysobacter sp. | reverse complement strand
TGCCGCGCGACAAGCCGACCTGCCCCGCGATGTCGGCGAACGATGTTTTCCCGAAACCCTGCCGGTAGAACAGGGCGTCGGCGGCCTCGATGATGCGTTGGCGCGTGCCCGTTCCGGCCGGGGCGGGGGTGAGGAGGGTTTGCGCGGGGGCGGAGGCGGCCATGCCACGCAAGTTAGGACGATTGTCCTAAAGCGTCAATCGCATGCGCGGCGGCCTGCCCGGGGCCGTCTTCGCGCCTCGTGCATGGGGCGGCCGGGAGAATGCCGCGAACCCATCGGCCGCCGAGACCCGACCCGCATGAATGGAATCCGAAAGATGGCGGGGCGAGGCGATGCCGGAATACGCGCATGAGCGCCGGGATCGTCTGGTTCAGGCGTGACCTGCGGCTCGCGGACCATCCCGCGCTGCATCGTGCCCTGCAGGAGTGCGAGGCATTGGCCTGCATCTACATCGATGCGCCGGGCGATGACGGCCGCGATGCATCGCGCGCGTGGCTGCGGCATTCGCTCGATGCACTCGGCGAGGCGATCGCCGCACGCGGCGGCGCGCTGCACGTGCTGCGGGGTGACCCGGCCGCATGGCTGCCGCGGCTGGCCGAGGCACTGGGCGCCCGGGCGGTCTATGCCTCGCGCCTGCACGAGGCGGATGCGGATGCCGGCGACGAGCGGATCGCCGCGGCGTTGCGCCGCGACGGGCGCGCCTTCATCCGGCTGGGCGGGCGCCTGCTGACTGACGCCGATGCGGTCATGACCCGGTCCGGCACGCCGTTCCGCGTGTTCACGCCGTTCCTGCGCGCGGCGCGCCCAACTTGGCGACCCCGACCGTTGTTGCCGGCGCCGGCACGGATTCCCGGCGCTTCGATGCCCGTGCTGCCCGGATTGCATTCGCGGCGGATCGCCGCACCCCGGCCCGCCTGGGATGCGGAGTTCTGGGCGGAATGGACGCCGGGCGAGCATGGCGCAACGACGCGCTTGGCCGGATTCCTGCCGAAGCTGTCGCGCTACGCCGAAGGCCGCGATCTGCCGGCGCACGACCTGACCTCGCGTCTGTCGCCGCACCTGCATTTCGGGGAAATCGGCCCGGGCGCGATCCTTTCCGCCATCGCGGCATCGCCGGGCGAAGGGGCGGAGAAGTTCATCGCGGAACTGGGCTGGCGCGAGTTCGCGTATTACGTGCTGGCGCACTGGCCGCATGCCGCGCAGGAGAATTTCGATCCGCGCTTCGATGGCATGGCATGGACCCGGGACGAAGTGGCCTTCGATGCCTGGCGCATGGGCCGGACCGGGGTACCGCTCGTCGATGCCGGGATGCGTCAGCTCTGGCGCACCGGCTGGATGCACAACCGCGTGCGGATGATCGCCGCGTCCTATCTCGTCAAGCACGTCGGGGTCGACTGGCGGCGCGGCGCCGACTGGTTCCTCCACACGCTGGTGGATGCCGACCTCGCCAACAATGCCCTCGGTTGGCAATGGGTCGCCGGCAGCGGCGTCGATGCCGCGCCGTACTACCGCATCTTCAATCCGGTGCTGCAGTCGCGGAAGTTCGATCCGGAAGGTGATTACATCCGCCGCTGGGTGCCGGAATTGGCAGCCTTGTCGACACGGGAAATCCACGCACCGTGGGAATTCGGCCGCAAGGTCGAAGGCTATCCCGCCCGCCCGGTCGTCGGGCTCGGCGAAGGGCGTGCGCGGGCGCTGGCCGCATTCGCCGCGCTCAAGTCCGGCTGAGGCCTCGAGTTCCGCCCGCACCAGCATGCCCATGTCGTGTCCGGGCGGGCACAATGGCGGCGATCGACGGAGGCGCGAGATGAAGGGCGGAGAAGCGATTTCAAGACGAGTGGTCTGGCTCATCCCGGTGCTCGTGCTGTCCGGCTGCATGTCAGCACGCGGCCCGGCCGCGCAGGCGCCGTTGCCGTCGAATGCGGTCGCCGCCGGCTTTGCGGATGTGGGCGCACGCGTGCCCGATGCGATCATGGACATCCGCTACGCCACGGCCGGGAATTTCACCGGCACGCGCGTCGATGGCTACGGCGCAGCGCGCTGCTGGCTGCAGCGCCCGGCTGCCGAAGCGCTGGCAAAGGTGGCGGCGGACCTGCGCGCCGAAGGCCTGCGGCTGCAGGTCTTCGATTGCTATCGTCCGGCGCGCGCGGTCGCGCATTTCATGCGCTGGGCGCGCGACCTCGCCGACCAGCGCACCAAGGCGGGGTATTACCCCGATCTGGACAAGGCCACGCTGGTGCCGGGATACATCGCGGAACGTTCCGGCCACAGTCGCGGCGCCACCATCGATCTCAGCCTCGCCCGCTGCGACGCGCGCGGCGAATGCGCGGTGCTGGACATGGGCACGCCGTTCGATTTCTTCGATCCGCTTGCCAATACCGACGATCCGCGGATCACGCCGGCGCAGCGCGCGAATCGCGAACGCCTGCGTGCGGCCATGCAGCGCCGCGGCTTCGCCAACTACCCGATGGAATGGTGGCACTACACCTTCAAGCCGGAACCTGCACCGGACACCTACTTCGACATCCCGCTGGAATAGAAGAACCCTGCGTGCGCATGGCATCCTGTCCGCCACGCCGGAGGACACGATGAACCCACGCCTGCCCGAGACCATCGAACGCGAAACCGCCCCCGATCCCGAATGGACGGTGATCTGGCTGCACGGGCTGGGCGCCGATGGCAACGACTTCGTCCCGCTGGTGCCCGAATTGCTGCGCCCGGGCTGGCCGGCGTTGCGCTTCGTGTTCCCGCATGCGCCGGTGCGGCCGGTGACGATCAACGGCGGAATGCGGATGCGGGCCTGGTACGACATCAAGGAGATGACGCTGACCAATCGTGCCGACGTCGAAGGCGTGCGCGAATCCATCGCCAGCGTGCGGGCGCTGATCGCGCGCGAAGACGAGCGCGGCATAGCGCCCGGGCGCATCCTGCTGGCCGGGTTCTCGCAGGGCGGCGCGGTGACGCTGGCGGCGGCCGCGAACGGGCTTCAGGCCGCGGGCTTCATCGCCCTGTCCACCTACCTGCCGATGGCGCCGGATACCCCGCCGGCCGCCGATGCCGCGAAGGCGCCGGTGTTCATGGCGCACGGCACCTTCGACCCGGTGGTGCCGGTGATGGCCGGCCAGCTCGGGATGCAGCAGATGCGCGCGCTGGGCTTTGCGGTGGACTGGCATGTCTACCCGATGCAGCACCAGGTCAGCGCCGAGGAAATCGCCGACCTGTCGGCGTGGCTGGACGTGCGCCTGCAGCGGGCATGACGCCGGCGCGGCCCGGGATTATCCTCCGGGCTATGGGATGCCCGCGATGCGGATACTGATCGTCGACGACGAACCCTTGGCGCGGGCGCGCCTGCGCGGTCTGCTGTCGGACTTGCCCGGCGTGGAGCTGGCGGGTGAGGCCGGCGATGGCGAGGCGGCGTTGCGCGCCTGCGAGCGCCATCGGCCGGACCTGGTCATGCTCGACATCCGCATGCCCGGCATGGACGGAATGGAAGTGGCGCGCCGACTGGCTGCGCTGCCTGCGCCGCCGCTGGTGGTGTTTTGCACGGCCTACGACGGCCATGCCCTCAGCGCCTTCGAGACTGCCGCGATCGATTACCTGGTGAAACCGGTGCGCGCCGAGCGGCTGGCCGAAACCCTGCGTCGCGCCCGTGCGCGGCTGGGCGAGGCGCCCGCCGCCGCTTCCGCGCGAACCCAGCTGCGCGCGCGCCTGGGGGGGGAGATCCGCCTGATCCCGGTCGCCGACATCCGCTACCTGCTGGCGGAGGAAAAATACGTGGTCGTGCACCATGCCAACGGCGAGGACGTGATCGAGGAATCGCTGAAATCGCTGGAAGAGGAGTTCGGCGCGCGCTTCCTCAGGATCCATCGGAACTGCCTGGTCGCGCGCGATGCCCTCAAGGCGCTGCGGCGGGACCCCGACGGCCGCTTCCAGGCGATTCTGCACGGCGTCGACCGGCCGCTGGACGTGAGCCGCCGCAGCCTGCCCGAGTTGCGCGAGGCGATGCGCCACCTGTGAGGCCGGCCTGGCGCGCCTCGGCGATAATGGGCCCATGCAGACGCTGCGCATCGCCACCCGCAAGAGCCCGCTCGCCCTCTGGCAGACCGAACATGTCGCCGGATTGCTGCGCGAGTGCCATCCCGACATCGCGATCGAGCTGGTGCCGTTGTCCACCCGCGGCGACGAGTTGCTGGATCGCTCGCTGGCCGCGATCGGCGGCAAGGGCCTGTTCCTGAAGGAGCTGGAGCTGGCAATGCTGCGCGGCGAGGCCGATTGCGCCGTGCATTCGCTCAAGGACGTGCCGATGGAGCTGGAGCCGGGTTTCGCGATGCCGGCGATCCTCAAGCGTGCGGATGCCGCGGATGCCTTCGTCAGCAACGATTTCGCGGATATCGCTTCGTTGCCGTCGGGCGCGCGGGTCGGCACTTCGTCGCTGCGGCGCCGTGCGCAGCTGTTGGCCTTGCGCAACGACCTGGTCATCGACGACTTGCGCGGCAACGTGAACTCGCGCCTGGCCAAGCTCGATGTTGGCGATTACGCGGCGATCCTGTTGGCCTGCGCCGGGCTGCAGCGGCTCGGCTTCGACGAGCGCATCCGCGCGCGGCTGGACGCGCCGGCGTGGCTGCCGGCACCGGCGCAGGGCGCCATCGCGATCGAGTGCCGCGATGACGCGCCCGCCATCCATGCCCTGCTGGCCGGGCTGGACGATGCCGATACCCGTAGCCGCGTCAGCGCCGAGCGCGCGATGAACCGAGCGCTGGACGGCAGCTGCCACGTGCCGGTGGCGGGTTACGCCACGCTCGAAGGCGAGACCCTGCACCTGCAGGG
This sequence comes from Lysobacter sp., assembly GCA_036803045.1. GTDB lineage: Bacteria > Pseudomonadota > Gammaproteobacteria > Xanthomonadales > Xanthomonadaceae > Solilutibacter. The sequence goes on along the minus strand of DAIRVA010000034.1, from coordinate 17,682 downwards.
GCTGGTCGGCTCGGCCACGACCGGCGAACAGGTGCGCGCCGAGGCGCGCGGGCCGCGACGCGACCCCGATGCGCTGGGCCGGCAAGTCGCCGCCGCGCTGATCGCGCAGGGCGCGCGCGGGTTCATCGATTGACCGGGTCGCGCCGGGTCAGAACGGGAAGTAGCGCGGGATCAGCACCACCGCCATCGCGAAGAACAGCAGGTTGAGCGGCAGGCCGATGCGCAGGAAATCGGTGAAGCGATAGCCGCCGGCGGTGTAGACCATGGTGTTGGTCTGGTAGCCGACCGGCGTGGAAAAGCTGGTGGAGGCGGCGAAGGCGACGGCCACCAGGAACGGCTTGGGATCCACGCCCATGGTCTCGGCGGTGGCGATGGCGATCGGCGCGATCAGGACCGCCGAGGCGTTGTTGCTCATCAACTCGGTCATCACCGCGGTCAGCAGGTAGATCACCGCGAGGGTGAGCATCGGGCCGCCGTCGTCGGTCAGCGACATGGCGTTGCGCGCGATCCAGTCCGCGCCGCCGGAGTTCTGCAGCGCGATGCCGAGCGGCAAGACGCCGGCGAGCAGCACGATGACCCGCCAGTCGATGCCGGCATAGGCCTGTTCCGGGCGCAGCACGTGCAGCACCACCAGCGCCACGCAGCCGAGCAGGGCGGAGGCGACGATCGGCATCACTCCGAAGGCGGCCAGCAGCACGGTGCACGCCATGATCCCGACCGACAGCGCGGCGCGCATCTTGTCGATGCGCGGGACATGGTGCTCGCGGATCAGCACCAGCCCGGGGTCCCGGCGAAGTGTCGCCAGCGCGCGCGGGGTGCCGTTGACCAGCAGGATGTCGCCCACCTGCAGCGCCGTGTGCTGCAGGGGCTGGCGCAAGGGCGTGCCCGGGCGCTGCAGGGCGCGCACGCGCACGCGCCAGGCATGGCCGAAGCGCAGTTCGGAAAGCGTGCGGCCGACCAGGTGCGAACCGGGTGCGACCAGCACCTCGCCCAGCACATGCTCGGCATCGGGGTCGCCGGAGAGATCGGGCGCGACCGGATCGAAATCCAGTTTCAGGGACTTGCGCAGCTTGGCGATTTCATCCCACACGCCGCGCACCAGCAGGTGGTCGCCGGCCTCGACGGTGCTGGCCCGCGGCCTCGGCAGGATGCGACCGTCCCGATGGATCTCCACGAGGTACGCATCGCCGATGTCCAGCGGCAACACCGCGGAACCGAACTTGCCGACCGCGGGCGACTCCGGGTTCACCAGCAGATCCACCAGCCAGCGGCCGTGGTGGCCATCCTTGTCGTCCTCAGGCCCATCGTGGTCGGGCAGCAGAAAGCGCCGCGTCACCATCAGGTACAGCGTGCCCGCGGCGACGAACCAGAGGCCCAGGTGGGCGAACTCGAACAGAGTGAATCCGGGCAAGCCCGATTGCCGGGCGATCGAATCCACCAGCAAGTTGGTGGAGGTGCCGATCAGGGTGCAGACGCCGCCGAATTGCGCAGCGTAGGACAGCGGGATTAGGAATTTCGAGGGTGACTGGCCGATGGCACCGGTCGCGGCGATCACCAGCGGCAGCAGGATGGCAACGATGGCGGTGTTGTTGACGAACGCCGAGGCCGTCGCGGCCATCAGCATCATCACCAGCGCGAAAAGCCATGGCCAGCGGATCCGCGTCAGCATGTCGCCGATGCCGACCAGGATGCCGCTCTGCTGGATGCCCGCGCTCAGCACGAACATCGCCGCGACCGTCACCGTGGCCTCGCTGGAGAAGCCGGACAGGGCCTCGGTCGGCGTCACCAGGCCCAGCGTAAGCACGCTGACCAGGACCAGCATCGCCACCACGTCCACCGGCAACTTCTCGGTCACGAACAGATAGACCGCCCCGGCCAGCACGGCGAAGGTCAACCAAGCCTCGGTGGTCACACACGCCGCTCCTTGCATCCCCTCGATGAAGGCTAACCCATCCGGCGGTGGCGGGACCGTGCAGGCCCCGGTTGCCGATGTCTTTCGCCGGCATGCCGGCCCGGCCCCAGCCGAGCGGGCGCATCCCGCATAATCGCCGCATGGACCGCTACGAACGCATCACCGCGCTGCATCGCACCCTGAAGGCGGCGCGCTACCCGATCAACGTCAAGCGCCTGCAGGAGGAACTGGGCTGCTCGCGCGCGACCGTCTACCGCGACCTCGCTTTCCTGCGCGACGGCCTGATGGCACCGATCGTGGGCGATGGCGAGGCGGGCTTCCGCTACGACCCGCACGAATCCGACCGCTTCGAGCTGCCCGGCCTGTGGCTGAGCTCGGAAGAGCTGCATGCGTTGCTGGCCGCGCAGCAACTGCTCTCGCGCACCGGCGGCGGGGTGCTGTCCTCGGCGATGGCGCCGCTGCAGCAGCGCGTCGAAGCCTTGCTGGCCGAGCAGGCCGGCGGCGAGCGCTGGCCGGTCGAGCGCGTGCGCGTCATCCCGCATCGCACCCGCAAGCTGGACGAGGCGAGCTTCCGCACCGTCGCTTCGGGCGTGCTGGAGCGCCGGCGCCTGTCGTTTGAATACCGTGCGCGCTCCACCGACGAGAAGACCCGCCGCAACGTGTCGCCGCAGCGCATCACCCATTACCGCGACAACTGGTATCTGGATGCCTGGGACCACGACCGCGAGGCCCTGCGCAGCTTCTCGGTGGACCGCATGGGCGGCGCGCAGCTGTCGAAGGAAGCCGCCATCGACGTGCCCGAAGCCGACCTCGACCATCACCTGGCCGGCAGCTACGGCATCTTCTCCGGCGAACCCAAGGGCTGGGCGACGATCCTGTTCAGCGCCAAGGCCGCGCGCTGGGTGGCCGACGAGCGCTGGCACTCCAAGCAGCAGGGACGTTTCCTGGCCGATGGTCGCTACGAGCTGAAGGTGCCCTACAGCGCCGGTCGCGAGCTGCTGATGGACGTGCTGCACTACGGCGCCGATGCGGAGATCGTCGAGCCCGCCTCGCTGCGCGCGCAGGCCCGCAGCCTGCTGGACCTGGCCCGCTCCAACTACGACTGATCCGCGTCCGTCGCAAGGTCGCAGCCCGTGCGACCGGGCCGGCGCAGTCTGGCGCTCCACACCCGAGGAGCGCCGCCATGGATCGTCCATCGTCATCGCCGTCCCCCATCGACCGCTGGTTGCTGCAGGCGCTGGTTGCCGGTGCCTCGGCCGCCTTGCTGCTGCCCTTTGCGCAGATCCATACCGCGACCTTCGGCTGGCTGCCCCTGTGGCTGGTCGGCTTGCCGCTGGCGGCGTGGCTGGGCTGGCGCGGCTTGAGCCGGATGGGGACGATGCCGGCTTCGGTGGCTTCCGCACGCGGCCGCCGGCGCATGGACATCGGGCCTGCACGCGGCCGCCGCAGCGCCGGGCGGGCACCGATGGCCACTCGCCGGATGCCCGCCCGGGCATGACTTCCGGCCCGGGGGCGGTCGCGGAGGCTGTGCTAGCGTGCTGGATCGACCCCAGCCGTATGGAAACTCCATGTCCAAGCTGCTCCACGCCGCCCAGCTCGCGGGCGCCACTGCGCTCCTGACCGTCTGCGCCGGCCAGGCCGTTGCCGCCCCCGCCCAGAACAAGGAACCCGCCGCCATGCCCGCCGCCCAGGACGCCGATGCCTACCAGTGGCTGGAAGACGTCGGCGGTGACAAGCAGTTGGCCTGGGTGCGCGAACGCAACGCCAAGTCCGAGGCCGCGCTGGCCGCGACGCCCGAATTCAAGAAGCTGGAGGGCGAGATCCTGTCCATCCTCGACTCGGACGCCAAGATCCCCGGCGTCTACAAGCAGGGCGAGTGGTATTACAACTTCTGGCAGGACAAGGCCAATCCGCGCGGCCTGTGGCGCCGCACCACGCTCGCCGAATACCGCAAGGCCAGCCCGAAGTGGGAGACGGTGCTCGACGTCGACGCCCTCAACAAGGCCGAGGGCGAGAACTGGGTGTGGCACGGCGCGCAGTGCCTGCGCCCGGCCTACACGCGCTGCCTGGTCGCGCTCTCGCGCGGTGGTGCCGATGCTGACGTCACCCGTGAATTCGATCTCGCCACCCGCACGTGGGTGAAGGACGGCTACTTCCGCCCCGAGGCCAAGGGCGGCATGAGCTGGATCGACCTGGACAACGTCTTCGTGTTCACCGATTTCGGCGAAGGCAGCCTGACCACGTCGGGCTACCCCCGCGTCGCCAAGCTGTGGAAGCGCGGCACCCCGCTGTCCGCCGCGGAGGTGGTGTACGAGGGCAAGCCGACGGACATGTACATCGCGGCGACGCACGACGACACGCCGGGCCATGAACGCGATTTCGTCAGCAACACCATCGCCTTCTACAACGACGAGCTCTACCTGCGCGGCAAGGACGGCAAGCTGACCAAGGTCGACGTGCCCAATTCGGTCGACAAGGGCGTGCATCGCCAGTGGCTGTCTCTGCAGCCGCGCGAGGACTGGACGGTCGGCGGCAAGACCTACAAGGGCGGCTCCTACCTGATCGCCGATTTCGACGGCTGGATGGCCGGCAAGCGCGAGCTGACCGTGCTGTTCGAGCCGACTGAGCGCACCTCGCTGGCCGGCGCGACCTGGACCCAGAACCACGTCGTGCTGAACGTGCTGGAGGACGTCAAGAACAAGCTCAGCGTGTTGACGCCGGGCAAGGACGGCTGGGCGCGCAGCGAGTTCGTCGGTGCGCCGGCCATCGGCACGATCGGCGTGGGCGCGGTCGACAGCGACGAGTCCGATGCGGTGTGGATGACGGTGTCGGGCTACACCACGCCGACCACGCTGTCGCTCGCCGAGATCGGCAGGAAGCCCGAAGTGCTGAAGACCATGCCGACCTTCTTCGATGCGTCGAACCAGGTGGTCGAGCAGCACTTCGCCACCAGCAAGGACGGCACCAAGGTGCCGTATTTCATCGTCCACAAGAAGGGCCTGAAGCTGGATGGCCAGAACCCGACGCTGCTCTACGGCTACGGCGGCTTCGAGATCTCGCTGACCCCGGGCTATTCCGGCAGCATCGGCAAGGGCTGGCTGGAGAAGGGTGGGGTGTACGTCGTCGCCAACATCCGCGGCGGCGGCGAATACGGCCCGCGCTGGCATCGCGCCGCGCTCAAGGAAAACCGCCACAAGGCCTACGAGGATTTCGCGGCGGTGGCGCAGGACCTGGTCGCGCGCAAGATCACTTCGCCCAAGCGCCTGGGCACGCAGGGCGGCAGCAATGGCGGCCTGCTGATGGGCAACATGCTGACCCAGTACCCGGAGCTGTTCGGTGCGATCGTGGTGCAGGTGCCGCTGCTCGACATGAAGCGCTACAGCCACCTGCTGGCGGGTGCCTCGTGGATGGCGGAATACGGCAACCCGGACAAGCCGGAAGAATGGGCCTTCATCCAGAAGTTCTCCCCGTACCACCTGTTCGATCCGGCCAAGACCTATCCGCCGACCCTGTTCACCACCTCCACGCGCGACGACCGCGTGCACCCGGGCCACGCGCGCAAGATGATGGCGAAGATGGAAGCGGCCGGTAAGGATGCGCTCTACTACGAGAACATCGAAGGCGGCCACGGCGGTGCGGCCAACAATGCGCAGCGCGCGCACATGACCGCCCTGGCCTACACCTTCCTTTGGAACGAGCTGAACAAGTGATGCCGTGCAACGGGCGCCCCGCACCAGCGGGGCGTTTGCATTCAAGCCCAGGAGCCCGCATATGAACCCGAACCCCTACGCCGTCGCGCTCGCGCTCGCCATGACCGTCACCACTGCCCAAGCCCAAAACAAACCCGTGCCGCCGGATGTGGCCAAGAAGCCGCACGTGGTCAAGGCGCCGCACGGCGCCGAACGCCAGGACGAGTACTACTGGCTGCGCGACGACAAGCGCCAGGACACGGCGATGCTGGATTACCTCAAGGCCGAGAATGCCTATGCCGATGCCTTGATGGCGCCGCTCAAGCCGGTCGAGGACAAGATCTACGACGAGATCGTCTCGCGCATCAAGCAGGACGACAGCTCGGTGCCGTACCGCGACCGCGGTTACTGGTATTACTCGCGATACGAGAAGGGCAAGGACTACCCGGTGCACGCGCGCCGCAAGGATGGCGCGGGCATCGATGCGCTTTCTATCCAGAAGGCCAACGAGGCCGGCGACTTCGCCGATGAGCAAGTGCTGCTGGATGTCAACGCCTTGGCAGTCGGGCACGATTACTACGCCGCCAACCCGGTCGCCATCAGCCAGGACAACAAGCTGATGGCTTGGGCCGACGACACCAATGGCCGTCGCCAGTACACGATCCGCATCAAGAACCTCGAGACCGGCGAGGTCATGGCCGACACCCTTGTCGGTACCAGCGGCAACGCGGTGTGGGCGGATGACGGCAAGACCTTGTTCTACGTCGAGAACGATCCCAAGACGCTGCTCACCACCAAGGTGAAGCGCCACGTGCTCGGCACAGACGGCAAGCGCGATGCGCTGGTCTACGAGGAAAAGGACGACAGCTTCTACATGGGCATCGGCCGCACCCGCGACGATGAGTTCATCTGCATCAGCGTCAGCAGCACGGTGTCCGACGAAATGCGTTGCACCTCGGCGGCGAAGCCGGGCGAGTTCGCCGTGCTCGCGCCGCGCCATCGCGATGTCGAATACGACGCCGACCACTACGGCGGCCGCTGGGTGATCCGCACCAACGCCGATGGCGCCACCAACTTCAAGCTGGTGACCGCGCCGACCGGCAGCACTTCGCGCAATGACTGGAAGGACGTGCTGCCGCACGATGCGAATGTCTTCATCGAAGGCTACGAGTTGTTCGACGATTTCACCGCCGTGAGCGAGCGTTCGGGCGGGCTGGAGCGCGTGCGCATCCTAAAGGCCGATGGCGGCTCGGAATACGTGAAGGCGGACGAGCCCGCGTATTCGATGGGCCTGTCGGCCAATCCGGAAGGCGATTCCGACTGGTTGCGCTACAGCTACACCTCGATGACCACGCCGGCCACGACCTACGAGCTCAACGTCAGGACCGGCGAGCGCCGCCAACTCAAGCAGCAGCCGGTGCCGGGCTACGATGCGTCCAGGTACGTCACCGAGCGCGTCTGGGTGCCGGCGCGTGACGGCAAGACCCGGATCCCGGTGTCGCTGGTCTATCGCAAGGACTTCAAGCGCGACGGCACGGGCGCGATGCTGCAGTACGGCTACGGCAGCTATGGCGCGTCGATGGACCCGGGCTTCAGCATCACCACGGTCAGCCTGCTTGATCGCGGCATGATCTACGCGCTGGCGCACATCCGAGGCGGCCAGGAGATGGGTCGCGGCTGGTACGAAGACGGCAAGATGTTCAACAAGAAGAACACCTTCACCGACTTCGTCGATGTCACCCGCTGGCTGGTCGAGAACAAGTACGCGGCCAAGGATCGCGTCGCCGCGATGGGCGGCAGCGCCGGTGGCCTCTTGATGGGCGCGGTCAGCAACATCGCGCCGCAGGACTATCGCGCGATCCTCTCGCAGGTGCCGTTCGTGGACGTGGTGACGACGATGCTCGACGCCAGCATCCCGCTCACCACCAACGAGTACGATGAGTGGGGCAATCCGGAGGCCAGCAAGGAAAGCTACGCCTACATGCTGAGCTACTCGCCCTACGACAACCTCTCGAAGCAGGCCTATCCGGCGATGTTCGTCGGCACCGGCCTGTGGGATTCGCAGGTGCAGTACTGGGAGCCGGCCAAGTACGTGGCGCGCCTGCGCGACCTGGACACCAGCGATTACCCGGTGGTTTTCCGCACCAACATGGAAGCCGGCCACGGCGGAAAGTCGGGTCGATTCCGTCGCTACCGCGAACAGGCGGAGATGTACGCCTTCATGTTCGACCAGTTGGGCGTGAGTGCCACGCCCTGATGCGGGTTGCCCGTGATGCGGGAAACGAAGGCCGGGCTTGCCCGGCCTTCGTTCTTTCCGGGGCCGGCTTCGGTATCGTGGCGCGATGCGCAGACTGACTCGTGCCGGATGGTGGTTGCTGGCCTACGCCAGCCTGGGCCTCGGCTTCATCGGCCTGTTCGTGCCGGGCCTGCCGACGGTGCCGTTCGTGCTGCTGTCGGCGTTCGCCGCCGCGCGCGGCTCCGAGTGGCTGCACGTCTGGCTGATCGCACACCCGAGGTTCGGCCCGATGATCCGCGACTGGCAGCTGCACGGCGCGATCAGCCGCCGCGCCAAGCGCTGGGCCTTGGCGATGATGGCGCTGTCCGCGCTGCTGATGCTGGCCTTCATTCCCGACCGTCGGCTGGCGCTGCCGGGCATCGGCGTGATGGCGATCGTCGGCGCGTGGCTGTGGCGAAGGCCGGAGCCGCCGGTCATCGAATGAATGGCGTTTCTGGGAGGCTCCCGGTGACCGTCGCGCCGCGTTACCATCACGGCATGAAGATGTCTCGCCTCGCCCTCATCGTCGCCGGCCTGCTGGTCCTGGCCGCCTGCGGCAACAAGGGGCCGCTGGTCCTGCCGCAAAAGCCCGCTCCCGTGCAGGACCCGTTGCCGCCCCCGGTCGAGCCGGCGGCTGCGTTGCCCCCTGCGACGACCGAGCCGACCTCGCCGAAGACCGAGGGCGGCGGGACGCCGCGCTAGACGATGCGCTTCACCAAGATGCACGGCGCGGGCAACGACTTCGTCGTGATCGACCTGCGCGGCGCCGACGTGGCGCCATCCCCCCTGTTGTGGCGATTGCTGGGCGACCGCCATCGCGGCGTGGGTTGCGACCAGATCCTGACCATCGAAGCGCCACGCGATGCCGATGCCCATGCGCGCTACGCGATCTGGAACAGCGACGGCAGCCCGGCCGGGCAATGCGGCAACGGCGCGCGCTGCATCGCGGCCTGGCTGGCGCGCGAGGACGGCATCGATGCCGCGCGCTTCCTGCTGGAATCGCCGGCCGGCCTGCACGGGGCCGAGCACGTCGGCGCGGATCGCTGGCGGATCGGCATGGGGCGTCCGCGCTTCGCGCCGGACGTGGTGCCGATGACGGGTTTCGGCACTGAGCAGGACTGCTACATGATCGAGACCGCCGGCATGCACGTCGAATTCGGCGCCGTATCGATGGGCAACCCGCACGTGCTGGTCGAAGTGGAGAACATCCATGCCGCGCCCGTCGCGGTCGTCGGGGCCGCGCTGCAATCCAGCACGGTCTTCCCGGATTCGGTCAACGTAGGCTTCGCGCAGGTGGTTTCACCCGGCCAGGTGCGCCTGCGCGTCTTCGAGCGCGGCGCCGGCGAGACCCTGGCCTGTGGCAGCGGCGCTTGCGCGGCCGCCGCAATCCTCATGCGCCGCGGCCGTATCGATCGTCGCGCCACGTTTTCGTTGCCGGGCGGCGAGCTCATGATCGAATGGCCGGATGAGCAAGCCGGCATCGCCATGACCGGTCCGGTCGCCTTCGTCTATTCCGGCACGCTCGAAGCCGGTTTCCTCCGGGATCGCCATCCATGAAAGATCATGAAGAAAAGTTGGGCATGCACGAAGTCGCGGCATGGCTGCGGCGGCATCCGAATTTCCTGCAGCAATTTCCCGATCTCGCCTCGTCGCTGGTGGTGCCGCGCGAACAGGGGCCGGCCGCCTCGCTCGCCAGCTACCAGTTGGAGGTGCTGCGGGACAAGAACCGCGAGCTGGGCCGGCGCCTGCACGAGCTGCACGCCAATGCGCAGGAGAACGAGCGGCTGGCGGTCCGTACCCACCAACTGACGCTGGCGTTGATGCGCCAGTCTTCCGCGGCCGGTGTGGTGCGCGCGATGGCCGCGTCGCTGGCCGAAGATTTCCACGGCGACCTGGTGCGGATCGTGCTGTTCGCGGACGTGGCGGGACTCGATGCGGAGGACTGGATCCGGACGATTCCCGAAGCCGCCGATGCGATCGCGCCGTTCCGCGACGCATTGCGCGAAGAGACGCCGCTGTGCGGGCGGCTCAATCCCGACAAGAACGCGCTGCTCTATGCCGACCGTGCCGACGAAGTGCAGTCCAGCGCCCTGCTGTCGATGGCGGGCATCGGCCTGGTGGCGGTCGGCAGTCGCGATCCCAACCGTTTCTTCCCCGGGATGGGCACGCTGTTCCTGCGCATGATGGGCGAAGCCTTCGCCGCGGCCTTGGAGAGCTTCAGGGGCGGAGCGGCGGAACGCGACCCCGAGCCGTCGTGAGCGGATCGCGCCATCCGGCACGATGCCCGGGCGTGGAAGGCGCCTGAGGCGGGACATGGATTCCACGGTTGCCCGCTTCCTCGAACACCTCGCCGTCGAGCGGCGGATGTCGGAGCACACGTTGGACGGCTATCGACGCGACCTCCAAGCGCTGGAGGCCTGGAACGTCGCGCGCGACGGCGCGTCGCTGGCTTCGCTGGATAGCGCCGCGTTGCGCGCGTTCATCGCCAGCGAGCATCGCCGCGGGTTGTCGCCGCGCAGTCTCCAGCGGCGCCTGTCGGCTTGCCGCGGTTTCTTCCGCTGGCTGCATGCGTACGGAGCGATTCCCGCCAACCCGGCCAGCGGCCTGCGCGCGCCGAAAGCGCCGCGCAAGCTGCCGGAGGTGCTGGATGTCGACGAGGCGGTGCGCCTGGTCGAGGTCGATACCGGCGCGCCGCTCGGGCTGCGCGACCGCGCCATGCTGGAGCTGCTGTATTCCTCCGGGTTGCGCGTGTCCGAACTGTGCAGGCTCTGCTGGAACGCGCTCGACCTGGCGGGCGGCAGCGTGCGGGTGCTCGGCAAGGGCGGCAAGGAGCGGATCGTGCCGGTCGGCTCGCACGCCTGCGCCGCACTGGCCGAATGGCGCCGGGAGTCGGCCATGGCGGCCGATGCGCCGGTGTTCCCGGGACGGGGCGGAGGCGGGCTGAGCCCGCGGGCCGTGCAGGTGCGCCTGCGCCAGTTGGCGATCCGGCAGGGAGTGGGCAAGCGCGTGCATCCGCACTTGCTCCGGCACAGTTTCGCCAGCCACGTGCTGGAATCCTCGGGCGATCTGCGCGGTGTCCAGGAACTGCTGGGCCACGCCGATATCGCCACCACCCAGATCTATACCCATCTGGATTTCCAGCATCTGGCGAAGATCTACGACGGCGCGCATCCGCGCGCGCGGCGCAAGCGCGGCAAGGACGGCAGCACCACTTGACCGCCGTCAAGGCCGGGCAAGGCCATGGCGGCGACCATGTGGGCATGCCCGAGACCATCGAAGCCTGGAAGTGCGTGGGCTGCGGACGCCTGCAGGCCGATCGGCCCTGCATCGGCGTATGCACGGATCGCCGCGTCGAGCTGGTCGAGGCCGCGGATTACGCCGAGCTGGCGTGGCGCGTGGAGCAACTTGAAGCCGCGCTGGCGCTGATCGCGCGCGTGACGCCCAAGCCGGAAGCCCTGGCGGAAAGCTGGTCGGCGCTGCAGGACCGTGCAAGGGCATTGCTGGATGCGGGCGATGCCGCGACGCGGTGAACTCCTCGAATTGTCGAGGGAGCACCACGGCGCGCTGTTGCTGGCGCGTGACGCGATGCGTTTGCCCCTGGAGGCGCCGCGCGATGAGTTGGCGGCAATGAACCGCCGCATCGCCGGTTACTGGAAGGAGACGATGGCGGCGCATTTCAGGCAAGAGGAAAACCTGCTGCTTCGCCATCCAGGCGTGCTGCCGGCGCCTCTTGCGATGCAGCTGCTGGATGAACACCGACTGTTGGCCTCGATGTCGGTGCGGGCGTCCGGTGGCGGGCTGGAGGCGGCAGCAGTGCATGACTACGGCCGTTGCCTGGCCGCGCACGTGCGCCTTGAGGAACGCGAGTGCTTCGACGCACTGCAGGAAGCGGCCGGGGTCGCATCGGGCTGAGCGTCATGCAGGGCCTGCGGCCCGGCATGCGCCCACTGGTTACTTGCCGGCTTCGGTGATGATGAAGCTGCCGAACGATACGCCCAGCGTGCGGCCGGTGCCCTTTCCGGCCAGGGCGAGCGAGATCGAGCCCTTGGTCACGACCTGCGCCTTGCTGGCTACGCCACCGCCGGCGTTCGCTTCGGCGGTGGCGTAGCCGCCGATCAGGTCCTTGATGTCCAGCACGGGCGAGAACTTGCCGATGCCGTCGACGATCTTGGAACTGCCGAAGGTCAGGCCGCCGCCCTTCGATTCGATGGCGATCTTCATCGACTGGTCGTTGTCGCAGCTGATCGTCCCGTTGCCGGATGAGCGTTTGTAGAACGCGCCACCGCCCTCCATGTCGTACTTGAGGGTGCAGTGGATGTCCCTGGCATGGGCGGGCGCGGCCAGCAGCAGGCAGGCGGCGACGGCGGTCAAGAAACGCATGGGGACACCTTTCGGTGGGATCGGGCAGGACAGGCAGCGGCCGGGTCAGTCGCGGAAATAGGGTTCCACCGCACCCTTGACCTTGATTGTCATCGGCTGTCCGCGGCGGTCGAGCGCGCGGCCGGCCGCGACGCGGACCCAACCTTCGCTCACGCAATATTCCTCGACGTTGGTGCGTTCCTCGCCATTGAAGCGGATGCCGATGCCGCGTTCGAGCAGGGATTCATCGTAGTACGGGCTGCGTGGATCGTTGCTGAGGCGGTCGGGAGGCGTGTCGGTCATGGCGGCGGAAAGGATCGGGGGAGCCACAAGGATACGCGTTGGTCCCGTGCCGGCGAAGCGCGCGCCTTGCTCTGGCATGATTTCAATTTCACGTGACGGTGGCAGCGCACCGGCCAAGATGGCGCTTCCAACCAGGGGTTTCCACGTGCGTCGAATCCTGATTTCACTGTCGATGGTTCTTGCAGGCCTGATGGGCTCGGGCAGCGGGCAGGCGCAGGATACGCCTCCCCGCCAGGTACAGCCCGTGCAGTCCGCGCCCTCGGTCGAGCCTTCGTCCCAGCTCAAGCCGCCCGTGCCGACACCGATCCCGCCACCCGCCCAGAGCCCGCCTTCGAAGCCTGCCGATGTCCTCGTGCCACCCGCGGACGAGCGGCCGCTGCCGGAACCGGCCGCCATCCCGCCGCCCGAGCCCGAGGCGTTGCCCGAGGTGCCGGTGGCCGATATTCGCAACGACCGCAAGGGTTTCGTCGGCCTGCTCCGGGCGCAGGTGCTGATGGACCGTGGCTGGGTGTCACCGGGTGAAATCGACGGGCGGCCCGGCACCAACACGGTGAGGGCGATCGGCGGGTTCCAGCGCGTGTCGGGTCTGGACGTGACCGGCAAGCTTGACGACGCGACCTGGGAGGCGCTCGAGAAACGCGGCCCCGCGCTGGTGCGCTACACGCTGACGGAGGCCGACGTGAAAGGCCCGTTCCGGCCGATGCCCGGCAGCATGTACGGCAAGGCCAAGCTACCCGCGCTGTCCTACGGCAACATCGGCGAAGCGCTGGGCGAGAAGTTCCATGTTCGCCCCGAGGCGCTGGCGCGCCTGAATCCGGGCAAGGACTTGGCCGTCGCTGGCACCGAGATCATGGTGCCGAATGTCCTCGACATCGCCCGCATTCCGCCGGCGGGCCGGATCGTGGTGTCGGAGGCGGCCAAGCTGCTGATGCTGATCGACCCCGACGGCAAGGTCTACGCACAATTCCCGGTGACCACCGGCAGCGTGCGCGACCCGCTGCCGATCGGCGAATGGGAGCTGCGCAGCGTCGCCAAGGACCCGCACTACAACTACAACCCCAAGCTGTTCAAGGGCGCCAAGCCCGGACCGTTGGCCACCCTGCCGCCGGGACCCAACAGCCCGGTCGGCGTGATGTGGATGGGCTTGTCCAAACCGCACTACGGCATCCATGGCACGCCGGAGCCCGGCAACATCAGCAAGACGCAATCGAACGGCTGCATCCGCATGACCAACTGGTCGGTGCTGCAGGTATCGAATGCGGTCGTCCGCGGCACACCGGTTACCCTGATCCCCTGATCGACGCAAGCGAGTGAGTCCATGAGCGAAGAACCCCGCACGCAACCCGCCGCCGATGCCGAACCGAAGATCGTCGAGCGGCGCGTGATCGAGAAGCACGGCGCCGGGTTGTTCCGCCAGTTCCTGTTGTTCATCGCCGGCCTGTTGGTGGGCGCGAACGGCGTGTATTACTGGATGCAGCGCGATGCCGCGCGTGCCGCCGCCGATGCGACCCCGGCCGTGACGTTGCCCGCGCCCGATGCCAGTGCGGCGTCGGCCCCCGCATCGACCGAACCGCCTGCCCGCATCATCGTCGATCCGCACGGCAGCGAGCCGCCGATGGGTGCGTCCACTGCGCCTGCGGCCGCCCCCGTGAACCCAGGTGCGCTGGCGATCCCGGTACAGGGCATCGCGGCTGCCCAGTTGGTCGATACCTTCACCCAGGCGCGCGGGGCGGATCGCGTGCACGACGCCATCGACATCATGGCCCCTCGCGGCACGCCCGTGCTGGCGGTGGCCGACGGCAAGGTCGCCAAGCTGTTCGAGAGCAAGGCCGGCGGTACCACGCTCTACCAGTTCGATCCGTCCGAACGCTTCGTCTATTACTACGCGCACCTGCAGGGCTACGCGCCCGGCGTGGCCGAGGGCAAGGTGCTGAAACAGGGCGAGGTAATCGGTTACGTTGGCAGCACCGGCAACGCCAGCCCGGACGGGCCGCACCTGCATTTCGCCATCGGCGCGCTGACGCCGCAGAAGCAGTGGTGGGATTACACCGCAATCAACCCGTATCCGCTGCTCTCGGGTCGCTGAGCCTTCCGTAGAATCGCGGCATGAAATCCGATGCCGCGCTCGATGCGCTCCTGCTGCCGATCGCCCAGCGTGGGTTGGCGCCTGCCGATCAAACCCTGTTCCTGCGCGCCCGCGAAGGTGCGTCGCTGCACGCGCACGGCCGTCGCGATAGCTTGGTCTGCGTGCAACCGTTCAAGCCGTGGGCGCAGGCTTTGGAGAATGCGCGGTTCGATGTCGCGGCGGAGGCGCCCGCAGGCCGCTTCGCGCAGGTCTGGCTGCTGCCGCCACGCCAGCGCGAAGAGGCGCGCGCGCTGATCGCACACGCCTTCGATGCCTGCGAACCCGGCGGCATCGTCGTCGCCAGCGTTTCCAACGACGAAGGCGCGAAGGCGATCGAAGGCGACTTCAGGAAGCTGGCGGGCGCACTGGACGGCAGCTTGAGCAAGTTCCATTGCCGCGTGTTCTGGGCGGCGCGCGATGACGCTCGCATCGATGCCGCGTTGCTGGCGCAATGGCGCGCGGCCGATGCACCGCGTCCGATCCTCGATGGCCGTTTCACCAGTCGCCCGGGCGTGTTCGCCTGGGATCGCGTCGATGCCGGCTCCGCGCTGTTGGCCGAGCATCTGCCAACGACCCTGCGCGGGCAGGCAGCCGATCTCGGCGCGGGCTGGGGCTTCCTCTCCGACGCGCTGCTGGCGCGCAATCCGGGCATCACCGCGCTCGATGCCTTCGAGGCCGACGCGCGCGCGCTTGAACTCGCGCGCCTGAACCTGGCATCGCATGGGCAGCGCTGCAACATCGATTTCCACTGGCATGACGTCGCCTCGGGCCTGCCTGCAGGCAGGCGTTACGACGTCATCGTCAGCAATCCACCCTTCCACGACACCGGTAAGGCAGCGCAGCCGGGCATCGGCCAGCGCTTCATCGATGTCGCGGCCGATGCATTGCTGCCGGGTGGCGCGCTGTGGCTGGTGGCGAACGCGCACCTGCCGTACGAAACGTCATTGGCCTCCCGCTTCGATGCCGTCTGCGTGGTCGCCAATGCGCGCGGCTACAAGGTGATCGAGGCGAAGGCGGCGCGGCGATGAGCGGCAAGGTGAAGCTGCTGCGTTACCTCGCCAACCTCGGCTACGGCAGTCGTCGCGAGGTACTGGGCCTGCTGGGCGAAGGCCGCGTCACCGATGCCGGCGGCGAGCTGCTGTATGGCGACGACGTGCGCGACCACGACGACATCCGCATCGACGGCCAGCCGCTCGATCCTGCGCCGGGCCTGCTGTTGATGCTCAACAAGCCGGCGGGCGTGACGTGTTCGACCAAGGACCAGGGCAGGCTGGTGTACGACCTGCTGCCCAAGCGCTTCCGCCTGCGCACGCCGGTGGTTTCGCCGGTGGGGCGGCTGGACCGCGATACCTCGGGCCTGCTGCTGTTCACCGACGATGGCCAGCTGCTGCACCGGATCATCGCGCCGAAGTCGAAGCTGCCGAAGGTGTACCGTGCGGAACTGGCGCAGGACCTACGCGGCGACGAAGGCGCGGCCTTCGCGAGCGGCATACTGATGCTGGAGAGCGAGACCACGCCGCTGCTGCCCGCCGAACTCGAGGTGCTCGGGCCGCGCCGCGCGCGGCTCACCTTGCACGAAGGCCGCTACCACCAGGTGCGGCGGATGTTTGCCGCGGCCGGTAACCATGTCGAGGCGCTGCATCGCGAGCGCGTCGGTGGGTTGGAGTTGGGCGGGTTGGCGGAAGGCGAGTGGCGTTTGCTGGATGAGGAGGACAGGGCGCTGCTGTTCGGCTGACTCGCTTCAACCGGCGTTCTTCATTCAGAGGCTTCAGGCACGCCCATGTTGCCGCGGCTGTATTTGCCGGAGCGATCGAAGCAGCACACCCGGCGCTTGCCGGCCGCCAGCATGTCGCAGCCGGTTCGGATGCGGCGCGCGCGGGTTTCGGCCTGCCTGGCGGTCGACACCCACTGCACGAAATCGCGGCGCGCCACCGGCGTGATTGCCGACCACTGCGCTTTCGCCGCCGGCGCTGCGTTCAAGGCTGCGCGAAGATCCGCGGGCACGCGCGGCTCCGGTTCCTTGTCCACGGGGAGAACCATCATCGCCGCGCGCTCGCCAGCATCCACGCCGGCGGCCTCGTGCAAGGCGCGGGGTACTTTCAGCCAGTGGCCGTCTTCGCCGTCCGGCTCCAACATCGCCTTGAAGCCGTGGCCGTCCAGCGTGCCGGTGACGCTGACCATCCCGCGCGAGGGCAGTTTCGCACTCGCCGCTTTCGGCAATCGAAGGAATCGCCACGTCGCGTTCTTCGGTGTCGCAGGCCGCTGCAGTGTGGCGGTGAAACGGATGGGTGCGGCGGTTGCATTCATGCAGGAACGATATCGCGCCTCCCGTCAGTGATGCGTCATTCGCCGGCCAGCAGCTTGCGATAACCCTCGTTGCCGAGCCGCCCCATCGTCGTGATGTTGCGCTCGATGATCGCATCCGGCTCCGGGTACGCCTCCACCGCGCGATCGAGGCTTTCTTCGCGCAACAGGTGCAAGACGGGCCAGGGCGCGCGATTGGTGTTGTTGCCGGGATCGTCGAAATCCGTGCCGGCGAACTGGTAATCGGGATGGAAGCTGGCGACCTGGATCACGCCGTCCAGCTCCAGCGCTTCGAGCAGGCCATCGGCGTCGTCGAGGAAATCGTTGTACTCGAGGAAATCACGCAGCACGCCCGGGTGAACCAGCAGCGTGGTGTCGATTTTTTCGGCCGGTGTGTCGCGCAGAAGCAGCATTTCCTCGCCCAGTTCCTCGCGCAGGTCGTCCACCGACCCCGCGTCGGACACCTTGATGCGTACCTGGTCGCGCACGTACACCGACTTGGCGAACGGGCACAGGTTCAGGCCGATGACCGCGCGTTCCAGCCAGCGGCGGATGTCGGCCTCGACGGCCGTGGGGTCGGAGTTCGCGTCCATCCGGATCAGTCGCGGAAGTTGTCGAACTGCAGCGGCAGTTCGAACTCCTTGCCGCGCAGCAGGGCGATGGCCGCCTGCAGGTCGTCGCGTTTCTTGCCGGTCACCCGCAGCTTCTCGCCGTT
>DAIRVA010000033.1:11109-23439 GCA_036803045.1 Lysobacter sp. | reverse complement strand
AGAACGGCTTCATCGCCATCGGGTCGCGGCGCATCACGCCGACCGCGCCGGTCGCCGCCGCCGTTGTCTCCGAGCCCATCGCGGCGCCAACCAGCACGCCATGGGTCCAGTCGCGCGCCTCGAACACCAGCGGCACCAGTGACGCACGGCGTCCACCGAACACGATGGCGCTGATCGGCACGCCCTGCGGGTCTTCGGCCATCGGCGAGTACGACGGGCACTGCCTGGCGCTCACGGTGAAGCGCGAGTTGGGATGCGCGGCCGGCTTGCCGGCCTCGGCATCGAACGCGTTGCCGCGCCAGTCGGTGGCCGGCACGCGCTTGTCGAGCCCTTCCCACCACGGCTGGTTGTCGTCGGTGACCGCGACGTTGGTGAAGATCGCGTCGTGCTGCAGCGAGGCCAGTGCGTTCGGGTTCGATTTCTCGGACGTGCCCGGCGCAACGCCGAAGAAACCGGCTTCGGGATTGATCGCATACAGGCGGCCATCGGCACCCGGACGCATCCAGCAGATGTCGTCGCCGATCGTGGTGATCTTCCAGCCATCGCGCACATAGCCTTCCGGCGGGATCAGCATGGCGAGGTTGGTCTTGCCGCAGGCGCTCGGGAATGCGGCGGCGACGTAGTGCGTCTGGCCCTTGGGGTTCTCGATGCCGAGGATCAGCATGTGCTCGGCCAGCCAGCCCTCGTTACGCGCCTGGTGCGAGGCGATGCGCAGCGCATGGCACTTCTTGCCGAGCAGCGCGTTGCCGCCGTAGCCGGAGCCGAAGGACTGGATCTCCAGGTCCTCGGGGAAATGCATGATGAAGCGGCGGTCGGGATTGAGGTCGCCGGTGGAATGCAGGCCCCTGACGAAGCTGCCGTCGCGCTCGATGCGCGCCAATGCCGCAGCACCCATGCGGGTCATGATGCGCATGTTGGCGACGACGTAGGCCGAGTCGGTGATCTCCACGCCGCAGCGCGACAAGGGCGAGTCGATCGGCCCCATGCAATACGGCACGACATACATCGTGCGGCCTTCCATGCAGCCCTCGAACAGCGACTTCATCTGCTGGCGGGCCAGGTCCGGGGCCATCCAGTGGTTGTTCGGGCCGGCATCGTCGCGATCGGTGGTGCAGACGAAGGTGAGGTGCTCCACGCGCGCCACATCGTCCGGATGCGAGCGGTGCAGGTAGCTGTTGGGATGGGTGTCCCCGTTGAGCTTGACGAGCGTGCCGTCGGCCTGCATCGCCGCGATCAGCGCCTCGTTCTCCGCATCGCTGCCGTCGCACCAGTGGATCCGGTCGGGGCGGGTCAGCCGCGCGACTTCGAGCACCCATTGGTTCAGGGCGTCCAGCTGGCTCTTGGGTTTCTCTGCGATCTCGGTCATGTCGGTTCCGGAAATGGAGCGAAGCCGCGCAGGACGCACGGCGGAAAGGAAAGTTCAGGCCTTGGCGGGGATCAGCGTCGCCATCATGTGGTCGACGTAATCCTCGAACTCGTCGCGGTGCATGTCGCGCTGGCCGAGCTGCAGGTTCAGCTGAAGGAAACCCACGTAGGCGGCATAGGCCAGCCGGGCGCGGTGCTGCGCGTCGGTGGCATCCAGGCCCGCGGCCCGGAACGCCGAAGTCAGGTAGTCAAGGCGGCGCTTCGATACCCGGCCGATCACCGGCTGCACCGCCGGGTTATCCAGTGCCTTCAGCAATTCGCTGTAGATGACGTGCGACTGCACCTCGTTGGCGACCAGCTTGAACAGCGCGCCCAGGCGCTGCGCCGGATTGGTGATGCCTTCGAGCTGGCCGAACACCTCGTCCTGCTCGTGGGTTTCCCAACGCTCCAGTGCAGCCTGCAACAAGGCGTCGCGCGAAGGAAAGTGCCAATAGAAACTTCCCTTGGTCACGCCCAGCCTGCGCGCCAGCGGTTCGACCGCCACCGCGGAGACGCCCTGTTCGGCGATCTGGTCGAGCGCGGCCTGCGCCCAGTCGTCGGCGCTCAGGCGGCCGCTGCGTTCGGGTTTGTCGGTGGATGGCGTCATGGTCGGCATTTTAACCATACGCCGGCGTCGAAATGCGTATGCGGCAGTGCAACTTGACAGCTCTCGCTCTCAAACATACCTTTGCGTATGGTTTGCCGGCCAGGGCTATCGCCACCGAGGCTGCAGCAAACTCGCATACTTCCCATCACCAGACCCGCAAGCCCACAGGAGTGCCGCATGTCCATCCTGACCCCGTTCCTGGCCATTCTGCTCGCCACCGGGCTTGCCTCCTACCATCGCTGGCGCCTGCCGGTCTGGGTGGCGATCACCGCCTGCCTCCTGCTGGCCTGCTGGCTGCTTGGTGCCAACCCCACCGCCACCTTCGTGGCCGCCGCGATCTCGGCCATCATCGCCATCCCACTGCTGATCCCCGGCCTGCGCAAGGCGGCGATCACCGCGCCGCTGCTGAAGTTCTACACCAGGATCCTGCCGCCGCTCTCGGATACCGAGCGCACGGCGCTCGAGTCCGGCACGGTCGGTTTCGAGGGCGAGCTCTTCTCCGGCAAGCCCGACTGGGACCAGCTGCTGTCGCAGCCCAAGCCGGTGCTGACCGAGGAGGAGCAAGCCTATCTCGACGGCCCGACCGAAGACCTGTGCCGGATGATCGACAACTGGGAGATCGACCACGTCCGCGCCGACCTGTCGCCGGCCACGTGGGACTTCATCAAGCGCAACAAGTTCTTCGGCCTGAACATCCCCAAGGAATACGGCGGCCTCGGCTTCTCCGCGCTGATGAACCACAAGGTGATCCAGAAGCTGGCCTCGATCAGCTCGGTGGTGAGTTCGACGGTGGGCGTGCCCAACTCGCTCGGCCCGGCGGAACTCTTGATGCACTACGGCACCGAGGAGCAGAAGCGCCACTACCTGCCCCGCCTGGCCGACGGGCGCGAAGTGCCCTGCTTTGCGCTGACCGGCCCGTTCGCGGGTTCGGACGCCACCTCCATCCCCGATTACGGCATCGTCTGCATGGGCGAATGGAACGGCGCGCAGGTGCTGGGCATTCGCCTGACCCTCAACAAGCGCTACATCACCCTGGCGCCGGTGGCGACGCTGATCGGCGTGGCCTTCCGCATGTATGACCCGGACAAGATGCTGGGCGACAAGGAAGACATCGGCATCTCGCTGGCGCTGGTCCCGAGCGACACCGCCGGGCTTGAGATCGGTCGTCGCCACTTCCCGCTGAATTCGCCGTTCCAGAACGGGCCGATCAAGGGCCGCGACGTGTTCGTGCCGCTGTCGCAGCTGATCGGCGGCGAGGACTACGCTGGCCAGGGCTGGCGCATGCTGATGGAATGCCTGTCGATCGGCCGCTCCATCACTCTGCCCTCCACCGCCAGCGGCGGCGCCAAGATGGGTGCGGTCACGGTGGGCTCCTACGCGCGCATCCGCAAGCAGTTCGGCCTGTCGATCGGCCGTTTCGAGGGCGTGGAGGAACCGCTGGCGCGCATGGGCGGCCATGCCTATGCGATCAGCGCGCTGTCGCAGGCGACCGCGGCGGCGGTGGCGCGCGGCGAGAACCCGGCGGTGCCCTCGACCATCTCCAAGTACCACTGCACCGAGATGGGCCGCATCGTCGCCAAGGACGTCATGGACGTGATCGGCGGCAAGGGCATCATCCTCGGCCCGCGCAACTTCGCCGGTCGCTCGTGGCAGGCCTCGCCCATCGCCATCACGGTGGAAGGCGCCAACATCATGACCCGCTCGCTGATGATCTTCGGCCAGGGCGCGATCCTCTGCCATCCGTGGGTGATGAAGGAGATGAAGGCGACGATGCTGGCCGACCCCAAGCAGCGCATCGACCAGTTCGACGGCGCGCTGTTCGGCCACATCGGTTTCGCGATTTCCAGCGCGGTGCGCAGCTTCTGGTTCGGCCTGACCGGCTCGCGCTTCGGCGCCGCACCGGGTGACGACTACACGCGCCGCTACTTCCGCAAGCTCAACCGCTACTCGGCCAACCTCGCCCTGTTTGCGGACGTGTCGATGCTGCTGCTCGGTGGCAAGCTGAAGTTCAAGGAATCGCTGTCCGGGCGCCTGGGCGATGTGCTCAGCCAGCTCTACATCGTCAGCAGCATGCTCAAGCGCTATGAGGACGAAGGCCGTCCGGTCGGCGACCAGCCCCTGCTCGCCTGGGCCGTGCACGACTCGGTCAACAAGATCGAGACTGCGCTTTCGACCGCGCTGCGCAACTTCCCGGTGCGTCCGATGGCGTGGTTGCTGTGGCCGCTGATCTTCCCGCTGGGTCGTCGCGCGCAGGCGCCGAGTGATCGCCTGGGCCACAAGGTCGCGTCCCTGCTGATGACGCCGTCGGATGCACGCGACCGTCTCGCCACCGGCGTGTTCACCACGCCGACCGAGCTGAACCCAGCCGGCCGCATCATCAGCTACCTGCCCAAGTTCGTCATCGCCGAGCCGGTGGAGCGCAAGTTCCAGAAGGCGCTGAAGAACAGCGACATCGAGGCGCTGGAGTTCGACGACCAGTTGGCCGAAGGCGTGCGCGAGGGCTGGATCACCGCCGAGGAAGCCGCCCAGCTGAAGGAGCTGCGTGCGTTGACCCTCGACACCATCACGGTGGACGATTTCGACACCGAGGAGCTGCGTTCGGCCGGCTATGCCGGGCTGATCGCCCGCGAGCGCGGGCACGAGCAACGCGAAGTCGCCTGATCGACGCCCCGACAAGGCCCGGCCATGCGCCGGGCCTTGCTTCATCCGGACACCAGCATCCATGCGCATCCTCGACCTCTATCAACGCCTTGCCGACAAGCCCGGCGGCCGCTGGCTGTTCTCGAAACTGGTGTGCTTCAAGGCGCCCTACTTCGCCAGCATCGCGCCGCGCATCGTGTCGCTTGAACCGCAACGCGGCGTGGCCCGGCTCAAGCATCGCCGCGGGGTCAGCAACCACATCGGCACCGTGCATGCGATCGCGCTGTGCAACCTGGCGGAGTTCGTCGGCGGTCTGACCTGCGATGTCAGCCTGCCCAAGGGCATGCGCTGGATCCCGAGAGGCATGCGGGTCGAGTACTTGAAGAAGGCGGCAGGCACCATGACCGCGACCGCCACGACCGATTTCGAGCCGCAGGTCGCGACGGAGGGCTACGACCTGCCAGTCACCGTCTCCGTGACCAATGCCGGCGGCACGGAAGTGTTCCGCGCCCGCATCGACATGTGGGTATCGCCACTCCTCCAGCGTGCCGCGGACGCGCCCTAGCCGGCCGTCATGCGGGGCATCGCCACAGCGGCGCCGACGCTCTCCGTCGACCGCGCGGCGTAACGGCTGGCAAAGCCGGCATGGATGGCGAATGCCATGCCGGGGCGCAACGCCATCGACGCGCACAACGCCCCATTGAACGCATCCCCCGCACCGGTGGTATCGACAGCCTGCGCTTTCGCCGCGGCGACGCGGTAGTGCGCCTCGGCATCCCCCCGCAGTGCGCCGGCCGCGTGGGAAACGAAGCTGCCCATCGCCCCCAGCGTGATCACCACCGTGCCGGCCGGGTGCAAGGCCCGGCAGAGCAGGTGCAACGCATCGTCTCCGGCCGTGGACACCGCATCGGCAGGTATCGCCATCGCCGTGTGGCGCGCGACCAATGCCGAGAACTCGGTTTCGTTGGGCGTCAGGATATCGGCCGATGCCAGCAGCTCGGCGGTGGCTGGGGCATTGGCGGGCGCGGGATTGAGCACGCGGGCGACACCGGCCTCGCCTGCCAGTGCGAGCGCGTGCAGCACGGCCGCGATCGGGGACTCCAACTGGACCAGCAGTACCCGCGATTCGGCGATGGCCGCCGCCTGCGCGCCGATGTGCGCAACATCCAACGCGGCGTTCGCGCCCGGCCCGATCACGATGCTGTTGCGCCCGGCTGCATCGACGAAGATGCCCGCGGTGCCCGTCGGCGCCTCGCTCGGCTGGTCGCGCAGGTCGATGCCGTCGGCGGCGGTGAGCACGCGCGCAAGCTGGCCGCCGGCATCGATGCCGAGCGCACAGACGAACACGGTGTCCACGCCGGCGCGCCGCGCTGCCATCGCCTGGTTGAAGCCCTTGCCGCCCGGACCGCTGGCGTACTCGCCCGACAGCGTCGCACCCGGCACGGGCAGCGATTCGCAACGCCAGACGTGGTCGACGTTGAACGAACCGACGACGACGACCCGCGTCATCGCATCAACCGAAATGACTCAACACGCCGGCGATGGTCGCGGTCATGAAGGTGGCGATGGAGCCGCCCAGCACCGCACGCAGGCCGAAGCGCGCCAGGTCGGCGCGGCGTTCCGGTGCCAGGCCACCGATGCCGCCGATCTGGATCGCGATCGAGCTGAAGTTGGCGAAGCCGCACAGCGCGTAGGTGGCGATCAGCCTGGCTTCCTCGCTGAGCACCACGCCCGGCACCTGGCCATTGGTGATCTTGGCCAACTCCGTGTAGGCGATGAATTCGTTGATGACGACCTTCTGGCCGATCAGCGACCCCACTGTCGTCGCGTCCTGCCAGGGCACGCCGATCACCCAGGCCACCGGGGCCAGCACCGCACCGAGGATGGTCTCGAGGCTGGTCGGCTTGCCGATGGCGGCGGCGATCCCGGTCACTTCGCCGAACCAGGTCAGCGGTGCGTTGACCATCGCGATCAGCGCGATGAAGGCGAGTAGCATCGCGGCGATGTTCAGCGCCAGCTTCAAGCCATCGGCGGCGCCGGAGGCGGCGGCATCGATGATGTTGGCCGTGTTCTTCTCCACTTCCATCTTCACCGTGCCGCGGGTCAGTGGTTCCTGCGTCTCGGGGATCAGCAACTTCGCCACCACCAGCGTGGCCGGCGCGGCCATGATCGAGGCGGCGAGCAGGTGTTTGGCGTAGAAGGCCTGCGCCTCCGGATCGCTGCCGCCGAGCATGCCGACGTAGGCCGCCAGCACGCCGCCGGCGATGTGCGCCATGCCGCCGATCATCATCGTCAACAGCTCGGAGTTGGTCATCCGCGCGATGTACGGGCGCACCGTCAGCGGCGCCTCGGTCTGGCCGATGAACACGCTGGCGCAGACGCTGGTGGTTTCGGCTCCCGAGACCCGCATCACCTTGGTGATCGCCCAGGCCATGCCCTTGACGATCACCTGCATCACGCCCAGGTGGTAGAGCACGCCCATGAACGCGGCGAAGAAGATGATCGTCGGCAGCACCTGGAAGGCGAAGATGAAGCCGAACTTGTCGACATCCATCAGCGAGCCGAAGATGAAACCGGAACCGGCCTTGACGAAATCCAGCAGCTTGACGAAGCCGTGGCCCAGCCAGTCGAACACCTCGCGGCCGCCCGGCACCAGCAGCACCAGTGCCGCGAAGCCGATCTGCAGCGTGATGCCGGTCAGGACCAGTCTCCAGTCCACTGCCCGGCGATTGTTGGAGAACAACCAGGCCACGCCAATCAGCACCGCCAGGCCGAACAGGCCGAACCCGATCCTCGCCAGACCTTCCATACATCACTCCCCGGACATTGCGGCGCAGATTAGCCGATTCCCCGCACCGCCGCCCACAGGCCCAGGACGAGGAAGACGATGGCCGCGGTGATCCGTGCCGCCTTCAACGGCAGCTTGCCGGCGAACTTGCTGCCGAGCAGTACCACGGGCACATTCGCCAGCAGCATCCCCACCGTCGTGCCCGCGACCACCTGCCACAGCGGCGGGTACTTGGCGGCCAGGAGCACCGTGGCGACCTGGGTCTTGTCACCGATCTCGGCCAGGAAGAACGCGATGCTGGTGGCAATGAAGGCACCACGTGCGGGCAGGCTGGTGTCATCTTCCAGCGTGTCGGGTTTCAGCGTCCACAGCGCGATGGCGATGAAGCTGACCGCGACCACCCAGCGCAGGACGTCGGGCGTCAGCCACTGCGCCACCAGCGATCCCAGCCAGCCGGCCAGCGCGTGGTTGAGCAGGGTCGCGACCAGGATGCCCCAGATGATCGGCCAGGGCTTGCGGAAGCGCGCGGCCAGCAACAGGGCCAGCAGCTGGGTCTTGTCGCCGATTTCGGCCAGCGCGACGGTACCGGTCGACAACAGGGCCGGATACAAGGGGAAATCGTTCATCGAAAACTCCGGGGCCGGGCGAAACGCTTGGACACGAAAGCCGGCAAGGCGTCGCCCAGCCATGGGGCGCCCTGCCCGCCTTCGGTCTTGCCCTGCGATGCCTTCGGCATCGCTTCGCGCGCCATGGCCAGCCGGCCAAGTGTGTTGACGCGCGCCCCGACATCGCTGCCGGGGGGCTACTCCCCGAGGAGGTGGCGTCATATTAATGCGTCGGGATGCGAAGTCAAACTCACGGGCTTTCGGCGATCTTGGCGGCTCCGCGGGGCCGGTCGTGCCTGGTTGCCGGCCCTTCGCCCGCCCGAAACCTGCTTCGGCGGGCAGGTCGCGACCCCGCCACTCCGTATACTCGGAACATCAAAGCAGGGAGAGTGTCGATGTTTACTGGGCCGATATTGGCATTGGTGTTGCTGGTGGCGGGCGTCATCGTCCTGTTCAAGGCGGTGCGCATGGTGCCGCAGGGCTATGAATGGACGGTGGAAGCGTTCGGCAAGTACACCCACACGATGTCGCCGGGCCTGCATTTCCTGATTCCGATCTACCAGGGCGTCGGTCGCAAGATCAACATGATGGAACAGGTGCTGGAGGTACCTAGCCAAGACGTCATCACCAAGGACAACGCCGTGGTGAAGGTCGACGGCATCGTGTTTTTCCAAGTGCTCGATGCGGCCAAGGCGGCGTACGAAGTGGCCCAGCTCGAGATCGCCACGTTGAACCTGGTGATGACCAATATCCGTACCGCGATCGGTTCGATGGATCTGGACGAGTCACTCTCCAAGCGCGACGAAATCAATGCCAAGGTGCTGGTCGCCGTTGATCAGGCGACCCATCCGTGGGGCATCAAGGTCAACCGCATCGAGCTGAAGGACATCCAGCCGCCGCGCGACCTGGTGGATTCCATGGCCCGCCAGATGAAGGCCGAGCGTGAGAAGCGCGCCAACATCCTCGAAGCGCAGGGCTTCCGCGAGGCGGCGATCCTGAAGGCCGAAGGCGAGAAGCAATCGACCATCCTAGAGGCCGAGGGCGAGCGCGAAGCGGCCTTCCGCGAGGCCGAAGCGCGCGAGCGCCTGGCCGAAGCCGAAGCCAATGCGACGCGCGTGGTGTCCGAGGCCATCGCGGGCGGCAACGTGCAGGCGATCAACTACTTCGTCGCGCAGAAGTACATCGAGGCGTTCAAGGCCTTGGCCGAGGCGCCGAACCAGAAGTTCGTGATGATGCCGATGGAATCCGCCGGCGTGATCGGATCGCTCGGCGGCATCGCCGAACTGGCGAAGGAAGCCCTGGATCGCAACGACGGCACGCCGCCGCGCCCACCGCCGCGCCCGCAATTCCCGAGCGGGAGCTGAGCCATGCGCTGGGATGTCTTCACCTGGGCCGCACTCGCCTTCGCCTTGATCGCCGCGGAAACCCTGGTGCCGGGTGCGTTTCTGCTGTGGCTGGGCTTCGCCGCCGCCGCGGTGTTCCTGATCGTGCTGCTGGTGCCGGGCATGAGCGTGCTCATGCAGGTCGCCATCTTCATCGTGCTCAGCTTCATCTCGGTGGCGATCTATCGGAAATGGTTCCGTGGCCGCGGCCGCGCCAGCGACCAACCGCTGCTCAATCGCCGCGGCGAGCAATTGATCGGCCACACCGCCGTACTCACCGCGCCCATCGTCGATGGAGAAGGACGCACGCAGTTGGGCGATGCGTTCTGGAACGTGGCGGGCCCGGATCTGCCGGTCGGTACGCGCGTGCGCGTCGTGGCCGTCAACGGAATGACGCTGAAGGTCGAAGCCGCCTGATCGCCGCACCTGCGCCCCTGCATGCGGGGGCGTAGGTTGCATCATGCTTTTTTTGTCGGTGGCGCGAAACGGCCCGGGCCAGCGCACGATGCGATAATCGCGCCCTATCCCACGCGCGAGACCGCCATGCCCCAGAAGACCGTCCTCAACGACACCCACCGCGCGATGGGCGCGAAGATGGTCGACTTCGGCGGCTGGGACATGCCGATCCACTACGGCTCGCAGATCGACGAGCACCACGAGGTGCGCCGCGACGCCGGCATGTTCGACGTCTCGCACATGACCGTGGTCGACCTGACCGGCGAGCGCGTGCGCGATTTCCTGCGCAAGCTGGTCGCGAACTCCGTCGACAAGCTGCAGAAGCCGGGCAAGGCGCTCTACACCTGCATGCTGACGCCGGAGGGTGGCGTCATCGACGACCTCATCGTCTACTACATGCGCGAGGACTGGTTCCGCCTGGTCGTCAACGCGGCCACGCGCGACAAGGACCTGACATGGATCACCGCGCAGGCCGAAGATTTCGGGGTGCGGGTGGTAGAACGCCCCGAGTTCGGCATGATCGCGGTGCAGGGCCCAAATGCGCGCGACAAGGTCATCGGCTTGCTGGACGAGGCCGACCGCGCCAAGGCCGGCAAGCTCGCCCGCTTCGCCGCGCTGGAAACCCGCACGGCCGATGGCGTCCCGTTGTTCGTCGCGCGCACCGGTTACACCGGCGAGGATGGTTTCGAAGTGATCGTTCCGGAGCCGGACACGGTCGCGTTGTGGAATGCGCTGGCCGCCGCCGGCGTCAAGCCGGCAGGCTTGGGCGCCCGCGACACCCTGCGACTGGAAGCCGGCATGAACCTCTATGGCCAGGACATGGACGAAACGGTCTCGCCCTACGAGGCTGCGCTCGGCTGGACGGTCGCGCTGGACGAAGGGCGCGACTTCAACGGCCGCGGCACACTGGAGCAGCAGGCCGCCAACGGCGCACCGCGCCAGATGATCGGCCTGGTGATGGACGAGAAGGGCGTGCTGCGCCACGGCCAGCGCGTGCTGACGGCGAACGGTGATGGCGAGATCCTCTCCGGCACCTTCTCGCCGACGCTCGGCAAGGCCATCGCCTTCGCTCGCGTGCCGGCCGGCGAGCCGGGTGACGTGCGCGTTGACATCCGCGGCCGTGAGGTGCCGGTGCGCGTGGTCAGGTTTCCGTTCGTGCGCGACGGCAAGCCGCAAGACGGCGTCTGAGCCGCTAGACTTGGCATCGATTTCCCAACCCCACTTTCCGGAGTCCCCATGAGCAGCGAAATCCCCGGCGACCTCAAGTTCCTCAAGTCACA
Organism: Lysobacter sp.; assembly: GCA_036803045.1. Taxonomy (GTDB): domain Bacteria; phylum Pseudomonadota; class Gammaproteobacteria; order Xanthomonadales; family Xanthomonadaceae; genus Solilutibacter. Next base: position 12,277 of record DAIRVA010000033.1, on the reverse strand, counting down.
CGAATGGCTGCGCATCGAAGGCGATGGCCTTGCCACTGTCGGCATCTCCGATCATGCCCAAGGCCTGCTGGGTGACCTGGTCTACGTGGAACTACCCGCAGTGGGCGACGATGTCGAAGTCGGCAACGCGTGCGCAGTGGTCGAGTCGGTCAAGGCCGCATCGGACGTGTACGCACCGGTCAGCGGCAAGATCGTCGAGGTCAACGAGTCGCTGGCCGACAAGCCGGAGACGATCAACGAGGATGCATTCGGCGACGGCTGGCTGTTCGTGATCAGGATGAGCGAGCCGGAACAGGCGAACGAGCTGCTCAACGCGGACGACTACGCCGCGACGATGGAAGACGACGAGCACTGAAACACCGTTCGCGATGCTCGCAGATGACGGTCGCCGATGGCGACCGTCTTTCTTTGTGCGGTTCGCAGACGGAAGTTTTTCGCGCAAATCGTCTTTTGCGATACGTGGAAACGCTCGCCCCGGAAAAATTTTTCGCCTCGGGCCTGACGCCTTCCGCGAACCGGGCGCTCTGGGTTTTCCGTGTCTGTCCGCAATGCAACGCGCTGGAGAAGCCATTTGTTTCTTTTCAGGAAGGTGCTTTTTTTAAGCGCTTTGCGGCGAACGGATTGGAATGTGCATTCGCACTTCTGCTTCTTCATCGCCTCGATGCGCGTTCGCCGATCCGGTTTCTTGGTGCTTCCGAAACCGCCACCGCCGCCGGAATTCCCCATCAACGTGTTGACAGTCGAAAAGACCGTGATTAGGTTTCGCGCAAACGGCTTGATGGACGGAAGGGCGAAGCGAAGGATGATCCCGGCAATAGTCATCCAAGATTCGAAACAGACATCCGGCGAACGCCCGATGCCGGCGACGCCGTTCCGTTCGCAAACGACATTCCCGACCCGCTTCGAGAGAAGCGGGTTTTCTTCGGGCCGCATTCGCACCGCGATGCGGCCTTCCGAACCCGTCGTTTCGCGCTTTGCGCGAAACCGGTCCGCGGCAGGTCCGATACCTGCCGTGCGTCAAAGCCTGGGCAGCTGTCAAATCGTCCAATCGAGAGGAGCCATCACATGGCCATGAAGAAAGCAGTGAAGAAGGCCGCCGCCAAGAAACCGGCGAAGAAAGCCGCGAAGAAAGCGGTGAAGAAGGTCGCCAAGAAACCGGCGAAGAAGG
>DAIRVA010000033.1:0-11009 GCA_036803045.1 Lysobacter sp. | reverse complement strand
AGGCCGCCAAGAAAACGGTGAAGAAGGCCGCCAAGAAGGTCGCCAAGAAACCGGCAAAGAAATCTGCCAAGAAAGCGAAGAAGGCCCCGGCTGCGATGCCGCCGATGCCGATGCCCTCGCTCTGACGGGCATTGCGGCTCCCCCTGCGCCCAGGCAGGGGAGACGCCGTTTCAGGTTCCGCTCACCGGATACCCGGAACCCGCGCCACGGCGCGGGTTTTCTTTTCCGTGGACCATGTGCGCCTCAGCGCGGTGAGGCGCTGGAATCCCCGCTGCCTGCGCCGCCGACGCCTTCGGCATCGTCGTCGTCGCGCGGGGAGAGCACGTTGGGGTCGAGCTTCAGCCATGCCACCCGCGGCAGCCCGATGGCGCTGTCGAGGATGGTGGGCAGCAAGCCGGAAGGCAGGCTGCTCTCGCTGTTCCAGAGGATGGCGATGCCCAGATCGCGATCCGGCAACAGCGCCATCGCCGCCCGATAGCCCTGCACCGCCCCGCCATGGAAGAAAACCGAATGGCCGGCATAGCGGTATATGCGCCAGCCGAGGCCGTAACCGGCGGAATCCAGCCGTTCGCGACGCCAGCTCGAGCCGCGCAGTTCCGTCGGCGTGGCGACGCGCGCGGAGTGGATGTTGTCCAGCAGTTGCGGGGAGAGCACGTCCGGCCGATGGCCCGTTTGCGCGACGAGGTATTGCGCCATGTCGCTGATGCTGGCATTGACGCCCGCCGCCGGCACCAGCCGGTAGTAGGTCGGCTTGGGCATCAGCGAGCGCCAGCCGCCGCCGCCACGCACGTGCGGCTTGGCCCACCGCGGGCTGCCAGTGATGCCGTCCAGCCCCAAGCTGGCATCGAGCATGCCGAGCGGCTTGAATATCCGGCTCTGCACGTTGTCTTCGTAGTAATGCCCGGTCGCGGCATGCACCACGTCGCCGATCAGGCTGAAGGCCACGTTCTGGTACGAGTAGCACTCGCCCGGACGGCAGCGCAATGCGGCCTGCGCCAGCTTGCCGCGGACATCGTAATAGCTGGCATTGGCCTCGATGTCGCGGTCGTAGGCATTGCGGGTCAAGCCCGTCGCCTGGCTCAGCACGTTGCCGATCGTCAGGCTCGAGGTGGAAGCGGCATCGCGCAGGCGGAATCCCGGCACGTAGTCGACGACGGGCTGGCTCAGGTCCAGAGCGCCCTCGCTGGCCAGCATCCCGCTAAGCGTCCCGGCGAAAGTCTTGGAGAGGGATGCCAGACGGAACACCGTCCTGGCATCCACCGGCTCGGGCCGCTGCACGTCGGTCACGCCGTAACCGCGGGCAGTGAGTATCCGCCCGTTCTGCACGATGGCCACGGCCAGCCCCGGCACCCGCTGGTTGGCGACCAGCTGTTGGGCGACGGCTTCGAAGGCATGGACATCGAACGGCAGCGGCGCCGGCGTCGAAGAGACCGGCTCCTGTTGGTACTGGAGGTAATTGTCGAGCCCGGAGGTGCCTGCGCGCTGGGCGGGCACCGCGGCGGGGCGGCTGATGCCGGCCGGCACCACCGTCTGCGCCGAAGTCCCGGCCGTCACCGGCAGCAGGAAGGCGAAACTTGCGAGCTTGAGCGCGATGAGTGCTTGCCGACCGCGTGCGCGCATCGTTCCGCCTCCGATCATCCGATTCGACGCAGATACTAGTGCGGACGCCGGCCGAATGCATGAACAGGGCGAGATAACCCGGATATCCACATGATTCGCATGAATTTCCTGGTCGGGAGCAGTGCCCTCGGATCCACGTCATGCGCCAGCGCGGGCGATCCCGGCCGCCACGGCTGGCAGGGGCGCGACCGGTCGGCTACCTTGCCGGCATGAATGCACCCCTCGACACCGGCCACGGCCGCCGCGTCCGCGAAGGCGAATGGTCCGCCGTGGCGGTTTCCTTCCTGTACTTCTTCTGCGTGCTGGCGGCCTACTACATGATCCGGCCGGTGCGCGAGCAGCTTTCGGCGTCGGTCGGCTCGACCCAACTGCCCTGGTTCTACGGCGCCACCTTCGCCTGCATGCTGCTGCTGGCGCCCGTGTTCGGCGCGGTGGTTTCGCGCTGGCCCCGTCGGGTGGTGGTGCCGCTGTTCAACCTGACCGGCATCGCCTGCCTGCTGGCCTTCGTGCCTTTCTTCGCGGACCCCTCGCTGTTGCCGCAACGCACGCTGGGCATCGTGTTCTTCGTCTGGGTCAGCGTGTTCAACCTGTTCGTGGTGTCGCTGTTCTGGATCTTCATGACCGACATCTGGAGTCCGGAACAGGCCCGCCGCCTGTTCCCGGTGATCGCCGTCGCCGGCACCGCCGGCGCCGTGGCGGGACCGACGCTCACGCGCGGGCTGGTGCAGGTGCTGGGCGTGGCGCCACTGCTCATCGTCTCGGCATCGCTGCTGGCCGTCGCGGTGGGCTGCGTGGTGATCCTCGGGCGCTGGGCGCGCACGCATGCGCATGTCCGCCCGGAGCAGGCCGAGGGGGCGGCCGTGGGCGGTGGGATGTGGGACGGGGTGAAGCAGATCTTCGCGACGCCTTTCATGCGCAACATGGCGATCCTGCTGCTGCTCGCCGACGGCATCGGAACGGTCAACTATGCGCTGGTCACCGATTACTCGCACCAGGCATTGTTCGACGACGTGGCCCGCACGCGCTTCGCGGCGGACGTGGACCTGGCCACCAATATCCTCACCGTGGCCACGCAACTGCTGTTGACGCGCTGGATGCTGCCGCGGCACGGCGCCGGCCCGGTGATCATGGTGTGGGCGGCGGCGGGCATCGCGATGCTGCTGCTGGTGATCCTCGTCCCGGATCCGCATGCACCGTTGCTGGCGGGCATGCCGGCAGTGGCGCTGGCGCTCATCGTCACCCGCGGCCTGGCCTACGGGATGGCCGAGCCGGCGCGCCACAGCCTGTTCGCCAAGGCACCGCGCGTGATGCGCTACAAGGGCCAGAACGTGGTCGACACGGCCGTCTGGCGCTTCGGCGATCTGGTGATCGCCAGCGGCATGAACCTGATGCGCGCTGCGGGCGCGACCGTGGCCACGTTCGCGGCGATCAGCGCGCTGTCCGCGCTGGCCGCCGGATCGATCGGCTGGCGCCTCTCGCGCCTGACCGGCGACAAACTGACCGAAGCCATGCGCACGGGCAAGCCGCGGTGACCCCAGGCACCGCGCGCAAGACCGGCACCAAGCCGGGGGCGAAGCGCCGGCTGGCCGCGATCAGCGGCATCGTGGCCGCATGCGGACTCGTGCTGCTCGCCTACGGATTCGTCGAACCCAGGCGGCTGGTCGAACGCGACCACGTGCTGGTGCTGGCGAACTGGCCGAAGAGCTGCGACGGCTTGCGCGTGGACGTCGTCGCCGACCTGCACACCGGCTCGTTCGGCAACGGGCTGGACAACCTCGACCGCGTGGTCGCGCGCCTGCGCAAGAGCGACGCCGACCTGGTGCTGATGGCCGGCGATTACGTGATCCTCAAGGTGCTGTTCGGCGGCTACGTGCCTGCGCATGCCATGACGCCGCACCTGGCACCGCTGGCGGCACGCAAGCCGGTGTACGCCGTGCTCGGCAACCACGACTGGTGGAAAGGCGGCCTGGGCGTCGGCGATGCCCTCTCCGGTGCCGGCATCCGCATGATCGACAACGCATCGGCCGGCATCGGCCTTGGCTCGTGCCGCTTCTACCTGGCCGGCCTGGGCGACGAACTGGAAGGCCATCCCGATGCCCGCGCCGCCTGGGCCGGGATCCCGGCCGGCGCGCCGGTGATCGCGCTCATGCACGAACCGGCGACGCTGCGCCGGCTGCCGGACGGCGTCGCCCTGGCCATCAGCGGCCACACCCATGGCGGGCAGATCAATCCGTTCTCATCGCCATGGCGCACCGCCGGCTATTCGCCCACGTCGCAATGGCTGCGCGGCCAGGTGCGGGACGGCGACCGCCTGCTGTTCGTCACGCCAGGCATCGGCACCAGCATCCTGCCGATCCGCATCGGCGTGCTGCCGGAAATCTCGCGCCTGACCCTGCGTTCGTCGGCCGCCGTGCGCTGAAGGCACCGCGCAAGCCCGCGCGAACGCAGATGCGATAATCGGCGGATGCAGATTGGCCGGCACTTCATCGAACCGCGCGTCGTGCTGGCCCCGATGGCCGGCGTGACCGACAAGCCATTCCGCCAGCTGTGCAAGCGCATGGGCGCAGGGCTCGCGGTGTCCGAGATGACGATCAGCGACCCGCGCTTCTGGAACACCGCCAAGTCGCGGCATCGCATGGACCACGATGGAGAGCCCGCGCCGATCAGCGTGCAGATCGCCGGCACCAACCCGAAGTTGCTGGCCGATGCCGCGCGCCACAACGTGGACCACGGCGCCGAGATCATCGACATCAACATGGGCTGCCCGGCCAAGAAGGTCTGCAACGTCTGGGCGGGTTCGGCACTGATGCGCGACGAGGCCTTGGTGGCGCGCATCCTCTCGGCGGTCGTGGCGGCGGTGGACGTGCCGGTCACGCTCAAGATCCGCACCGGCTGGGATGCCGACAACCGCAACGCACCGGCCATCGCGCGCATCGCCCAGGACTGCGGCATCCAGGCGCTGACCGTGCACGGCCGCACCCGCGACCAGCACTACACGGGGCTGGCCGAGTACGAGACCGTCACGGCGATCAAGGCCGAAGTGCGCATCCCGGTGATCGCCAACGGCGACATCGATTCACCTGCCAAGGCGCGGCGCGTGCTTGAACTCACGGGTTGCGATGCGGTGATGATCGGGCGCGCGGCGCAGGGCCGGCCGTGGATCTTCCGCGAGATCGCCCACCACCTGGCGACGGGTACCGAGTTGCCGCCGCCGGAATTAATGGAAGTGCGCGACGTCCTGCTCGCACACCTGGACGCGCTGCACGATTTCTATGGCGAGGACATGGGCGTGCGGATCGCCCGCAAGCACCTGGGCTGGTACGCGAAGGATCGCCCGGAGAACGCGGCCTTCCGCGCCGTGGCCAACCGCGCCACCGATGCACGCATGCAGCGCGCGCTGACCTGCGGCTACTTCGATGCGTTGATCGCCGGCGTGCCGCTGGCGGCCTGATCCCCGCCTGCCGGTGCCTGCCGGATACGGTTCCACAGGCGGCGCAGTTGCAGGTTCCGCGAACGCAGGCCCTCGACGGCGAAGCGCTGGCTCGGATCGAGCGCATGCCACTGACCCATCGCATCGCGCCTGGCCACCGCATAGTTGAAGAAGTAATCCGGCTCGCTGCCCATGCGCAGGTCGGTCAGCACCAATTGGTCGCCATGCACCTGCGCGCGCTGGAAGCCGTGATTGAACCAGGTCATGCGCGCGGCCGCTGGGATGTCGGCGGCTGCAGCCTTCGCGGCGATGTCGCTCGGGTAATGCCGGAACGCCATCGGCGCAGGCCCATCGAGCAATGATCGCTCGCCCTCGACATAACCGTCCGGCGTCATCGCCACCACGCGCCACAGCAGCGTGTTGAACGGCGTCGGCGCCGAGAAGCGCGGCGCATCGGCCAGACCGATCGATGCCAGCGCGCGCGACGCCTCGCGATCCACCGCCGCCTTGGCCAGCAACGACCACGCCAGGTAAGCACTGGAAATCGCCAGCCCGGCGACCAGCACGGTCTGCGCGGCGGGCCGCCAGCGCAGGAACCACGCGGCGATGCAGGCCAACAACAGCCAGACGGTGTACATCGGGTCGACGATGAAGACGCTCGACCACATCGCCGGCGACACCGGCACCGGCCACCACAACTGCGTGCCGTAGACGGTGAAGGCATCCAGCAACGGATGGGTGATGAGCGCGAGGAGGATCGCCCACCACCAGCGCACCGGCGCTTCGGCCACGCGCCCGCCCTGGCGCTTGAAGAACGCCCAGATCAACCAGGCCAGCAGCGGCAACAGCAGCAGCGAATGCGACGGGCCGCGATGCCAGGTCATGCGGTCGACCGGATCGTCCAGCAACAGGCTGGTCGGAATCACGTCCAGGTCGGGCAAGGTGCCGAGCGCGGCGCCGGCGAGCAGGGCGGCGCGGCGATGGCGTGGCGGCGCGATGGCGGCGGCGACCGCGCCGCCGAGGACGATCTGGGTCAGGGAATCCATGGCCCGATGCTAGCAGCCGGTGCCGCCGCGGCAACGCCCGCTTAACCGCTTTCGGGCAAACTGGCACGACGCTGCAAACCCCGCGCCATCGCTGTATGATGCGCGATCATCTTTTCATCCGAATCAAAGGATATAAACCGATGTCCAGCTACCTGTTCACCTCCGAATCGGTCTCCGAAGGCCATCCGGACAAGATCGCCGACCAGATTTCCGACGCCGTGCTGGACGCCATCCTGGCCCAGGACAAGCGCGCACGCGTGGCCTGCGAGACGCTGGTGAAGACGGGCGCCGCCATCGTGGCCGGCGAAGTCACCACCACCGCCTGGGTGGACATCGAGTCGCTGGCCCGCAAGGTCATCAACGACATCGGCTACGACAATTCGGACGTCGGCTTCGACGGCCACACCTGCGCCATCATCAACATGCTCGGCAAGCAGTCGCCCGACATCAACCAGGGCGTCGACCGCAAGAAGCCGGAAGAACAGGGTGCGGGCGACCAGGGCCTGATGTTCGGCTACGCCTGCAACGAGGCGCCGGAATTCATGCCCGCCCCGCTGTACTACAGCCACCGCCTGGTGGAACAGCAGGCCAAGGTGCGCAAGAAGGGCAAGCTGAAGTGGCTGCGCCCCGACGCCAAGTCGCAGGTCACCCTGCGCTACGACGGCAACACCGTGCTGGGCCTCGATGCCGTGGTGCTGTCGACCCAGCATGATCCGGACATCAAACAGAAGGACCTGATCGAAGCCGTGCGCGCCGAGATCCTGGTGCCGGTGCTGCCGAAGAAGTGGCTGGACGCGCTGCCGAAGAACAAGGTGCACATCAACCCGACCGGCAAGTTCGTCATCGGTGGCCCGGTGGGCGACTGCGGCCTGACCGGCCGCAAGATCATCGTCGACAGCTACGGCGGCATGGCCCGCCACGGCGGCGGCGCGTTCTCGGGCAAGGATCCGTCGAAGGTCGACCGTTCCGCCGCCTACGCCGCGCGCTACGTGGCGAAGAACATCGTCGCGGCCGGCCTGGCCGACAAGTGCGAGGTGCAGGTTTCGTACGCGATCGGCGTGGCCGAGCCGACCTCGATCTCGGTCACCACCTTCGGCACCGGCAAGATCCCGGATTCGCAGATCGAGAAGCTGATCCGCAATCACTTCGACCTGCGCCCGTACGGCATCATCAAGATGCTGGATCTGGTCCACCCGATCTACCAGCAGACTGCCGCCTACGGCCACTTCGGCCGCAAGCCGAAGGAAATCAGCTACACCGACGGTGCCGGCAAGAAGCAGAAGGCGACCGCCTTCAGCTGGGAGAAGACCGACAAGGCCGACGAGCTGCGCAAGGCCGCGAAGCTCAAGAAGTAAGCAACGGTTTCATTCGTTGCGCTAGAAAAGGCCCGCCACGATGCGGGCCTTTTCGTTGCCAGATCCTTTCGGCCTACTTCTTGGCAGGCTCGGCAAGCTTGGCGTTCTTGACGTATTTCTCCAGCCAGTCGTTGCTCTCGGCCAGCATCGTCATGATCGATTCGCGCGCGCGGTAGCCGTGCGATTCATTCGGCAGCATCACCAGCCGGGCGTTCCCGCCCAGGCCCTTGATGGCGGCGAACATGCGTTCGCTCTGGATCGGGAACGTGCCGGAGTTGTTGTCCTGCTCGCCGTGGATCATCAACAAGGCATCCTTGATCTTGTCGGCGTGGTTGAACGGCGACATCGCGGCATAGATGTCCGAGGCCTGCCAGAAGTTGCGCTCCTCGGACTGGAATCCGAACGGCGTCAGCGTGCGGTTGTACGCACCGCTGCGGGCGATGCCGGCCTTGAACAGGCGCGTGTGCGCCAGCAGGTTCGCGGTCATGAAGGCGCCGTAGGAGTGCCCGCCCACCGCGATGCGATCGCGGTCGGCCACGCCGCGGCGCACGACTTCGTCCACGGCGGCCTCGGCATCGGCGTTGAGCTGCTGCACGTAGGTGTCGTTGGGCTCGGCATCGCCTTCGCCCACGATCGGCATCGAGGGATCGTCCAGCACCGCGTAGCCCATCGCCAGGAACGGCAGCGGACCCCAGTAGCTGATCGCGTTGAAGCGGTAGGGCGAGTCCGTCACCTGGCTGGCGGCGGCGGCGGATTTGAACTCGGCCGGATAGGCCCACATCAGCAAGGGCAGCGGGCCGTCGCGCTTCGCGTCATAGCCCGGCGGCAGGTATAGCGTGCCGGTCAGGTCCACGCCGTCCTTGCGCTTGTAGCGGATCAGCTCCTTCTGCACGTCGCGCAGCTGCGGAGTGGGATGCGCGAACTTCGTCAGCGCGACCGGAGCGGCATCGCCACCCAACGTGCGCAGGTAGAAATTGGGACGCTCGGTCGGCGATTCGCGGGTGGTGACGATGCGGCTGCCGTCCGCATCCAGCATCGCCAAGGGACGCTCGTACTGCTCGCCGCTGGAGTGGAACAGGCGAACCGTCTCGCCCGAATCGATGACCTGCCGGTCCAGAAACGGGCGGTCGCCTTCGGGCGATGCGCCATCGCCGATGCGGTAGATCCGCGCGCCATCGGGCGTGGTCAGCAGCACGGACTGGCCGCGCGCATCGAGCGTGGTCACCGGGTTGCCCTTGTCGGCGTAACGGTCCTCGGCGCTGCCTTCCTCGAACACTTTCGGCGCGTTCCCTGCGACATCCGGCTGCAGGCGCCAGGTCTTGTACTGGCGCGTCTTCCACCAGTATTCGGTGAGCAGAGCAAGGTCGCCGCGGCCCCAGGTGGTGCCTGCATAGCGCGTGGACAACTCGGCCAGCACCTGCGGCTTGGCGGTGAACGGCGCGGATTGCTGGTAGACGATGTCGCGCACGTCCGCTTCACGGGCCGGATCACCGCCGTCCTGCGCCTCGGCCCAGACCAGCGTGGCCGGGGCGTCGTTGCGCCATTCGATGCGACGCACGCCGGTCGTCACGGCATCGTTGCCGGTGGGCAGGCCTTCGACCAGCGGCAGCCTGGCGACCGTGTGCGTCACCTTGCCGCCGAGGTCGCGCACCTCGATCACGCGCGGGAAATTGAAGTACGGCACCAGGTAGGAGAAGGGCCGGGTGATCCGCTGGACGAGCAGATGACGGCCGTCCGGCGACGGGTCCAGGCCGACGTACAGGTCCGGCGAGCCGATCCGCCTGACCTTGCCCTGCACGTCCACCAACGCCGGCTGCGAGCGCAGCAGATATTCGAACTGGCGGGCCTGCGCCTCGTTGCCCAGCAGGTCCTGGTAGGTGCGGATGCTGGTGACGCGGCCGCTGCCGCCGGTCTGCTGCACGTTGGGGCCGGTCGGCGTGCCATCGACCGCAGGCAGTCCGCCCTCGCCCGGCGCGCGCAGGTTGACCAGCAGCGCGCGGCTATCGGGCATCCAGCGCCAGCCACGGCTGGCCACGCCGTTGAGCGGCTCGTGCGTCAGCAAACGCGCACGACGGGATGCGACATCGACCAGCCACAGCGCGTTGGTGCCGGTGGCCGGTTCGACCTGGTTGAACGCGAGGTATTTCTGGTCCGGCGACCATGACATGCCTGCGATGGACAACGGTTTGGGCAGGCCCTCGATGCGCAGTTCCTTGCCGCTGGCGACATCGACCAGCCAGAGATCGTCGCCGAAGGTGAAACTGCTGCGCGCGAACACCTTGGGATGGATGCGGATGCCGGCCAGCTTCAGCTCCGGCTGGGCGACGACATCGATGCCCGGCAACCCCGGCATGCCGGTGAAGGCGATCAGGTCGCGGCGCGGACTGAGCGAGGCCTGCGGCGTCCGTGGCGCATCGACGATCGCCTTCAGCGCGGCGGGCGGTTCGCGATAACCAGTTTGTGCGATGCCGGCAAGCGGCGTGAAACACAGCAGTGCGGCGAGCGACAGCCGCGCAAGACGATTGAGGCGCATCGGTCTTTTCCCATGGGTATCCCGTTCCAGCATGGCTTGTGGGCCCGATGAATGGATGGCCCGTAAGTCATGTCATCGTTATTTCATCTTTTTATCTCGACAAAGCGATATACTTTTCCGACCGAGGGGCGCTGCGATGGCCGGGCTTGTCTTCCCGCACCACCAGGCTCGGTACGAAAACGGCGCCCGTGACCGCATCCATCGCATTCACGGAGCCGACATGAACGCCCAACCCAAGACTTTCTCCCAGGAAGGCGACTACAAGGTCGCCGACATCTCGCTGGCCGACTGGGGTCGCAAGGAAATCGACATCGCCGAACACGAGATGCCGGGCCTGATGTCCATCCGCCGCAAGTACCAGACCGAGGCGCCGCTCAAGGGCGTGCGCGTGACCGGTTCGCTGCACATGACCATCCAGACCGCGGTGTTGATCGAGACGCTGAAGGACATCGGCGCCGACGTGCGTTGGGCTTCGTGCAACATCTTCTCCACCCAGGACCACGCCGCCGCCGCGATCGCCGCCTCCGGCACGCCGGTGTTCGCGTGGAAGGGCGAGTCGCTGGAGGAGTATTGGGACTGCACGCTCGACGCGCTGTCCTTCCCCGATGGCAAGGGCGGTTTCCTCGGCCCGGAACTGGTGGTCGATGACGGCGGCGACGTCACCCTGCTCATCCACAAGGGCTACGAGCTGGAACAGGGCGACGAGAGCTGGGTGAACTCCGCCTCCGGCAGCCACGAAGAGAAGGTGATCAAGGACCTGCTCAAGCGCGTCGCCAAGGAGCGCCCGGGCTACTGGACCAAGGTCGTTGCCGACTGGAAAGGCGTGTCCGAAGAGACCACCACCGGCGTGCACCGCCTGTACCAGCTGGCCGAAGCCGGCACGCTGCTGATCCCGGCGATCAACGTCAACGACTCGGTCACCAAGAGCAAGTTCGACAACCTCTACGGCTGCCGCGAATCGCTGGCCGATGGCCTGAAGCGCGCGCTCGACGTGATGCTGGCCGGCAAGGTGGCGGTGGTCTGCG
>DAIRVA010000032.1:0-23921 GCA_036803045.1 Lysobacter sp. | reverse complement strand
GCACCTCGGTGCGGAAGTCCTCGCGGCGGTCCGACCAGCGCAGGCCGCCGCGCGCCACCGACCCGAAGCGCAGGTGGATGCCTTCCACGCGCGGGCCGCAAACCCATATTTCGCGGTAAGGCTTGGGTCGGGGCAGATCGGGCACCGCCACGCAGTCGAGCTTGAAGCTCAGGTAGTCGGCGGGGCCGCCGTCCTTGCGCAGGCCTTCGGGATAGTCGATGTAGTAGTTGGTGCGGAGCGTCGCGTCCATCACGCCCATGAAGCTGCGCAGGATGCGGTCTTCGTCCAGGCTCTTGACCCGGTCGAGCAACGCCAACAGCGCGGTGCGGACGGCTTCGCCCTGCGCTTCGCGCGAGCCGCTGCGCGCCGCGATCACCGGCTTGACCGCTGCCAACGCGCCGGCATCGCCCGTGGCCAGCGCATCGATCTGCGCGGCGAAGGCCTTGGCGCCGTCGGCGATTTCGGCCTTGCTCTCCTTGCCGGTGGCCGGATCGAAACGGGCCTCGAAATATTCCACCAGCAGGCGGGCCAGCAGCGGGTAACGCGAGAAGGTCGCCTCGACGTAGCTCTGCGAGAACGGCACGCCGATCTGCATCAGGTACTTGCAGTAGGAACGCAGCATCTGCACCTGCTTCCAGCGCAAGCCGGCGCCCAGCACCAGCCGGTTGAAGCCGTCGTTTTCCAGGTCGCCGCGCCAGACGCGGCTGAACGCCTCGGTGAAATAGCCGATGCTGGCTTCGGTGAGGGCCACGCCTTCGGAGGCGCGGACTTCGAGATCCTGGATCGAATAAGGCTGGCCTTCGGCGACGACGCCGTACGGGTATTCGGTCACCACCTGAAGCCCCATGTGGTCCAGCATCGGCAGCACTTCGGACAGGGACAGGCTGTCGCCGCGCCGGAACAGCTTGACCTCGATGCAGCCTTCACAGTGACTCGCTGACGGATCGGTGCGCAGGCTGATGCCGACGTCGTCCCGGTCCTCGGCCAGGGCGGCGAGCTGGGCGACGTCGTCCGCCGCGGCTTCAGGGCTCGCCTGCTCGATGTAGGCCGATGTCAGCGCGCGCCCGTAGCGTTTTGCCAGCAGCAGCCCTTCGGTCTCGCCATGGCGCGCGACCAGCACGTCGTTGAGGTTGTCGTGCCAGTTGCGCACGATCTCGGTGAGCGCGCTACCGAGCTTGGCCGTGTCGAATTCGGCATCGGCCGCCTCGCCGCGCGGCCGCACGATCATGTGCAGCTGCGCCAGCGGGGAATCGCCCATCAGCACATGGCTTTCGATATGGTCGGCGGAGAGGGCGCCCTTGAGCATCTGCTCGATGCGCAGCCGCATGTCCGTATTGAAACGCTCGCGCGGCACGAAGACCAGCACCGAATAGAAGCGGCCGTAGCGGTCGCGCCGGATGAACAGCTTGCTGTCCACGCGTTCCTGCAAGCCGAGCACGCCGGCACCCAGTTCCAGCAGTTCGGCATCGCTGGACTGGAACAGTTCGTCGCGCGGCAGGGTTTCCAGGATGTGCCGCAACGCCTTGGCGCTGTGCCCGCTTTCGGGCAGACGCGATTCCTCCATGACCCGCTCGAATCGGGCGCGGACGACCGGGATTTCCCACGGGCGGCGGTTGTAGGCACTCGAGGTGAACAGGCCGATGAAGCGCTGTTCGCGCAACGGCTTGCCCTTGGCGTCGTAGCTGATGACGCCGATGTAGTCCATGTAGCCGCGGCGATGCACCCGCGATCGGGCGTTGGTCTTGGACAAGATCAGCGGATCGAGCACGCCCGCCTGCTGCACCTGGTGCGCGTCCATGGATTTCAGCGGGCGCGGCTTGCTGGCGTCCTCGTCGCGCAGCAGGCCGAGTCCCGAACCCTCCACCGCCACCAGCATGTCCTCCTTGCCGTGCTTCTCGACGCGGTACTCGCGATAGCCAAGGAAGGTGAAATGATCGTCGGCGGCCCAGCTCAGGAACTCACGCGCCTCTTCCAGCACCGGGACCGGCACGGGGCCGGGATCGTCGAGCAGGCTGGCGGCGACGTCCTCCATCTTCTCGCGCATGCGCGGCCAGTCGCGTACGCCGGCGCGCACATCCTCCAGCACGCCGGCGATGCTCTTCTCGAGCGCCTTGGCATCGGCATTGTCGAGGCGGTCGGTCTCGATGTGCATCACCGATTCGTCGGTGCCCTCGCCCACGCCCAGGAGTTTCCCGGACTTGTCGCGGGACATCGCAATCACTGGATGCATCAGCGCATGCACGCCGATGCCCTGCTCCCCCAGCGCGATGCTGACCGAATCGACCAGGAACGGCATGTCGTCGTTGACGATCTGCAGCACGCTGCGCGGAACCTCCCAGCCGTTCTTGCGCATATCCGGGTTGAACACGCGCATCGACACGCGCCCCGGCTTGCGGGTGCCTGCGAAGGCGAGCGCGTCCCTGGCCAGCGCCGCCCAGTGGGCGGCCGGATGCATGGCGATCTCCGCCGGGGACAGCCGCTCGAACAGCGCGGCGGCGAAATCACGGGCCGATGCATCTTTCCCGACGGCCTCGAGGACGGGTTTGAGGGCAGGCGCAGGGCTGCGCACGGCCTTGGCTGCGCGCGCGGGGGCTTTCTTCGACGTCATGGTTCGACCTGTTGGGCGTGGCTTCGTGGAGGACGACGGGCTCAGCGCAATCCGGTTTCGTTGCGGGCGATGACCAGGCGCTGGATCTCGCTGGTGCCTTCGTAGATTTCGGTGATCTTGGCGTCGCGGAAGTACCGCTCCACCGGCATTTCCTTCGAATAACCCATGCCTGCATGAATCTGCACGGCCTGGTGGGCGATCCACATGCAGCCTTCCGAGGCGGTGAGCTTGGCGACCGAGGCCTCGGTGGTGAAGCGCTTGCCCTGGCCCTTCAGCCACGCCGCTCGCAGCGTCAGCAGCAGGGAGGCGTCGAGCTTGCACTTCATGTCGGCGATCTTGGCCTGGGTCATCTGGAACGCGCCGATGGGCTGGCCGAACGCCTTGCGCTCCTTGACGTAGGCGAGCGTCGCCTCGTAGGCGGCGCGAGCGATGCCGATGGACTGCGAGGCGATGCCGATGCGGCCGGCGTCCAGCACGCTCATCGCGATCTTGAAGCCGTGACCTTCTTCGCCCAATACCTCGTCGGCGTCGGCGATGTAATCCTCGAACTCGATCTCGCAGGTGGCCGAGGCGCGGATGCCCAGCTTGGGCTCGGTCTTGCCGCGGCCGAAGCCCGGCTTGTCGGTGTCGATGAGGAACGCGGTGATGCCGCGCGCACCCTTGTCCGGATCGGTCATCGCGAACAGCACGATGTACTTGGCCACCGGGCCGGAAGTGATCCAGCTCTTCTTGCCGTTGATCCTGTAGCTGCCGTCGGCTTGCCTGACGGCCCGACAACGCATGGCGGTCGCATCGGAGCCCGATTGCGGCTCGGTCAGCGCGAACGCGCCGATTTCCTTGCCTTCGGCGATCGCACGCACGTATTTCTGCTTCTGCGCCTCGGTGCCGTGGGTCAGGATGCCGTTGCAGAACAGCGAGTTGTTCACCGACATGATGGTGCTGTGCGCGGCATCGGCCGTGGCAATCTCGACCATCGCCAGCACGTAGGCGACCGGGTCCATGCCCGCGCCGCCGTATTCTTCCGGCACCTCGATGCCCATCAGGCCGTTCTCGCCCAGCAAGCGGATGTTGTCCAGCGGAAATTCACCGCTCCTGTCGAAGTGCTCGGCGGACGGAGCGATCTTTTCCTGGGCGATGCGGCGGGCCACGTCCTGAATCATCAATTGCTCTTCGGTGAAGCTGAAATCCACGGCGCGTCCTCGTCCAGTGCGGAAAGCGCGATTGTAGCCCGCATCGCGCTGGCCGGCCCACGGCGCTTGACCGCAGGACCACGCCGCTTCACAATTATCTTTGAATCCGGATAAAGAGATAAATATGGATCTCGAAGCTTGGTCGAGCCAGCTCAAGGTCTTCGCGGATGCGACCCGCGTCCGATTGCTCGCGCTGCTCTCGCACGAGGAACTCACCGTGGCCGAACTGGCCGCCATCACCGGTCTGGCGCAGCCGCGCGTATCCACCCATCTGGCCAGGCTGAAGGAAGCCAGCCTGGTGCGCGACCGCCGTGCCGGCGTATCGGCCTATTACCGCTTCGATGACGAATCACTCGAACCTGCCCAACGCACCCTTTGGCAGGCCTTGCGCGATGGCAGCCGCGATCCGCTGCTGGAACAGGATGCCACGCGCCTGCCCGGCGTCCTGTCCGCCCGCGCCAGCGAGCAGAACTGGGCCGACAGCGTGGCCGGCGACATGGAGCGCCATTATTCGCCCGGGCGCACCTGGGAGTCGCTGGCGCGCAGCGCGCTGCCGCTGCTCGACCCCGGCGACGTGCTCGACATCGCCTCGGGCGACGGCGTGCTGGCCGAACTCCTCGCCCCGCATTCCGAGCGCTACGTCTGCCTGGATGCCAGCCGCCGGGTCGTCAACGCCGCCACCGAGCGACTGCGCACGCATCCCAACGTCGAGGTGCGCGAAGGCGACATGCACGCTCTGCCCTTCGACGACGAAAGCTTCGACCTGGTGGTGATGATGCATGCCCTCACCTACGCCAACCGTCCAGCCGCCGCCGTGGTCGAGGCCGCGCGCGTGTTGCGTCCGGGCGGGCGACTGCTGCTTTCCAGCCTCGGCAAGCATGCCCATGCCTCGGCGGTGGCGCCATTCGGCCACGTGAACCTCGGCTTCACCCAGAAGGATCTGCAGAAATTCATCGACAAGGCCGGCTTGTCCCTGCAGGACGCCGGCACGGTGACGCGCGAACGCCGCCCGCCCCACTTCGAGGTGGTGGCGTTGATCGGCGTGAAGGACTGAGCGGATGAACCGTCTGCCTTGGCACAATTCCGCAAGGGCCCAAGCGCTGCTCGACGCGCTGGATGAACGCATCCTGGTGCTGGATGGCGCGATGGGCACGATGATCCAGCGCCACGAAATGGACGAAGCCGACTATCGCGGCGAGCGCTTCCGCAATGGCTACGACGCGCTGTTCGGGCAGGACGGGCACGCGCACGGCCCCCGGTGTGGGTGCGAAGGCCATGACCAGCGCGGCAACAACGATCTCTTGACGCTGACCCGGCCGGACATCATCGCCGGCATCCACGCCGAATACCTCGATGCCGGCGCGGACCTCGTCGAGACCAATACCTTCAACTCCACGTCGATCTCGCTGGCCGATTACCGCCTTCAGCACCTCGTGCGCGAGCTCAACCGCGAAGGCGCGCGCCTCGCCCGCGACGCCTGCGACGACGCCGAGGCCAGGACGCCCGGCAAGCCGCGCTTCGTCGTCGGCGTGCTGGGACCGACCAGCCGCACCGCCTCGCTCTCGCCGGACGTGAACCAGCCGGGCTATCGCGCCATCACCTTCGACCAGCTCAAGGACGCCTACCGTGAGGCCGCCGATGGCCTGCTCGAGGGCGGCGCCGACATTCTGATGGTCGAAACCGTGTTCGACACGCTCAACGCGAAGGCCGCGCTGTTCGCGATCGAGGAAGCCTTCGATGCACTGGGCGCGCGCCTGCCAGTGATGATCTCCGGCACCATCACCGATGCCTCCGGCCGCACGCTTTCGGGGCAGACCGCCGAGGCCTTCTGGTACTCGCTGCGCCATGTCCAGCCGATGGCGATCGGCCTCAACTGCGCGCTCGGCGCGAAGGATCTGCGCCCGCACGTCGAGGCGTTGTCGCTGGTCGCCGATGCCTACATCACCACGCATCCCAATGCCGGCCTGCCCAATGCCTTCGGCGGCTACGACGAGACGCCCGAGGACATGGCCGAAGTCGTCGGCGAATTCGCCCGCGCGGGACTGGTGAACGTGCTCGGGGGTTGCTGCGGCACCACGCCCGCGCACATCGCGGCCATCGCCCATGCGGTGGAAGGCGTCGAACCCCGTCGCATCCCGGTCATGGAAGCGGCGGCATGAACCTGCTGGAACGCCACACCCGCCTGTCCGGCCTCGAGCCATTGGTGGTCACGCCGCAACTGAACTTCATCAACATCGGCGAACGCACCAATGTCACCGGCAGCGCTCAGTTCAAGAAGATGGTCCTCGAAGGCCGCTACGACGACGCACTGGTGGTTGCCCGCCAGCAGGTCGAGAACGGCGCGCAGGTCATCGACGTCAACATGGACGAAGGCCTGCTCGACTCCGAGAAGGCGATGGTGACCTTCCTCAACCTGATGGCCGCCGAGCCCGACATCGCGCGCATCCCGGTGATGGTGGATTCCTCCAAGTGGAGCGTGATCGAGGCGGGCCTGAAATGCCTGCAGGGCAAGGGCATCGTCAATTCAATCTCGATGAAGGAAGGCGAGGCCGAATTCCTGCGCCAGGCGCGGCTGGTGCGCCGCTACGGCGCCGCCGTTGTGGTGATGGCCTTCGACGAAGACGGCCAGGCCGACACCATCGAGCGCAAGGTCGAGATCTCCTCGCGTGCGTACAAGCTGCTGACCGAGGAGGTCGGTTTCCCGCCCGAGGACATCATCTTCGATCCCAACGTGTTCGCGATCGCCACCGGCATCGAGGAGCACGATGATTACGCGGTCGCGTTCATCGAGGCCTGCCGCGAGATCAAGAAGCGTCATCCGCACAGCCACATCTCCGGCGGCGTGTCGAACGTGTCGTTCTCCTTCCGCGGCAACGAGGCGGTGCGCCAGGCCATCCACGTGGTGTTCCTCTACCACGCGATCCAGGCCGGCATGGACATGGGCATCGTCAATGCCGGCGCCCTGCCGCTTTACGACGACCTCGATGCCGAACTGCGCGAGCGCGTCGAGGACGTGGTGCTCAACCGTCGCGGCGATGGCACCGAGCGGCTGCTGGAAATCGCCGACCGCTTCAAGGGCAAGAAGGGCGAGAAAAAGGTCGAGGACCTGCGCTGGCGCGAGCAGCCGGTCGCGGCACGCCTGTCGCATGCCCTGGTGCACGGCATCGACCAGTGGATCGTGGAAGACACCGAAGTCGCGCGACTGGAAGCCAAGCGTCCTCTCGACGTGATCGAGGGACCATTGATGGACGGCATGAACGTGGTCGGCGACCTGTTCGGTGCCGGCAAGATGTTCCTGCCGCAGGTGGTGAAGTCCGCGCGCGTGATGAAGAAGGCAGTCGCGCACCTCTTGCCCTACATCGAAGAAGAGAAGCTCAGGACGGGTGATGTGGGCAAGAACAACGGCAAGATCGTGATGGCCACGGTCAAGGGCGACGTGCACGACATCGGCAAGAACATCGTCGGCGTGGTGCTGGCCTGCAACAACTTCGAGGTGGTGGACCTGGGCGTGATGGTGCCGGCGCAGACCATCCTTGACCGCGCCCGTGAGGAGAACGCGGACCTGATCGGCCTGTCGGGCCTGATCACGCCTTCGCTGGAGGAAATGAGCCACGTCGCCCGCGAGATGAAGCGGCAAGGGTTCTCGATGCCGCTGATGATCGGCGGTGCGACGACTTCCCGCGCGCACACCGCGCTGAAGATCGACCCGCATTACGACGCACCGACGGTGTGGGTGAAGGATGCCAGCCGCGCGGTCAACGTGGCGCAATCGCTGATCTCCACCGACCTGCGCAGCGGTTTCGTGGCGGCGAACGACCACGATTTCGCCGAGATCCGCGAGCGTCACAAGAATCGCGGCGATGCCAAGCGACTGGTGTCGCTCACCAAGGCGCGTGCGCAGAAATTTGATGGCGGCTGGGATGTCTATGCGCCCCCTGCCCCGTTGCGTGCTGGCGTTCATGTATTCGACGATTACCCGCTCGATGAACTTCTGCCCCTGATCGATTGGGTGCCGTTCTTCAACGCCTGGGAATTGTCCGGACGCTATCCGGCGATCCTGACCGACGAGATCGTCGGCAAGCAGGCCACCGAGCTCTTCAACGATGCACGGGCGATGCTCAAGCGCATCGTCGACGAAAAATGGCTGGCCGCGAAGGCGGTGATCGGCCTCTTCCACGCGCAGTCCATCGGCGATGACGTCGCCGTGCAGGTCGATGGCAATGAAACGATGCTGCACTTCCTGCGCCAGCAGGCCGACAAGCCGGTCGAGCGGCCGGATTTCTGCCTGGCCGATTTCATCGCGCCCGCGGGCAACGGCAAGGAGGACTGGATCGGTGCATTCGCCTGCACCGCCGGCATCGGCATCGAGGAGCACGTCGCCCGGTTCGAGGCCGACCATGACGACTACAACGCCATCCTGCTGAAATCGCTGGCCGACCGCCTCGCCGAAACATTGGCCGAGCGCCTGCACCAGCGCGTGCGCACCGAGTTCTGGGGTTACGCGGCGGATGAATCACTCGAAGCCGAGGACATCATCGGCGAGAAATACCGCGGCATCCGCCCGGCCCCCGGCTATCCCGCCTGCCCCGAGCACAGCGAGAAGGCGACGCTGTTCCGGCTGTTGTCGGCGACCGACAACGCCGCGATGACCCTGACCGACAACTTCGCGATGCTGCCGGCGGCCTCGGTCTCGGGCTGGTACTTCAGCCACCCCAAGAGCCAGTATTTCGTGGTCGGCCGCGTGTCGAAGGAGCAGGCCGAGGACTACGCGCGACGCAAGGACATCACGCTGGCGCAGGCCGAGCGCCTGCTCGCATCCAACCTCGATTACGACCCGGAATAAAGGAAAGGGGCCAGATTTGTATGGCCCCTTTGCGAACAATCATTTTTCTTCAAAATGATGATTGTTCAGACTAGGGGGAAATTTCTCACCCTTATCGACATGCCGGTCATATGTCGTTCCTGCATATGCATTATCAGTGTCGCGATACTGTCCATAATCTGCAGTTTTCTCGCATTCCTGCCCGGACCAATACTTCTTTGACATAGCTGTTCTCCTTTTTGGCTAACAAAGGCGAGACTGCCTTTGTCACTTCGAACTTAAGAGAACGCCATCTCAAGGAATGAGATTGCCCATCACCACACCAGGTCGTCGGGCACCTGGTATTGCGGATCGCTGTAGGGGTCATCCCCGGCCGGCGCGTCCGGGTCGATCTTGAGCGCGACGGCGTCGGCGAAGATCGCCTCGGCCCCGGCCAGTGTCGCGGCATCGACCAGCAAATAACGGCCGTTCTGCTGCAGCACGCCGAGCTCGCCGGCGTTGAGCGCCTTGAGTTGCCCTGCGGTGACGTAGATGCGCTTGATCTTGCCGCCGTACTCGAAATGGCGGGCGATCTCCGCATCTTCGGCGTTGAGCGCCTTGCCGGCGAGGAACTCGGCCAGTCTGGCCCGCGCCTCGCGGCGGATGCGCGCCGCTTCCTGTTTCTGCCGCTCGGCCTCGATGCGATCTTCCTTCTCCCGCTGCGCACGGATCGCATAGGCCTTGGCAAGGTCCATCTCGCCACCCGTCTTGGGCTTGGCGCGATGCGGCTTCGGCGCATTCGCGCGCGCGCCATCCCTGCCCGGCTTGCCAGGCGGGCCCTTGCCGGGCTTGGGTTTGGGCGAGCGTTCGGGCTTGGGCGCCGGCTTGAAACCGAGGCCGAGAAGTTGGTCGCGCAGTGAATCGGTCATGGAAGTAACGCGGAAGGATCGATCAGTAGTGGGGCGGCGGCGGCTCGTCGGAGGCATTGATGGCGACGCCGGCGCCACGCGCCGACTTCAGCTCCTCGACCACCTTCGACAGCAGGATGGCGTGCCGGGTCAACTCGGCCCGCGCCTCGGCCAGGGCATCGCTCAGTTCATTGAGCGCGTGCTCCTGGAAGGCCACGCGGGTTTCCAGCTCGTCGATGCGCGAGGTGTCGTTCATGGGTCCATTTTGACAGATCGGCCGCGTCCGATGCCCCAATAAACCAGCCCGTGCGCCTCGACATCCGCCGGCTCGTAGAGGTTGCGGCCGTCGAAGACCACGGCATCGGCCAATTCGCGCGCCAAGCGGGCGAAATCCGGGCTGCGGAACTGCTTCCACTCGGTCACCACCGCCAGCGCATCCGCGCCTTGCAGCACGCCTTCGGCACTGTCGCACAGCACCAGGTCGTCGCGCTCGCCGAAGATGCGTCGCGCCTCCGCGCCGGCTTCCGGATCGAAGGCGCGCACGCGGGCACCGGCTTGCCACAGCTGCGCCAGCAAGCGACGGCTGCTGGCTGCACGCATGTCGTCGGTGTTGGGCTTGAAGGCCAGCCCCCAGACCGCGATGGTCTTGCCGCGCAAGGCCTCCACGCCACCGTAATGACGAGCCATCAACTCGAACAGATGCCCCTTCTGCGCATCGTTGACCGCTTCAACGGCATCGAGGATGTGGGTCGCGTGACCGTGCTGCGCCGCGGTCCGTGCCAGCGCCTGCACATCCTTGGGGAAGCAGGAGCCGCCATAGCCCGCGCCCGGGTAGATGAAATGCCAGCCGATGCGCGGGTCAGAACCGATGCCCTGGCGCACCATTTCGACGTCGGCACCGACTTTCTCGGCGATGTTGGCGATCTCGTTCATGAAGGAGATCTTGGTCGCCAGCATCGCGTTGGCGGCGTACTTGGTCAGCTCCGCCGAGCGCACGTCCATCGTCACCATGCGGTCGTGGTTGCGGTTGAACGGCGCATACAGGCGACGCATGGTCGCGAACGCGGCCTCGCCCCGCGCGCCGACCACGATCCGGTCCGGCCGCATGCAATCGTTGACCGCATCGCCTTCCTTCAGGAACTCGGGGTTGGAGACGACCTCGAACGGGATGTCGATGCCGCGCGCGGCCAGTTCCGCGGCGACCGTCTCGCGCACCTTGTCGGCGGTACCGACCGGCACGGTGGACTTGTTGACGATCAGCACCGGGCGGTCCAGGTGCCGGCCGATGCTGCGCGCTACCGCCAGCACGTACTGCAGGTCCGCGCTGCCATCCTCATCCGGCGGCGTTCCCACGGCGATGAAGACGATTTCGCCGGCCGCCAGCGCATCGACCGCATCGGTGGTGAAACGCAGTCGTCCGGCGGCATGGTTCGTCTGCACCATCGGCGCCAGCCCCGGTTCGTAGATCGGCACGATGCCGCGGACCAGGCCCTCGATCTTGGCTGCATCGACATCGACGCAGACCACCTGATGCCCGACCTCGGCCAGGCACGCGCCCGTGACCAATCCCACGTAGCCGGTACCGAAAATCGCGATGCGCATGGCTTCCTCCCGAAACGACGACTGCCGCATCGGCGGCAGTCGCAGTCTGCTTCATTTCGATGACGGCTTCATCACCGCCATCGACGAACCCGGCTTCAGTTCTTGGGCGCCTTGACGATGTCGAGCAGTTCCACCTCGAAGACCAGCGTGGCGTTCGGCGGGAACGGCGCGCCCGGCGGGACCTGCTCGCCGTAGCCCAGGTTGGACGGAATCCAGAACTTGTACTTGCTGCCGACCGGCATCAGGCGGATGCCTTCGGACCAGCCCGGGATCACGCGATCGAGCGGCAGCACGGCCGGTTCGCCGCCATGGGCCTCGGTGCTGTCGAATTCCTTGCCATCGAGCAGCGTGCCCTTGTACTTCACCTTCACCGCGTCGCCGGCGCCCGGCTTCGGACCCTTGCCTTCGCTGACGACCTGGTACTGCAGGCCGGATTCGGTGGTCACCACGCCCGGCTTCTTGCCGTTCTCGGCCAGGAACTTCTTGCCTTCCTCCGCATTCTTGCGCGACTTCGCCATCATTTCGGCCAGCTGCTTGGCCTGCATCTTCTGGCCGAAGGCCTCTCGGATCTTGTTGGCCTGCTCTTCGGTCAGCAAGACCTTCTTGCCGCCGAGCACGTCTTTCATGGCCTTGAATGCGGTATCGAGATCGACCTCGTCCTTGGCGGGCTCCAGCATCTTGGCGATGTCCATGCCGACCATGTAACTGACCTGGTCCTTCTCGCCGGGCAGGCCGGCGATCTTCTCGGCGCCGGCATCATCCTGCTTGTCGGCGGATTCGGCGGCCGGCTTTTCGGCCGACTTGTCTGCCGGCTTGTTGCACGCGGCCAGGGGCAATGCGAGGACGAGTGCGCTCGCAGCGACGAAAGAACGGGTACGGGATTTCATTCGGGTCTCCAGATGGATGGGGGCGCGCATCGCACGCCGAAGGCTTGGTGAAGGCTTACTTGAGGATGTCCATCAGTTCGACATCGAAAACCAGCGTCTGGTTCGGTCCGATGCTGGGAGGCGAACCGCGCTTGCCGTAACCGATCTCGGCAGGCACCCAGAAACGGTACTTGGCGCCGATCGGCATCAGCGAAAGTCCCTCGGTCCAGCCGGGAATGACCCGGTTGAGGGCGAATTCCGCCGGCTCGCCGCGCTGGTAGGAGCTGTCGAAGACCGTGCCGTCCAGCAAGCGGCCTTCATAATTGACGCGGACCCGTGCGGTCGGCAACGGCCGCGCTCCGGACCCTTGCCGCAATACCAGATACTGCAGCCCGGAACGGGTGGTCACGACGCCCTTGGCGCTGCGGTTGCCGGCCAAGAATCGCTCGCCTTCGGCGGCATTGCGCTCACCCTGCTCCAATGCCTTCTGCTGAAGGCGGACCGCCAGCGCCTGGCGCAGCCCGGCAAGCTCGGCATCGTCCAG
The DNA here is from genome assembly GCA_036803045.1 of Lysobacter sp. Classification (GTDB taxonomy): domain Bacteria; phylum Pseudomonadota; class Gammaproteobacteria; order Xanthomonadales; family Xanthomonadaceae; genus Solilutibacter. The sequence goes on along the minus strand of DAIRVA010000032.1, from coordinate 11,402 downwards.
GGCGGACTTGCCGGTTCCCCAACTGGCACGCAGTCCGCGCATGAAGGCCGCCACTTCGATTTCGTCGCGGATCTGGGCGAGCTTGGCACCGACATCCGCCCCCGCCAGCATGCCGACCGCGGCCCGATCGACTGCCGGTGCCTTGTCGGTGGTGCCGGCCTTGCGGGCCTGCATTCGTTGCATGAGCGCAACCGCCGTGGCCTTGGCCTGCGTTTCGGACATGACCGGCTGCTCGCCGGCAAGCCCCTTGCGCATCGCAGCCTCGAATGTGGCCAGGTCGATGTCCGGTCCAGCGGCGGCCAGCGAACTGCCAACGTCCATCCCGATCATGTAGCTGGTCTTCTCGCGTTCCCCGGCCAGCGGCTTGTCGGTCTGGGCGATCGCAGTCAACGGCAGCAGGGCCAGAAACAACGGCAGCAGGAATCGGGTGAACAGCATGCGCGGCAATCCGGATGGGGAAACGAACCCCACATTCTCGCCGGCGGCGCGTGCGGAGGCAATCGGCCCAACGCCGCTCCTTGCCATCCCTTCATCGCCCGTTCCGGCACCCCTGCCATCAGTTGGGTCGCCGGGTATTGACGTCCTGCGTTTTGGTGTTATAGTTATATACAACACCACTCACTTCACACACCATGCGTACCCACCGCCCTGCCATGGTCATTCTCTCGATGCTGGCTGCGCCGCTTGCGATGATCGCGCTGCTGATGCTGGCGCTGCCGGCACCCGTGGCCGCGGTCCTGCCCGACCCCGGCCACCCGACCACCACTTTCACTTTCGTTCCCAGGAGCCTGCTGCCATGACCGACGTGCAATGGAGCGATGGCATTCCCATCTACCGCCAACTGAAGGAAATGGTCATGGTCAAGATCATCGACGGCGAGCTCAAGCCCGGGGACGCCCTGCCCTCCGTCCGCACCGTGGCGGCCGAATACCAGCTCAACCCGATCACCGTCTCCCGCGCCTTCCAGGAGCTGGCGGACGAGCAAATGGTCGAGAAACGCCGCGGCCTGGGCATGTTCGTGGTCGAGGGCGCGCCGCAGCGGATGCTGGCCAATGAGCGCCAGCGTTTCCTGACCGAAGAATGGCCGCTGGTACTCGAGCGCATCGAACGCCTCGGCCTCGACCCCAAGGAACTCATCGACCCCGCAAGGAAATGGGAAGCCCAATGAACGCAGTCGTCACCGCACACGGCTTGACCAAGGCCTACAAGCAGAAACGCGCCCTCGACGGCGCATCGTTCGAAGTGGATGCCGGGCGCATCGTCGGCTTGATCGGCCCGAACGGCGCCGGCAAGACAACCGCCCTCAAGGCGATCCTCGGCCTGATTCCGTTCGAGGGCGAGTTGAAGGTGCTGGGCAAGGACCCCCGAACCGAACGCGACGATCTGATGAACGACGTCTGCTTCATCGCCGACGTCGCGGTGCTTCCGCGCTGGATCCGCGTCCGCGAGGCCGCCGGATTCGCCGAAGGCGTCCATCCGCGTTTCTCCCGCGAGCGCTTCGAGCGCTTCATCGCCAACACCCAGCTTCGCCCCGACATGAAGGTCAAGGAGATGTCGAAGGGCATGATCGTGCAGCTGCACCTCGCCCTGGTCATGGCCATAGACGCCAGGCTGCTGGTGCTGGACGAGCCCACCCTCGGCCTCGACATCCTCTATCGCAAGCAGTTCTACCAGCGCCTGCTGGAGGACTACTTCGACGAGGAGAAGACGATCCTCATCACCACTCACCAGGTGGAGGAAGTCGAGCACATCCTGACCGACGTGATGTTCATCCGCGACGGCAAGGTGGTGCTGGACGCACCGATGGAAGCCGTCGGCGAGCGCTACATCGAGCTACTAGTCGACGGTGGCAAGCTCGAGGCCGCCCGCGCACTCAAGCCCATCGACGAGCGCGCGCTCGCGTTCGGAAAGACCGTGATGCTGTTCGACGGCGTCCCGCAACCGCAACTTCGCGAACTCGGCGAAACCCGCATCCCGGGCCTGGCCGACCTGTTCGTCGCCACCATGAAGGGGACCTACGCATGAACGCCATCGCCAACGAGACCCGTGCACTCGCAGCCCCCACGCAACCCCACCCCACGCACAAGCTGAAATGGCTGCTCAAGCGCGAGTTCTGGGAGCACAAGGGCGGTTTCTTCTGGGCTCCGGTGGTGACCGGCGCCATCTTCCTGTTCTTCACCCTCCTCGGTGGCGGCACCGGCCAGTTCATGCTCAACCGCAAAAGCGCCAAGGTCATCGACTTCGAGGGCCAGCAGATTCCGCTCTCGCAGGTGGACTGGAACAAGCTGATCGCCGCAGCCAGCCCGAAGGACATCGAGCAGTACGCCCAGGTCGTCAACGGCTTCACGCTGATGTCGGGGCTGTGGCCGCTGATGGTGTTCGGCTTCGTGGTGTTCTTCTACCTGCTGGGCTCGCTCTACGACGAGCGCAGGGACCGCAGCGTGCTGTTCTGGAAATCGATGCCGGTGTCCGACGGCCTGACCGTGACCAGCAAAGTGCTCACCGCACTGGTCGTGGCCCCGGTCACGGCCGCGCTGATCTCGCTCGCGGTCATGCTGGCTGCCGGCATCATCCTGAGCATCTTCATCGCCATCAATGGCGGCAATCCCTTCACCATCTACTGGTCGCACCTGCAGCCGCTCAAGCTGCTCGGCGCGATGTTCGGCTGGTTGCCGGTATATGCCTTCTGGGCACTGCCGACCGCAGGCTGGCTGATGCTGTGCTCGGCCTGGGCCCGCAGCAAGCCGTTCCTGTGGGCGGTCCTGATCCCGGTCCTGGCCGGCGTGTTGGTGAGCTGGTTCGGCCTGTTCCGCGATCATGACCAGGGCGACGGCTGGTTCTGGCAACACATCGTGGCCCGTGCGCTGACCAGCGCGTGGCCGGGCAGCCACCTGACCGGTTATGCCGGCACCCTGCACCTGCAGCGGCTGGACGACAGCCCGAATGCGCTGTTCGGCGCCAACGGCGTGATCAGCGGCCTGCACCTGTTCGCCATGCCGTCATTGTGGATCGGCGCGCTGGCCGGCGTCGCGATGATCTATGCCGCGATCCGCCTGCGCCGCTGGCGCGATGAAGGCTGATTCCCATCAGCCACTCGACCCTGAAAATACGCCCATGAAGAACTGCCGCCACATCGCCGCCGCCGTCCTCCTGAGCTTGCCCATGCTGGCACAGGCCGCGCCGAGCGAAACCACCGGCATCAGTGCCGGAATACGCAGCGAACTCGCCGACGCCCGCAAGGAAATGCGGACAGACCTGGCGAAAGCCCGCAAGGATCTGCTGACCGAAAGCCTGGGCCTTGAGAACAGCCTGCGCTTCGGCAAGGACAGCGACCGTCGCCCGCACCTGCCCAAGGCCGAGATCACCCCGCAAGGCGACTTCCTCATCGAGGGCAAGGCGCAGGCGATCGATCCCCGCCAGCGACGTGAACTGCTGACCTATCGCGGGCAAGTGATCGATATCGCGATCCGCGGCATCGACATCGGCGAGCGCGCCGGCCAGGCGGCGCTGGACGCGGTGGGCACCTCGTGGATGGGGATGCTGTTCGGCGCGATGACCGGCAGTCTGGAACGCCGCGTCGAACGCGTGGTCCGCCAGCAGGTCGGGCCCGGCGTGCGCGATATCTGCCGGCAACTGCCCGAGGTGCACGCTACCCAGCAGCGACTGGCATCCGCCCTGCCGGCCTTCCGCCCTTACGCCACGCTGGACCGCGACGACATCGACGAATGCGAAACCGAGGTCCGCCGCGAATTCGCCACCCGATGACCGACTTCCGCCAAAGGACAATCCAATGAAATTCGCCAAGATCGTGGCCACCGCCTGCCTGTCGACGCTGTCACTGACCGCTTGCGGCAATGCGCCCAGCCCCCCGGCTCCGCCCTCGCCGCCCGATCCGCCGCAGACGATCCTCGGCCAGGCCGTCGGCAAGGCCATGGACAAGGCGCGCGCCGAGATGGCCAGCGGCAACCTGACGCTGGGGCGCGGCGGCGGCATCAGCATCAACGGCAGCCGCATCGGCGAGGGCGACCAACCGAAGGCCGAGATCACCCCGCAGGGCGACTTCCTGGTCGAAGGCAGGGCGATCGCGGTGAACGACCGCCAGCGCGGGTTGCTGTTGGAATACCGCAAGCAGGTGCTCGGCATCGCCGAAGCCGGGATGTCGATGGGCACCAAGGGCGCCGATCTCGCCGGCAACGCCATCAAGGAGGCCATTGGCGGGATATTGAGCGGCGAGAGCCAGCAGATCGAACAGCGCATCGAGGCCAAGGCCAAGAAACTGGAAACCGAAGCGAAAGAGATCTGCACCCAACTCGATCCGCTGCTGTCCACTCAGGCAAAACTGGCCGCCGGCCTGCCCGAGTTCAAGCCCTACGCCACCCTCACCCAGTCCGACGTGGATGACTGCCGCAAACACGACGGTGCCGCAGTCATCGCCGGCGGTGGCACCCGCTCCGAACTCCAGGCCGACATCCGCGACGGCATCCGCAGTTCCATCCGCACCGCAGTACAGGGCACGACCGCGGCCATGGGTGCCGGCAGCACCGCGTCGGTCGATGGCGTGCGTTTCCTGGTGCCGGCCGGCAGCCTGTCGGTCGCCTCCAGCAACGGCAGCAGCACGCTGGACGCGGGCGGCCTCGAGGTCCGGCTGGAAGGCGACGGAATGTGGGTCGATGGCAAGCGCTATGCGCGTCCTGCCAAGGGCAGCGAAGTCGACCTGCGCACCACGGGTACGGTCAAGGTCGACGGCGCGGCCGTCACCGCCAACTGAACAACATCAACCGCCGGCGGACGATCCCGCGTGGATCCCGCCGGCGGTCAGCGTCTTGGGATCCAGCAGACGCTTGAGTTCGGCCGCGGACAGCCCACTGTCCTCGACGGCGATCTCCATCACCGGCCGCCCTTCCTTGTACGCGCGCTTGGCGATGGCAGCGGCCTTCTCGTAGCCGATCACCGGGTTCAGCGCCGTCACCAGGATCGGGTTGCGCGCCAGCGCGGCATCGACCACATCGTGCCGCACGGAAAGCCCGGCGATCACGCGATCGGCCAACAAGCGCATGCCGTTCGACAGCCACTCCATCGCATCCAGCAGGTTGCCGGCGATCAGCGGCAGCATCACGTTGAGCTGGAAGTTGCCGCTCGCGCCCGCCACGGTGTTGGCGGTGTGCAAGCCCATGACCTGCGCCGAGACCATCGCCAACGATTCGCAGATCACCGGGTTCACCTTGCCCGGCATGATCGAACTGCCCGGCTGCAGCGCCGGCAACTCCACTTCGCCGAGGCCCGCCAGCGGGCCAGAGTTCATCCAGCGCAGGTCGTTGGCGATCTTGGTCAACGCCACCGCCAGCGCGTTCAACTGGCCGGAGAGTTCCACCAGATCGTCCTGCGCGGCGATACCCTCGAACTTGTCACCAGCGGATTCGAACTTGCTGCCGGTCGCCTGCGAGAGCGCGGCCGCCATTTTCTTGCCGAAGCGCGGATGGGCGTTGATGCCGGTCCCGATCGCCGTCCCGCCGATCGGCAGGCGACGCACGCGCTTTTCGGTGTCTTTCAGGCGCGCTTCGCACGAAGCCAGCTGCGCCGACCATGCGCCGAATTCCTGCGCGAAGGTCAGCGGCATCGCGTCCATCAAATGCGTGCGTCCGGTCTTGACGACGTTCTTCAACCCGCGGGCGCGCTTGTCGATGGCCTTGCGCAGGTGGGCGATGGCCGGCTGCAATTCATGCTTGAGCGCCACAATCGCGGCCACGCGCATCGTGGTCGGGATCACGTCGTTCGAGCTCTGGCCGAGGTTCACGTGATCGTTCGGGTGCACGGCCAGGCGTTTGCTCGATGCCAGCCGGGCGATGACCTCGTTGGCGTTCATGTTGGTCGAGGTGCCGGAGCCGGTCTGGAAGCGGTCCAGCGGGAACTCATCGTCGTATTCGCCATCGGCCACCAGCCGCGCCGAACGCGCGATGGCCGCGGCACGCTTGTCATCGAGCAGGCCGAGTCCGGCATTGACCTCGGCTGCGGCGGCTTTCACCGCGCCGAGCGCATGGACGAAACCCGGGTGCATCGGGATGCCGGAGACGGGGAAATTCTCCACCGCACGCTGGGTCTGTGCGCCCCACAGGGCGTCGGCCGGAACCTGGAGTTCGCCCATGCTGTCGTGTTCGATGCGGTGTTCGGCGGTCTCGGCCATGTGCTCTGATCCTGATGCGGGATGCCCAGCCTAACGCCGCGCCCGTTTAGAATTGGCGAATTACCCGCACAACACGGCCCGCCGCATGTCCCACGCCCTGACTGCCCTGTCTCCGCTCGATGGCCGCTACGCCGGCAAGGTCGATGCCCTGCGCCCGATCTTCTCGGAATTCGGCCTGGTCAAGGCGCGCGTGAAGGTCGAAGTGGAATGGCTGCTGGCCCTGGCCGCCGAGCCCGGCATCGTGGAGCTGAAGCCGTTCCCGGATGCCCCCATCGCCCGCCTGCGCGCACTGGCCGACGGCTTTTCGGTGGCCGACGCGCAGCGCGTCAAGGACATCGAGGCCACCACCAACCATGACGTCAAGGCGGTCGAGTACTTCATCAAGGAAAAGCTGAAAGATGATGCCGAGCTGGGTCCGGCGCTGGAATTCGTCCATTTCGCCTGTACCAGCGAAGACATCAACAACCTCTCCTACGCGCTGATGCTGCGCGAGGCCCGCGCGGACGTGGTGGTGCCCAAGATCGACGAGGTCATCGCCAGGCTGCGCGACATGGCCCACCAGTACGCGGCGCTGCCGATGCTCTCGCGCACGCACGGGCAGACCGCCTCGCCCACTACGGTCGGCAAGGAAATCGCCAACGTCGTCGCCCGCCTCGACCGCCAGCGCGCGGTGCTGGCCGGATTGCCGATGCCGGGCAAGATCAATGGCGCGGTGGGCAACTACAACGCGCATGTCGTCAGTTACCCGGATGTCGATTGGCCGGCGTTTTCGCGCGCCTTCGTCGAGTCGCTGAGCCTGGACTGGCAGCCCTACACCACGCAGATCGAGCCGCACGACGGCATCGCCGAGATGAGCGACGTGATGAAGCGCATCGACACCATCTGCATTGATCTGTCGCGCGACATCTGGGGCTACATCTCGCAGGGTTATTTCAAGCAGAAGCTGAAAGCGGGCGAAGTCGGTTCCTCGACCATGCCGCACAAGGTCAACCCGATCGATTTCGAGAACGCGGAAGGCAACTTCGGCATCGCCAACGCGCTGTTCGAGCATTTCGCCGCCAAGCTGCCAATCAGCCGCTGGCAGCGGGATCTCACCGATTCCACCGTGCTGCGCGCGCTCGGCACCGCGTTCGGCCATGCGCAGATCGGTTTCGATGCCCTGTTGCGCGGCCTCGGCAAGCTTGAGGTGAATCCGGAGCGCCTGGCGGCGGACCTCGACGCCAATTGGGAAGTGCTGGCCGAAGCCGTGCAGACGGTGATGCGCCGTCATGGGCTACCCGAGCCCTACGAGCAGCTGAAGGCGCTGACCCGCGGCCAGGGCATCACCCGGGCGTCGATGCGCGCCTTCGTCGAGGGGCTCGACCTGCCCGCGGATGCCAAGCAACGCCTGCTCGAGATGACGCCGGCCAGTTACATCGGGCTCGCCGACACGCTGGCACGGGACGCGTGATGCGAACCCGCGTACCCACTGTCCTGCTTGCCGGCCTTGCGCTGGCAGGCTGCCATGCGACGGCGCCGTCCGCGCCCGCGGCCACCGTATCCACACCGTCCACTGCCGTCGAACTGCCCGCCCCCACGCCCTGTGCGGAAGATGCCGGCTGGAGTGACCCGACCACGCCGCGCCACGTTTACGGCAACACCTGGTTCGTGGGCACCTGCTCGATCGGCGCGTTCCTGATCACATCAAAGCAAGGCCATGTGCTGATCGATGCCGCGACCGCCGAGGCCGCGCCGTCCATCGCCGCCAACATCCGCGCCGCCGGTTTCCGCGTCGAGGACATCAAGACCATCCTCGTCACCCACGAGCACAACGACCATGTCGGCGGCGTCGCCGAGCTGCAGAAGCTGAGCGGTGCGCGCGTGCTGGCGCGCCCCGCTGCTGCCGATGCGCTGAAAGCCGGCATCAGCGACCGCCGCGATCCGCAGTTCGAGGTCATCGGCCGCTTCCCGCCGGTGGCGAACGTGCAGGTGCAGGTCGATGGCGAGGCCGTCAAGCTCGGCCCGCTGCTCATCGACCACCTGCCCAATCCCGGCCACACCGCCGGCGGCTCGGGCTGGGCCTGGACCAGCTGCGAGGGTGAAACCTGTCGCCGCATCGTCTATCCCGACAGCGTGACGGCGATCTCCGACAAGAGCTATCGCTACCTCGACCATCCCGAGCACGTCGCCGCCTTCCGCCAGACGCTCGCGACCATCGCCGCGCAGCGCTGCGACATCCTGCTCACCACCCACGTGCAGGCGAGCGACCTGCTGGCCCGCCTCGACGGCCAGCAGCCGCTGGTCGATGCCGATGCCTGCAAGGCCTACGCCACCCGCGGGCTGGCAGTGCTCGAGAAACGCCTTGCCGACGAGAAATCCGGAGCCGTACCATGATCGAAGTCGATGCCGCCACCGCCGGCCACGGCATCCTGGGCATGCCGCCCGTGCAGTTCCTGCGCGAGTACTGGCAGAAGAAGCCGCTGCTGGTGCGCAACGCCTTCGCCGCGTTCGACTCGCCGATCCAGCCCGAGGACCTCGCTGGCCTGGCCTGCGAAGAGGGCGTGCTGGCGCGCATCGTTCGCCACGACCACGCCAACGACACCTGGCAGCTCGAAACCGGGCCGTTCCCGGAAGAAAAATTTCCCGACATGCCGCACCAGGACTGGACGCTGCTGGTGCAGGACGTGGACAAGTGGGATGCGGACGTGCGCGCCCTGTTCGATGATTTCCCCTTCCTGCCGCGTTGGCGCATGGACGACATCATGGTGTCGTTCGCCGCACCCGGTGGCTCGGTCGGCGCCCACATCGACAATTACGACGTGTTCCTGCTGCAGGGCGTCGGCCACCGGCGCTGGCAGATCGATACCCGCGCCAACCCCGACGAAACCTATCGCGACGATGTCCCGCTGCGCCTGCTCAAGCACTTCAACCCCAACCACGACTGGGTGCTGAAACCCGGCGACATGCTCTACATCCCGCCCGGGGTGCCGCACCACGGCACCGCCGAGGATGCCTGCCTGACGATCTCGGTCGGCCTGCGCGCGCCTTCCAGCGCCGAGCTGCTGGAGCATTACGCCGACAGCCTGACTTTCGATGCGGACGAGCGCATCCGTTACGGCGATGCGGACCTGGCGCTGCCCAAGGACCCGAACGAGATCGACGAGGCAGCCCTGGACCGTGCCCTGGCCGCGCTGAACCAGCTGCGGCTGAGCGGCCGCGACGAGCTGGGCGAGTGGTTCGGTCGCTTCGTCAGCGCCTATCGCGTGGCCGAGGGGCAGGCGCCCTCGCCCGCCGATGCGACCGGGCTCGACATCGCCGCCAGCCTGCGCGAGGGCACGATCTGGCATCGACACCCCTATTCGCGCATGGCCTGGCGCAGGATGGGCGATGGCGCGATGCTGTTCGCCAATGGCGCGGCGTTCCCGGCTTTGGTCGCGGACGCGAAGCTGATCGCCGGTGCCGAACGGCTGAATGCCGATCGGGCGGCCGCATTGACGGCCAAGGGCCGCGAACTGCTGCAACGCCTCGCGGACAACGGCCACTACCAGCCCGAGGATGGCGCATCGGCATGAACCCGCTCGAAGCCGAGGGCGAGCCCGCCGTGATCGCGTGGGTGGAGCGATTGGCGGCAGGCGCATCGCGCCGGGTGTCAGTCTACGTACCCGAACCGGACATGCCGTTCTGGTCCGCGGCGGCCCTGCTCGAACCACTGCGGCTGTTCATCACCGAGGATTCCCGACGTGAGGTGCGCTGGCTGTTCGGCGACGCGGGCGACCTGCCGCGCTTGCAACCGGGCCTGGTGTCGCTGGCGCAGCGCCTGCCCAGCCTCTGCCTGCTGCGCCAATCGGACCCGACCAGCCCGGCCCCGGCGCCGCATGCCTTCATCGCCGGGGACCAGGGGCTGATGCTGGTGTTCGAGCGCGAAGAACGGATCACCGCCACCGCCAGCTACGAGGTGGGCCGGATCCTGCCGATGATGGCCCGCTTCCAGGACGCATGGGACCGCGCGCGCGCGCTGTCGGAACTCCGGGCGCTCGGACTTTGAATGCCAGCAAAGGCCATGCGGCTTTCGTCGTGATGCAAGGCAATGCCCCCTCGGCATATAATTTCAACCCCTGACCACCGGCCATTCAGCCTGTTTTCCGAGGCGGTACGACATTCTCGGGAATACCGGCCGATTTTGGCCTCGCGCACACCCAAGCGATCCTCGACATGGCGGATAGCCTCCTGAAACGGTTTGCCCAGTCTTCCCAACTCGGCGCCAACGCGGCCTACCTTGAAGACCTTTATGAACAGTACCTCGCCGCTCCGGACAGCGTCGGGCCGCAATGGAAGCGGCATTTCGACGAACTGAAGGGCCGCGAGGCCGGCGACGTCCCCCATTCGGTGATCGCGGACGCGGTCGCGGCGGCAGGCCGTCAGGCGCGTCGCGGCCACATCCCGGATGCTTCGCCCGGGGACGAGCGCGAACGCAACGTCGGACGCCTCATCACCGCCTATCGTTCGCGGGGACACCTCGCCGCGAAGATCGACCCGCTGGACCTGCTGGTCCACCCGGATGCGCCGGACCTGACCCTCGGCTTCCATCGCCTGTCCGATGCCGATGCCGGGACCGAATTCAGCACCGGCGGCGTCGGCGGCCGGGAACGCATGAAGCTGGGCGACCTGCTGGCCGTGCTGCGGGCGACCTACGCCGGTTCGATCGGCGCCGAGTTCATGCACATCGCCGATGCCGAGCAGCGCCGCTTCATGTACGAGCGCCTGGAAGCCGCCGCCGGCAAGTTCGGCCGCAGCGCCGACGACAAGCAACGCATCCTCGAGCGCCTGACCGCCGCCGAAGGCCTGGAGCGCTATCTCGGCACCAAGTACGTCGGCCAGAAACGCTTTTCACTCGAAGGCGGCGATTCACTGATCCCGATGATGGACGCGCTGGTCCGCCATGCGGGCAGCGCCGGCGTCAAGGAAATGGTGATCGGCATGGCCCACCGCGGCCGCCTGAACGTACTGGTCAACACCCTCGGCAAGCCCCCGCGCATGCTCTTCGACGAGTTCGAAGGCAAGTTCGAGCACCCGACCCACGACCGCGCCCACACCGGTGACGTGAAATACCACATGGGCTTCTCCGCCGACGTGGCAACTCCGGGCGGCCCGATGCACCTTGCCCTGGCCTTCAACCCGTCGCATCTGGAGATCGTCAACCCGGTGGTCGCCGGCTCGGTGCGCTCGCGCCAGCTGCGCCGCG
>DAIRVA010000031.1:0-24946 GCA_036803045.1 Lysobacter sp. | reverse complement strand
TGGGCTGCAGCAGGCGGCCGGTGCGCGAGCGCCCGCCCTCGATGAAGTACTCGAGCGAATAACCGCCGGCGATGAGCTGGGCGACGTACTCCGAGAGCACCGCCGAATACAGCATGTTGCCGCGGATGGAGCGGCGGATGAAGAACGCGCCGCCCTTGCGCAACAGCGTGCCGATCACCGGCAGGTTGAGGTTGATGCCGGCGACGATGTGCGGCGGCACGATGCCGCGCGTGTACAGCGTGTACGACAGCAGCAGGTAGTCCATGTGGCTGCGGTGGCTGGGCACGTAGACCACTTCGTGGCCGGGCGCGGCTTCCTTCAGCTTGTCCAGGTGGTGCACCAGCACACCGCGGTAGATGCGGTTCCATACCGGCTTGAGGATGAAGCTGGCCGAACGCACCACCGGATGCGAGTAGTCGGCCGCGATCTCCCAGGCGTAGGCATGCGCCTTCTTCCATGCGTCCCGGGGCTTGCTGCCGTCGCGGCGCGCCTGGTCGGCGATCGCCTGCTTGACCGGCTCGGAAGCCAGCACGCGATCGATCAGCAGGCGTCGCGTGGACAGGTCCGGGCCGATCACCGCGGCGCGGATGCGGTGGAAGTGGGTGCGCAGCACGCGCGAGAGCTTGCGCACGGTGCGCTCGGGCGGCAGCCCCTCGTCGATGATCGTGCGCAGCGACACCGGCGGAGAGAAGCGCACCAGCGTGCCGCGGCCGTTGAGCAGGATGGCGAGAATGCGGCGGAAGCGCCCGACCAGCGTCCAGTTCTCCGAGAACAGCACCGAGAACCAGCCGCTCTGCTTGTCCGGCGCGCGGCCGACGAAGATCGACACTGGCACCAGTTGCACGTCCAGCGCCGGATCGGCGCGATGGGCCTGCAACAGCCGTGCCAGCGAACCGGAATGCGTCTTGTGCTCGGCACCCGGGGCGAGCCCCAGCGCATTGGCATGGCGGCGCGACAGCGCGACATACGCGCGCTTGCGGCCGAGCGGGTCGCCGGCCAGCGGGATCAGCGGCGACGGCAACCCCGCCTCCTGGCAGGCGCGATCCAGGATCAGCGCGTTGCTCAGGCCGTAGTCCTCCAGCACGTAGCAGACCGGGCGACCGTCGTCGAACTGGGCCGGGTCCTCGGGTTCCAGCTTCAGGGCGATCCAGGGCTCGAGCAGCTTGCCCAGCAACTTCGCCCAGAGCGGGCGGGACACGATCAGGGGCGTGCGTGGCCGGGGAGCATTGCCCGCTTCAGCGGGTGGAGACCCGGGACGGGTGCCAGCGGCAGGACCGCCGGTCGCAGCCTGGGCGGTGGCGTCCGGCTTTTCCGGCTCGGGGAACGGCAGGGGCGTCTGGTTCTGCATCGGCGGCATTATCGCCCAGCCGGGACGGCGGTCCCGGCCTGCGTGGCGGCCTTACCACCGGCCAGCGACGCCTCGGCGGCGGCAAGATAGTCGGCGAGATACCAGCGGCCGTCCACCCGCACCGCTTTCATGACCGTCTCGATCTCGCGGCCCGCCAGCGTGTAGCGCACCCGGACATCGGCCTCATCGCCCCCGGTCCGCACGGTTTCCGCCTTCAGGCTGGCCAGCGCCGCATCCACGCCCAGCCCGTAGAGGCCCAATGCCTGCTTGGCCGCGATGTACAGCGGCGCCAATGCCTGCAGGCTGCCCGTCATGCCAAGCCGGGTCAGGTCGGCATCGCCCTTGAGCCCGGTGCGGGCGGCACCCCGGACCAGCAGATGGATGCTCTCCCGGCCGCGCGCAGGATCGCCCAAGGGCGCCCGCGCGGCCCAGGCCGAAACGGCATCGATCATCCGCACGTAATGGCTGCGCTGCTGGGCGTTGTAATCGCCCTCGCGCATCAGGTACTGCTTGCCGAACAGCCCCAAGCTGCGTGCCGCTTCCTGCAACGCGCGGGTTTGCCCGGAGACCTGCTGGCGGAAACGGGCCTGCAGCTTGCGCTCGGCATCGGGCGCGGACAGCGTCTGGAGCATTCCCGGCAGGCTGTCGTCCAGCGGCAGCTCGGTCAGCGGCCAGCGGCTGCGGCCTTCGCGCCAGGATGCCTCCGTCTGCGCATGCAGGGTGGGCGGCAGGGCGATGCGCGCGACGTCCGCCAGCGCGTTGCGCCGCAAGGCGGCAACCGGATCGCCGACGGCACCGGCAGGCGTCGCCGCCCCATGCCTGACCTCGGCGGTTGCGGACGCCGCGTTCGGCGACTCCCCCGGTCCGCCGCAACCCGGCAACCACGCGATGATGAGCATGCCCGCGAGGACATGCCGAAGCATCCTGAACGACTTTGGCATGCGTTGATCGAGGTCCCGGACCAATCCTGGGGCCATCTTGAGCGCGGCGCGCGGCAGCCGGCAAGGCCCCATGCCTCGGCATGAGGCAAAAAAAAGGAGACCGGAGTCTCCTGGATAAATCCGGCAACGCCGGAGGACATGGTCTGGCGAACGCAGGTTAACGCCCGCCATGAGTTTATGCAACACTTGAATTAATATATTTCAAGTTGTTGATTTTATTTGATTTCCGGCAACAACGACTCACGCTTGGCCTCTCGCCGCACCGCCCGTGGCTGCTTCCAGTCGTTGCCGAACAGGGCCGGTTCCCAGCTGCCATAGGTGGGATTGGACAGCATCCACCAGCGCTCGCCCCACCAGTCGGCGTACCTGGCCGAGAGTTCGGCCCGCGCCGCCGGGGTATTGCGGGGGATGCTGGCGAAATCGCCGAGCTGGTCGCCGAACTGCATCACCACGCGGTGGCGGCGCCCGACCCACACGCGGCGGCAATGCTTGTCGCTGCCCTTGGAAACGCATCCATCCACCGGATAGCCCATTCCCAGGAAGACGCCGTCATCCTTCACCGGCAACCCGGCGGCCCGGAGGTTGGCCAGCGTTTCGGCACGCTGGCGATCCTCGCGGTTGGATACGTAATAGATCGCGATGCCCTTGTCCGCCGCCGCCCGGGCGAACGCCACCACGCCCGGGACCGGCTTCGCCTGCGCCTCCGCGACCCAGTGCGCCCAGCCCTCGTCGGCGAACTCCGTGCCCTGCAGGACCAGCCGCGCCTGGTAAGGGGAGTTGTCGAGCACGGTTTCGTCTATATCCATGATGATCGCCGGCGGCAGGCCGGTCGCCGGGTTCCCGCGCTCGTCGGGCGGCAACGCGTCCAGGCCCGAAGCCAGCAGCGCATCGAGCCGGTCGCCGGCTGCGCGATACAGGCTGGCGGTCGTGGCCGCGTACTCGGCCGACCGCTGGACCCAGGCGACAGCGTTCAGGTTATCGTCCGCCGGCGCCGCAGCCGCCGGGACGGAGGCAGCCGGGGCGGTGGTCCGGCAGGCGGCCAGCAGGAGGATGCCGCTGAGCACGGCGCAGGCGCGGGTCGGAGTTCGCATGCGGGGCCTCGTCGAGTGGAAGAAGGCGAGTCTAGCGAAGCCGACCGGCACACGCCGAGTTCAGTCGCCCAGAAGCGCCCGAATGTCGGCGAAGCCAACGCGGGCGCGTTCGCGCTTGTGTTCGGCATCGGCCAGTGGATCGGCGCCGTCGCGTTGCAGTTCGGCCGCTGGCAGCTCGTCGAAGAAGCGCGAAGGCGAAAGCTTCACCATGCTGCCCCAGCGCGTCGCCTTGGCCGAATGCGACAGCCAGAGCCGCTCCTTGGCGCGGGTGATGCCGACGTACAGCAGGCGGCGCTCTTCCTCCAGCCGGCCTTCGTCCAGGCTGGCTTCGTGCGGCAGGGTGCCGTCTTCCATCCCGACGATGAAGACGTGGCGGAACTCCAGGCCCTTGGCCGCGTGCAGGCTCATCAAGCGGACCTGATTGCCGGCGTCATCCTTGTCGCTGCGCGAGACCAGCGCGAGCTGCGCGGCCAGGTCGCCCACGCCCGAGCCACGCGCGCCCTCGAACCACTGCGCCAGTTCCTCCAGGTTGCCGCGGCGGATCTGGTAGAGCTGCTCGGACTTGCATTGCGCCTTGAGCGCGGCATCCAGCCCGGAGCGCACAGCGAGGCTGCGCACGAGATCCGCAGCGCTTGTCTCGCGCGCTTCCTGGCGCAGGCGATGCACGATGTCGGTGAAGCCATGCAGTGCATTCGCCGCACGCGGCGGCAATTGCTTCAGCAAGCCGACGGATTCGGCCGCACGCGACATCGGCAAATGCGCTTCGCGGGCGAGTTCCGCCAATTTCGCCAAGGTCGTCTGGCCGACCTCGCGCTTGGGCGACTGCACCGCGCGCAGGAAGGCGGCATCGTCCTCCGGATTCACCAACAGGCGCAGCCACGACAGCGCGTCCTTCACCTCGGCGCGCTCAAGGAACGCGGTGCCGCCGGAGAGGTGATACGGAATGCGCAGCAGTTGCAGCGCTTTTTCCAGCAGCCGTGACTGGTGATTGCCGCGGAACAGGATGCAGACGTCGCTCCACGGCGCCTGCCTGGCGGTGTGGATGAACTGGATTTCGGCGGCGACCTTCTCCGCCTCGTGCTCGCTGTCGCGGCACTCCCACACGCGGATGCGCTCGCCGTCGGCCGCATCGCTCCACAGCGTCTTGAGGTGCGCATGCGGGTTGTGCGCGATGAGGTGGTTGGCCGCGCGCAGCACGCGGTTGCTGCAACGGTAGTTCTGCTCCAGCTTGACGATTTCGAGCGCCGGATAGTCCTCGGACATCTGCAGCAGGTTCTCGGGATTGGCGCCGCGCCAGGCGTAGATGGACTGATCGTCGTCGCCCACGCAGGTGAACTGGCCGGCCTCGCCCGCCAGCGCCTTGAGCAAGCGGTATTGCGCATCGTTGCTGTCCTGGCACTCGTCCACCAGCAGGTAGCCGATGCGCTCTCGCCACGCCTCGCGGGCCTCGGCATCGTTCTCCAGCAACTGCACGGGCAGGCGGATCAGGTCGTCGAAATCGACCGCGTTGAAGCTTTGCAGGCGCGCCTGGTACTTGGCGTAGAGGCGCGCGGCTTCCAGCTCGCGGGTCGAGCGCGCGGCTTCCAGGGCCTGCTCGGGCGAGAGCCCGGCGTTCTTCGCCCTGGAGATCAGCGACATCGAGGCCTGCACGGCGTCGGGTTTCGCGCCGGGCATCAGGTCCTTGATCTGGCCCGCCGCGTCGTCGGCATCGAAGACGGAGAAGCCGCGTTTCAACCCCAACCTGGCGCCATCGACCTGCACGATCTTCAGGCCCAGCGCGTGGAAGGTGCAGATGGTGAGGCCTTCGCCGGCATCGCCCTTCAAGCGGCGTGAGACGCGCTCGCGCATCTCCTTCGCGGACTTGTTGGTGAAGGTGATCGCGGCGATGCGGCGCGCGGGATAGCGCCCGGTCGACGCCAGGTGCGCGATCTTCTCGACGATGACGCGCGTCTTGCCGCTGCCCGCGCCTGCGAGCACCAGCAACGGGCCCTCGGTGTGCAGGACGGCCTGGCGTTGCGGCGGATTCAATCCCTCCATGCTGTGCAAGAATCCCCGTTCACGATGCGGCGCGCATTCTAACTAACCTCGGACGGATTCCCCGCCCGCGGGGGACACGAAATCGGAGACGGACGATGCGAAAGGGATGGAAATGGTTGCCGATGGTCGCTTTCGCGGTTGTCGCCACGGCTGCGGCCTCGCAACCGGCCAAGCGCTGGAAGCCCAATCCGCGCGAACAGGACGTGATCTCCAGCGCGGGCTTCATGGACAGCCACCCGGACATGCGCTTCCGCGTGCTCGGCCTGCAGGCGATGCGGAAGGCGCGATACGAGGACGCCGCCGCGCACTTCCGCCGCGCCGCCCTGTACGCCGACAAGCAGTCGCAGGCCGCCTATGCCGAGATGCTGTGGGAAGGCCGCGGCATCGCACGCGACCGCCCCGCCGCCTATGCGTGGATGGACCTGGCGGCCGAGCGCGGCTTCGGGCAGTTCATCGTCTTCCGCGAGCAATACTGGGAATCGCTGGACGCGGCCGAGCGCGAACGCGCGCTGCAGGTCGGGCAGGACGTGTACGCGCGCTACGGCGACGAAGTCGCCAAGCCGCGGATGGAGCGCATGCTGCGCCGGGCGATGAGCGATGTCACCGGCAGCCGGACCGGCATGGTCGGTTCGCTGAAGATCTACATCCCCGGCCCCGCCGGCGACGTGGTCGTCGACGGCAGCCAGTACTACGACCCCAAGTTCTGGCAACCGACGCATTACTGGACCTGGCAGCGCGAGATCGTGGAAGGCGCACGCAAGGGCCGGGTCGACGTCGGCGACTTCAAGACCGGCGAGTCCGGCGCGCCGCCCGAACCCGCCCGCCAGCCGCCTGAGCGCAGGTGACAGCCGCGGCGGGCGCGCGGACAATCCCGGCATGGCCAAGCTGTATTTCTATTTTTCGGCGATGAATGCCGGCAAGACCACCACGCTGCTGCAGTCGGCGCACAACTACCGCGAGCGCGGCATGCGCGTGATGATCCTGACGCCGGCGCTGGACGACCGCGCCGGCAGCGGCACGGTCGCGTCGCGCATCGGCCTGAAGGCGGAGGGCATGCGCTTCGAGCGCGGCGACGATCTCAAGCGCAGGGTCGTGGCCGACATCGACGAATACGGCCCACTGGACTGCGTGCTGGTGGACGAGGCCCAGTTCCTGTCGAAGCCGCAGGTGTGGCAGTTGAGCGAGGTCGTCGATGCGCTCGGCATCCCGGTGCTGTGCTACGGCCTGCGCACCGATTTCCGCGGCGAACTGTTCGAAGGCAGCGCGGCGCTGCTGGCCTGGGCCGACGAGCTGCAGGAGATCAAGACGATCTGCCATACCGGCAGCAAGGCGACCATGACGGTGCGCGTCGACGACGCCGGCCGCGCGGTCGCCGATGGCCCGCAGGTCGAGATCGGCGGCAACGAACGCTACGTCTCGGTCAGCCGCCGCGAATTCAAGCGGGTGATGCGGGGCGAGGGCGGGGTCGAGCCGCAGCAGGCGCCGTTGCCGCTCTGACGCCGGACGGCAGGGCGCAGGCCTGCCGCAGGCGCGCCATCTCGCGCACGAGCGGCCCGCCTTCCGGCGCATCCGTGGCCAAGCGCGCATCGATGGCCTCGAACTCGGCCGCATCGCAGCGCAACGCGGCGCCCAGCAGGCGTGCCTGTTGGTGGATGCGCAAGGCTTGGGCGTCGCGCACCGGGCGCACGGACAAGGCCTGCATGCGGGCTGCCATCGCCTCGACTTCGGCTTTTTCCGCGCTGCCGCCGCGCGACAGCAGCAAACGCGCACGCGCCAGCGCGGGTTCGGCGGACTGCGGCGAGGCGGCCTCCGCCTTGGCGATCTCCGCTTCCGCCCGATCGAACTGGCCCATCCGCCAGGCCGCCTCGGCCAGCAGCAGGTGCGTTTCCGCAGTGTCGTGGCCGCGGGCCCGCAGCGATTGCGCCAGTTCCCGCTGCGCGACCTGCGGGCGGTTGGCCTCGAGCAGGACCATGGCGTCCCGCTGCAGGACATCGGCCAGAGCGGGCAGGTTGCCGAGCGCACGCCAGGCCGCAGCCGAGCGCAGGTAGCGGTCGTGCGCACGATCCAGGCCGCCCATTGCGTAGGCGACCTGACCGAGCGCATCCCAGGAACCGGCGGCATCCGCGCTGGAAGCGCCGAAGCGCGGCAGCACCAGCGCATGGTTGCTGTCCAGCAGGCGTTCGGCGAGCGCCAGCTTGCCCTCCTCCAGCAGCAGCTGGGCGACTTGCCGGCGCAACGCCAGGCTCGCCGGATGGCTGGTGCCCTGCAAGGCGGACGACACCTGCAGCGCGCGCAGGTAGGAACGCCGCGCAGCGGCAGGCTGACCCAGCTGCTGCTGGGTGGCACCGATCGAGCGCAGGATGTCGATCGCCAGGCGGTGCCGTGGCCCCGCGATGCGTTCGAGCTGGGCGAGCGCGCCTTCGAATCCGCGCAGCGCCTGTACCGGGTCGCGCGCGTCGACGGAGAGCGCGGCCAGGTCGGTCAGGTTCTCGACCACGCCGATGTCGTCGCCGAGCGCACCGCGGCGCAAGGCCAGCGATTGCTCGAACAGGGCGCGCGCGGCGTCGCGCTCGCCGATCGCGCGCCGGCAGCGCGCCAGCTGCGAGTAGTACTCGGACACCGATGCCGGCAACTGTGCCTGCACCTGCCGCGCCGTGCCCTGGAACGGCGACAGCGTTGCCACGCAGCCCTGCGCGTCGCCCTGCAGGCGCTGGACGCGGCCGCGCTGGGTCGCCGAATCCAGCCTCAACACGGGCGGAACATCCGTCAAGGTGGACAGCACGCCAAGCTGGCGGTCGAGCAGGCGCCCGGCCTCGTCGTATTGGCCGAGCGCGATGCGGATCCGCGCGATCACCCCGAGCAACTCGGCATGCGCGCGCGGCTGCATCGACAGCTCGCGGTCGCCGCGGCGCTCGCCGGCATCGATCAGCGTTTCCACTTCCAGCGGCCGGCCGCTGCGCGCGACACCGGCATGCTCGAACAGCCCGATCACGAAGGTTTGCAGGGCCTGCGCACGCGCGGCTTCGCGCACCGCCTGCTGCCGCTGCCACCAGGTGAAGCCCAGCAACACGATCAGCACCGATGCGGCGAACAACGAGAGGCCGATCGGCCACCGATGCCGGCGCAGGAACTTGCGCAGCCGATAACCGACACTCTGCGGCCTCGCCAGCACCGGCATGCCGTCCAGGTGGCGCTGGATGTCGAGCGAGAGCGCCTCGGCGGAGGGATAGCGCTCGACCGGACGCTTCGACAGCGACTTCAGCACGATGTTGTCGAGGTCGCCGGCCAGCATCTTCGACCAGCGCCTGCGGTCGATGCCGGGCACGGCTTCGTCGTCGCCGCCACGAACGACGGTCGTGGAAGGCCGCTGCGGCTCGCCGGCCAGGATCGCCTCTTCCCATTGCGCACTGGTCTCGCGCTTGAGCCGGTAGGGTTTCTGCCCCGAAAGCAGCTCGTAGAGCACGACGCCGAGCGAGTACACGTCGGTCTGCGTGGTCACCGGCTCGCCGCGGATCTGCTCGGGCGCGGCGTAATGCAGGGTGAAGCTGCGCACGCCGGTGCGGGTGGCCTCGGGCGGATCGGATGCGTTGCCGTCGAGCAATTTGGCGATGCCGAAATCGAGCAGCCGCACCTGTCCGTCCGGCGTGACCAGGATGTTGGAGGGCTTGAGGTCGCGATGCACCACCAGGTTGGCGTGCGCGTGGGTGACCGCCTCGCACACTTGCTGGAACAGTTGCAGGCGCGGCCGCAGCCCGAGGCCGCGCTTGCGGCAGTATTCGAGGATGCCCTCGCCCTGCACTTCCTCCAGCGCCAGGTAGGGTTGGCCCGACGCGTCGATGCCGGCATCGAGCAGGCGCGCGATGTGCGGATGCTCGAGCCGGGCCAGGATCTGCCGTTCCCGGGTGAAGCGCAGGCGCAGGTTGGGATCGGCCAACCCGGGGCGCAACAGCTTGAGCGCGACGCGACGTTCGTACAGACCGTCGGCGCGCTCGGCGACCCAGACCTGGCCCATGCCACCCTCGCCCAGCAGGCGTTCCAGCCGGTAGGGTCCGACCTGCTCGCCCTCGCGCGGGCCGGGCGGTGCGGTGACCAGCGGCGTGTCGAGCATGCTGTCCTGCGTGTCCTCCTGCGCCAGCAGCCCGCGCAGGTCGCGGGCGAAGCCGGCGTCCTCCGCCTCGATCGCCGCCAGCCGCGCCGCGCGCGCTTCCGGCTCAAGGTCGAGCAATGCATCCAGCGCCTGCGACAGCCGTTGCCAGCGGGTGCGTTCCATCCGCTTATTCGCCCTGCAGCATCTGCAGCAGGAACATCCTCGCCTTCTGCCAGTCGCGGCGCACGCTGCGCTCGGATCGCTCGGTGAGCTCGGCGATCTGCAGTTCGGACAGGCCGGCGAAATAGCGCAGTTCGACGATGCGCGCGAGCTGCGGATCGATTTCGTTCAACTGCGTCAGCGCGCTGTCGAGCGAAAGCAGGTCCTCGTCGAGGCGGATGCCGTCGTTGACGTTGTCGGGCAGGTCGGCGACGCGCTGCACGGTGTCGCCGCCGCCGCGCTTGAGCGCCAGCCGCGCGCGCGCATGGTCCACCACCACGCTGCGCATCGCCGAGGCGGCGTAGGCGAAGAACGCGGCGCGGTCGGCGAACTGCACGTCTTCCTGCCCGACCAGGCGCAGATAGGCCTCGTGCACCAGCACGGTGGCGTCGAGGGTATCGCCGGCCGCATTTCCCAGCTGCCGCTTCGCCATCGCGTGCAGCTCGTGGTAGAGCGCCTGCAGCACGCGGTCGAGCGCCGCACGATCGCCGCCGCGGGCATCGTCCAGCCATTGCGTGATGCCGTCGGGTGGCGTGTGCGCTTGCATGCACCGAGGATAGCCGAGACCCGCCTCAACGCTGGCAGCGCGGGCACCAGACGCTGGCGCGCTGGCCGATCCTGGCCTCCTTCAGCCGGGCACCGCACTGCCTGCAGGGCTCGCCGCCGCGACCGTAGGCGAGCAGCTCCTGTTCGAAATAGCCGGGCAGGCCGTCCGGGCTGATGAAATCGCGCAAGGTGGTGCCGCCACGCTCGATGGCATGCGCGAGGATGCGCTTCACCGCGGCGGCAAGACGCCCATAGCGTTCCCGCGAGATGCTTCCGGCCGCGCGCTGCGGCGCGATGCCGGCCTCGAACAGCGCTTCGGCCGCATAGATGTTGCCGACCCCGACCACCACGGCCTGGTCCATCAGGAAGGTCTTCACCGGCGCCTTGCGTCCGCGCGAATGCGCGAACAGGCGATCGCCATCGAACGCATCCGACAGCGGCTCGGGGCCCAGCCGGCGCAGGAGCTCGTGGGTTTCGCCCGCCGGTTGCCACAGCAGGCAGCCGAAGCGGCGCGGATCGTTGAAGCGCAACACGCAACCATCGTCCAGCCGGACATCGACATGATCGTGCGTGCGCAGAGGCGTGTCCCCGGGCAGGACGCGCAGGCTGCCGGACATGCCGAGGTGCCAGAGCGCGCTGCCGCGGTCGGTGTCCAGCAGCAGGTATTTGGCGCGACGGCGGATGCCAGCGATCGGCTGCGCCCGCAGCCGGGCCGGCAGCTCCGGCGGGATGGGCCAGCGCAGCGCATCGCGGCGGAGCACGACCTCGGCGATGCGGCGGCCGTGCAAGTGCGGCGCCAGGCCGCGGCGCGTGGTTTCGACTTCGGGAAGCTCCGGCATGGTGCCGAGGATGGGGGCGCCGCCTGCGACAGGAAAGGGGCAGCGCGAAGATGAACTCCATACGCATCCGTCTGGTGACGGTTCGGGCGCCCGCCCGCATCATGTAGACGCGCCAGTTGGCGCGGTCTCCCGACAATCCACATGCCCGCTTCGCTGCCCGACCTGTTGTCCGGCGGCCTGGTCCAGATCGGCTGGACCGGCCTCGCCGTCTACTTCCTCATCGCCACCCAGCTGACCATCTTCTCGGTCACGCTGTACCTGCACCGCTCGCTCGCCCATCGCGGCGTGGATTTCCATCCGGTACCAGCGCACTTCTTTCGCTTCTGGTCGTGGCTCACCACCTCGATGATCGCGCGCGAATGGGCGGCGATCCACCGCAAGCACCACGCCAAATGCGAGACCGAGGAAGACCCGCACAGCCCGATGCACAAGGGCATCGGCACGGTGTTCTGGCGCGGGGTCGAGCTCTACCGCGAGGCCAGGCTGCAGCGCGCCGACATCGAGCAGTACGGCAAGGGCTGCCCGGACGACTGGATCGAACGCAAGCTGTACGCGCGCTGGGCCACGATGGGTCCGGTGGTGCTGCTGGTGGTGCTGGCCGCGCTGTTCGGCCTGAAGGGCGTCGCCGCCTGGGCGCTGCAGATGGCATGGATCCCTTTCTGGGCCGCGGGCGTGGTCAACGGCCTGGGCCACTGGTGGGGTTACCGCAACTTCGAGACCAGCGACACCGCGACCAACCTATCGCCCTGGGGCGTGTGGATCGGCGGCGAGGAACTGCACAACAACCACCACGCCTTCCCGTCCTCGGCCAAGTTCGCGCTGCGCAAGTGGGAATTCGACATCGGCTGGGTGGCGATCCGCGGGATGGAGAAGCTCGGGCTGGCGAAGGTGCTGCGGGTCGCGCCTTCGCTCGACATCCGCCCCAACATCCCGATGCCCGACATGGAGACGATGAAGGCCTTGCTGGCCCATCGCTTCCAGGCGATGACCGATTTCCATCGCAACGTGGTCAAGCCCGCGCTGCGCGAGGAAGCGCGCCACCGCGGCGTTGGCGTGCGGCGGCTGATGCCGCGCCCGTTGCGCAAGGCGATGGCCGACGATGGCCGCTGGCTGCGGCCCGAGGCGCGCGAGCAGATGGAGGCATGGATCACCGCATCGCCACGCATCCGCACGCTGGTCGAGCACCGGCGCCGGCTGTCCACGCTGCTGGAAGTGCGCTCGGCCGACGCCGCCGAAAAGCTGCACCGACTGCAGGACTGGTGCCGCGAAGCCGAGGCCAGCGGGATCCGCTCGCTGCAGGAATTCGCGCAGCGCCTGCGCGGCTATTCACTGCAAGCGGCCTGAGATGCGTCCCGCAGCGCCGCTCGTGTTGGCGGCGCTGGTGCTGATCGGCGCCGTGCAGGCCCAGGGCCTGCGCACGACCAGTGATTACCTGAAGCTGATCGACCGGGATGGCGACGCCCGCGTCTCTCCGGCGGAATATGTCGCCTGGATGAGCCGGGGATTCGAGGCGATGGACCGCGACCGCGACGGCATGCTCTCGCGCGACGAACTGCCCGGCGGCCGCGGCAGGCCGATCGGCCGCGAGGAACACCACGCGCGCCTGCTCGAGCGCTTCCACCGCCAGGATGCCGACCGCGATGGCTATCTGGACGCGAAGGAACTGGCCGCGCCACCGCGTTGAGTCCCAGGCCAACCGCTTTCCCGTAGTCGGCTGCGAACAACCCGGGGCGCGGACGGAGCGCGCATGGACCCTGGCCTCCTGTCATGTCTTTGCCCTCTCGCCGCTCTTTCATGGCGTGCACGGACATGGGTGTTCGGGTGGCTGACGGATGCCAATGGCGTGCGTCCGCGCGTGACAGCCGCGCCTTGCCTTGCTCCTTGCCACCCGCTGGCGGGTCTTCCGGCCGGATCGCTGCGACAGAACAGCATTCAGTGGTGCAATGCAGTCAAGGAGGCATGCAGATGGATCGCCTCAAGTGAACGAAGCAGACGAAGCTCGACTTCCCGAAGATTGCTCAAGCGCTGGGGCGCATACAAGGTGTAGACAGGCTTGTCTCTCCAGACGCCCTCGGGCTGTCTTCGTCCAACGCTGACATTGCCGATCCCGCTTGCCGCCGACCAGATCTCGCGCAAGGTGTTGGGTCCGATGCTCTCCCGGCTTCCCAAAGTGAACGTGAAAAACGCGATGTGATGCTGGGGCATGCCGGCACTCCGCCTGAAGCCCGAGTATGCGCCCTCGTGCACGGTGCCCCCTTCACGATGTCCGTCATGCACCATGCGATTTTCGGCACGATGAAGCGCAAACGCGTAGGATGCCTGCAAGCATCTTCGCGCTTCCGTGCGTCCGTCCGGCTTCCGCAACGTCGTTCGCTGCGCTCCCTTTCACGCGTCATCACCCCGCTGGGGTGAGGCCCCTTCGGAGCACACATGCCGGAGCACCGAAACACCACGCCCCTTTGCTTCATGCACGTGCGCCAGGCCCGGGTATCGGGCTTGCGAAGGTACTCATGACGGCGCCCATCGCTGACTCTGAAGTCGATTGCGGCCATTGCGATGCCGTGTGTTGCCGGCTGACGGTCGTCCTGCAGGCCGAGGATCGCATCCCGCTCCACTACACGACGTGGACAGCGACCGGACTGCACGTGATGGCCCGGGACGAGGAAGGTTGGTGCGTCGCCCTGGATTCGAGCCGCATGCAGTGCTCGATCTACGAAAGCCGTCCGGACACCTGCCGCAGGTTTGCGATGGGTGGCCCCTATTGCCGCGAAGTGCGCGCCGATTACAGCGACCGCAATGCCCGCGGCATACCCCTGCAGATGTATTGAAGGAGCGTGAAGCATCATGGTTCGCCCGAAGAAAACGCCTCCCGCAAGCACCACCACCTCGTCCCCCGCCATCTCGAAGAGCAACCATCCGCCTTCCGGCCGCAAGGGCAACGACCGAACGCCGCTGACACGGGAAACCATCGCGGCGGACATCGATGCCTTCCGCAAGGCGGGCGGGAAAATCGAGGTGCTGGGCGTGACGCACTCCCTGCAAAGGATCCATCCGGAGTCGGGAACATCGCCGCCTGCGCCCGCCAAGCCGACTTCATCGCGCCACCACTGACCCAGAACGGAGACTCTGCCCTTGGCCAAGCCAAACTATGCATTCGAAAAGCGCCAGCGGGAGCTGGCCAAAAAGCGCAAGCAGGAAGAAAAGGATTTGCGCAAACGCAATAACCTGGCCGAAGCGGCTACGCAGCCAACCGAACCCGCACCGGCTTCCGAGGCCGCGACTGACCCTGCCCCCGGGCCGCGTGTCCATCGCCGCATGCCTGAAGCAGGAAAGTGACCGTGGATGAAGCGGCCGGCATCGGCCCTGCATGACAAGCCCGCTGTTTCCAGCGTCAGTCCCGCCGGACGGCGCGGGGCGGACGGGTGCGCAACGCCAGGGCAAGCAGGGCGCGCCCCGACGCGACGGAACCGGCCGCGCCAGTGCAGTAAACCCATGGACTCGCCGTGGCCGCATTCGGCCACGCTCGGCAGTCATCGGGACCGGGTGCCGCTATACCGGCAAGCCATCGTCGATGGTGCCGGCTACCGAACGCTCGACGACTTCCCATGAAAGGGCTTGCGGGTCCTGCCGCTGGACAGCGACAGCGCGGACGTGGACGCATCCGGACTTAAACCGACAACGGAACTGAGTGCTGGCCCACGCACCGGGCCGGATGCGCCACGGACAAATCGTTCGCGCGGGTAGGGCACGAACCACGGTGCTTCTCCGGCACGAAAGGAGTAGCCCGCGCCAACGCGATGAGCTCGATGCAACGAGACGAAAACGCCGGCTCGAGGCCGGCGGTTTCGTTGCGACGCCATGCCGACCGTTTACCAGATCTTCACCCGATCCTCCGGCTTGAGATACAGCTCCGCACCCTCGGGCACCTTGAAGGTGTCGTACCAGGCGTCGATGTTGCGCACGGTCAGCGCGCGCCACTGGCCGGGCGCGTGTTCGTTGCCGATCACCTGCGCGCGCAGGGCGGCTTCGCGGGTCTTGGTGCGCCACACCTGGGCGAAGGCCAGGAAGAAGCGTTCGTCGCCGCTCAGGCCGTCGATCACCGGCGCCGGCTTGCCGCCCAGCGAGGCGTGGTAGGCGGCGTACGCGGCCTGCAGGCCGGACACGTCGGCGATGTTCTCGCCCAACGTCTGCTTGCCGTTGATGTGCAGGCCCGGCAGCGGTTCGTAGGCGTCGTACTGCGCGGCCAGGCGGTCGGCGGCGGCCTTGAAGTGCTCGGCGTCCTGCGGCGTCCACCAGTTGTGCAGCCGGCCCTCGGCATCGAACTCCGCGCCGAGGTTGTCGAAGCCGTGGCTGACTTCGTGGCCGATCACCGCGCCGATCGCGCCGTAGTTGGCGGCATCGTCCGCGTTGGGATCGAAGAACGGCGCTTCCAGGATCGCGGCGGGGAAGTTCATCGCGTTCTGCAACGGCAGGTTCACCGCGTTCACCGTCTGCGGCGTCATCCACCATTCGCCGCGGTCCGGCGCCTGCGCGAGCTTGGCGCGCTGGTGGCGGTATTCGGTTTCCTCCGCGCGCAGGGCGTTGCCCAGCGGATCGTCGGCCCTCACTTCCAGCGAGGCATAGTCGCGCCAGGTATCGGGATAGCCCACGCTGACGCGCATGGTCTGCGCCTTCTGCTTGGCCAGCGTCTTGGTCTCCGGGCTCATCCATCTGAGCTTGTCCACCCCGTCGCGGAACGCGGCGAGGATGTTCTGCACCATGCCCTCGACCTTGGCCTTGGACGATGCCGGGAAGTACTGCTTGATGTAGATCTGGCCGATGGCGTCGCCCAGCGCGCCGTCGGTGGCGGCGATCGCGCGCTTCCAGCGATCGCGCTGCTGGGTGGTGCCCTGCAGCTGGGTGCCGTAGAAACCGAAGTTCAAGTCGGCGTAGGCCTTGGGCAGCAGCGTCGCGCTGTGGTTCAGCGCGTGGAAGCGCAGGTAGTCCTTCCACGTCTGCAGCGGCTGGCTGGCGACCAATGCCGCGAGCTTGCCGATCGCCTCCGGCTGCCACGCCACCAGGGTCTGCTGGTCGGTCAGGCCGGCGGCATCCAGGAAGGCGGGCCAGTCGATGCCGGGCGCGCGCTTGCCGAGTTCGGCGGTCGGCCACGGGTTGTTGGCCTTGTGGATGTTCTGGGTGTCGACCACGCTGGCCTGCGCCTGCGCGATCTTCATTTCCAGGTCGAACACCGCCTTGGCTTTCGCTTCTGCATCCGGCGTGCCGGCCTGCTTCAGCAGCGCGGCCACATAGGTCTTGTACGCCTCGCGGTTGGCGGCCATGTCCTTGTCCGCCGACAGGTAGTACTCGCGGTCGGGCATGCCCAGCCCGCCCTGCAGCAGGTAGCCCATGTTCTTCGACGGATCTTCCAGGCCCTGCCCGACGAACAGGCCGAACAGGTTCTCGGTGTAGTAGTTGGTGGCGTTCATCGGATCGACGTCGGCGCGCAGGTTGCCGCCGAGGTAACGCGACAGCGCCGCGCCGTCGGTGATGGCATCGACACTGTCCAGCTGGGCCTGCAGCGGTGCCAGCCCGCGCGCCTCGATGCCGGCCTCGTCCATGTAAGCGGCGTAGTAGTCGGCGATCTTGCGCGCCTCGCTGCCGGCGGCCGGATCGGATTTGGCCAGCCCCTGCACCAGGTCGGACAGGCGTTTTTCCGCCTTCTGGAACACGGTGTAGAACACGCCGATGCTGGCGCGGTCGGCGGGGATTTCCGCCGTGGCCTGCCACTTGCCGTTGGCGTAGGCGTAGAAGTCGTCGCCGGGCTGCACGGCCTTGTCGATGCCGATCATGTCGATGCCGGACGTCGGCGCGGCGGGTGCCTCGGCGGTGGCGGGCGCGGCGATCTTGTCGGCGGAGGCGCCGCGATCGCAGGCGGCAAGCGACGCGAGCACGGCCAGCGCCAGCGCGGCGCGACGGAAGGGAATCGTGGGCATGCGGGGACTCCTGCGGGAGAAACTCCGTATCTTGCTCCGATTCCTGTTCGGAACAAGTGCAGGATGCCGATCCGGTGCCTGCGGCCAAGGTCGCATGTGCGTGACGCGCGCGCGCTGCCAGAATGCGTAAGTCTCTGCTCGCGCTGGGAGTGCGCCATGGATGCGGTGCCCGGGCTGGACCTGAGCCAGCCACCGTTCGATCTGCTCGACGACGCCGGCCGCGCGCGGCTGGCGGCGCGGGTGGACATGGGCTTCCACGCCCGTGGCGAGACGATCATTACCGCCGGCGCGCCGTCGGAACGGGTGGTGGTGATCCTCAAGGGTCAGGTCCACGCCTTCGACCAGGACGCCGCCGGTCACGAGCAGCGCTTCGCCGATTACGGCGCCGGCGACATCTTCGGCGCCTGGGCGGTGATGGCCGGGCGCGCGCGCCACAGCTACCGCGCGGATACCGACGTGGTCAGCTTCCTGATCCCGGCCGAGACCTTCCGCCAGCTGCTGGCCGATGCCCCGGCCTTCGCCGCCTGGTTCCAGGAGGGCCTGGCGGTGAAGGGCGCGCTGTCCGACCGCTCCCGCAAGTCCGAGCTGGACGAATTGATGGTCACCCAGGTCGGCGCCGCGCAGCTGGCGCCGGCGGTGCGGGTGCCGGCGGCGACCAGCATCGCCCAGGCCAGCGCGCGCCTGCGCGAGGAGCGGGTGGACTGCCTGCTGGTCGACGATCCGGCGCATCCGCAGCCGGGCGTGGTCACCCGTACCGACCTGCTGGATGCGCTGACCCAGGGCGGCGTGCCGCTGCAGGCGCCGGTGGGGCCGCTGGCCAGCCGCCCACTGGTGGCGATGCGCACCAACGACGTGCTGTTCCAGGCGCTGTCGACGATGACCGAACGCCGCATCGAGCGGGTCGCGGTGCGCGACGACGACTGCATCGTCGGCACCCTGGGCATGGCCGAGGTGCTGTCGCACTACGCCAGCCATTCGCACCTGATCACCCTGCGCCTGGCGCGCGCGCGCAGCCTGGACGAAGTGGCCGACGCGGCGCGCGGCATGACCAAGCTGGTGCGCACCCTGCACGCGCAGGGCGCGCGCATGCCGGCGCTGATGGAGCTGGTCAGCGCGCTCAACAGCCGGGTGATGTCGCGCCTGTTCGAGCTGCTGGTGCCGCCGGAGATGCAGGGCAAGCTGTGCCTGCTGGTGCTGGGCAGCGAAGGCCGCCGCGAACAGCTGCTGAAGACCGACCAGGACAACGCGCTGGTGGTGGACAATGCGCTGGACTGGCCGCAGCTGGACGCGGTGATGGCGCGCTTTTCCGAGGCCATGGGCGAAGTGGGCTACCCACCCTGCGCCGGCGGGGTGATGGTGTCCAACCCGCACTGGCGGATGAGCGCGGCGCAGTGGCGCGCGCGGCTGCACGACTGGCGCTCGCACTACGACGCGCAGGCGGCGATGGATCTTGCGATCACCCTGGATGCGCGCCCGGTCGCCGGCAACACGGTACTGTTCGCGCCGCTGGAGACGCAGCTGTTCGATCTCGGCGGCGACGAGCGCCTGCTGCATGCGATGGCCGCCGCGGTGTTGCGCTTCGAAAGCCCGCTGTCGTTCTTCGGCCAGCTGCGCCAGGGCGATGGCGGCATCGACATCAAGAAGGGCGGTGTCTTCCCGATCGTGCACGGCCTGCGCTGCCTGGCGCTGAAGCACGGCATCGAACATCGCAACAGCTTCGCGCGCTGCGAGGCACTGGTGCAGGCCGGCAAGCTGGACGCCGCGCTGGGCCGCGACCTGGCGCAGACCCTGGCGGTGCTGCAGCGGCTGCGGCTGGATGCGCAGCTGGCGGCGCTGGATGCCGGCCGCGTGCCCGACAATCGCTTGCAGGCCGATACCCTGCGCCGGCTGGACCGCGAACTGCTGCGCGACGCGCTGCGGGTGGTCAAGGCGTTCCAGCAGCACGTGCGCAGCGTGTTCCACCTGAGCGATTGAGCATGCGGCCGCTGACGCGCTGGTGGTTGCGGCGGCGCCATGGCGATGGCGAATGGGCTGCATTGCTGCAGCCGGCGTCGGCCGGCGAATGGGTCAGCCTGGACCTCGAAACCACCGGCATGGATCCGGCGCGCGACCACATCCTCAGCCTGGCGGCGGTGCCGGTGCGCGACGGCCGGGTGTGGCTGTCGGAGCGCTTCGAGCGGCGCGTGCATACCGCGCGCGCGTTCGGCATCGATTCCATCCGCCACCACCGCATCACCCCGGACGAGGCCAGCGCCGGCGAGCCGGTGGTCGAAGTGGTGCGCGAATTCCTGCACTGGTTGGGCGGTCGCCGCCTGCTGGGCTATTACCTGGGTTTCGACCTGGACATGCTGGCGCCGCACGTGCGCGCGCTGACCGGCTTCGGCCTTCCCAATCCGGTGATCGACCTGGGCGATGCCGTCGCCGCGCAGCAGCGCCGCCGGCGCCCGGATGCGCCGATCAACCTGGACTTCGCGCATATCACCGAGACCCTGGGCGTGCCGGCGATCGGCCGCCACACGGCCCTGGGCGATGCCACCACCGTCGCGCTGTGCTGGCTGGCGCTGCAGCAGCGGGGCTGGCCGGCGCGCTGACGCCCGTCCGTGCCCGCAGCATCGGAACCATCGCGATCCAAAAAAAGACGCCGGCCAGTGGCCGGCGTCGCATGCCCCGTGGGGGAGGCGTGGGTCAGTGCGCGGACGCCTTGGAGGCGCCCAACCCGGTTTCCGAACGGATCTGCTGCGCCTGGAAGCCGGCGCGGTCCTGGTCGCCGCGTGCGCTGCGGTCGAACTTGGACACCAGCCAGATGGTGAGGAAGGCCAGCGTCACCGAGAACAGCGCCGGCGAGCTGTACGGGAACAGCGCGCTGCCCTTGGCGTGGCCCAGCGTGTCTTCCCACACCGAGGGGCTGAGCACGGTCAGCACCACCGCCGCGATCAACCCGGCGAAGCCGCCGACCACCGCGCCGCGGGTGGTGCAGCCTTTCCACAGCACCGACAGCAACAGCACCGGGAAGTTGGCCGAAGCCGCCACCGCGAACGCCAGCGAGACCATGAAGGCGATGTTCTGCTTCTCGAAGATGATGCCCAGCACCACCGCCACGATGCCCAGCGCCACCGTGGTGATGCGCGAGACCCGCAGCTCCGAGGCGCTGTCCGCGTTGCCGTGCTTGAACACGGTGGCGTACAGGTCGTGCGAGACCGCCGAGGCGCCGGACAGCGTCAGCCCGGCGACCACCGCCAGGATGGTGGCGAACGCGACCGCCGAAATGAAGCCCAGGAAGATGTCGCCGCCCACCGCCTTGGCCACCAGCACCGCCGCCATGTTCTGCGCGCCCTTGCCGCCCAGGATCTCGCCCTTGGCGACATCGGCGAACTCGGGGTTGGTCAGCACCAGGGTGATCGCGCCGAAGCCGATGATGAAGATCAGCATGTAGAAGTAGCCGATCCAGGTGGTCGCCCAGAACACCGACTTGCGGGCTTCCTTGGCGTCCGGCACGGTGAAGAAGCGCATCAGGATGTGCGGCAGGCCGGCGGTGCCGAACATCAGCGCCATGCCGAAGCCGATCGCGGAGATCGGGTCCTTGATGAAGCCGCCTGGTCCCATGATTCCTTGCCCCGCCGTGGCCGCCTCCGCCGCGGTCTTGCCGGCATTGGTCGCCACCTGCGCCTTCACCGCGACCGCGCTGGAGAACAGCGCCTCGAAGCTGAAGCCGTACTTGGCCATGATCATGATCGCCATGAAGGTCACGCCGAACAGCAGCAGCACCGCCTTGATGATCTGCACCCAGGTGGTGGCGGTCATGCCGCCGAACAGCACGTAGACCATCATCAGGCCGCCCACCAGCACCACTGCGATCCAGTAGTCCAGGCCGAACAGCAGCTTGATCAGCGAACCGGCGCCCACCATCTGCGCGATCAGGTAGAAGGCCACCACCACCAGCGTGCCGCTGGCGGCGAAGCTGCGCACCGGCCCCTGCTTGAAGCGGTAGGCGGCGACGTCGGCGAAGGTGAACTTGCCCAGGTTGCGCAGGCGCTCGGCCAGCAGGAAGGTCAGGATCGGCCAGCCCACCAGGAAGCCGATGGCGTAGATCAGGCCGTCATAGCCGTTGGCCATCACCGCCGCCGAAATGCCCAGGAACGAGGCCGCCGACATGTAGTCGCCAGCGATCGCCAGGCCGTTCTGGAAGCCGGTGATGCCGCCGCCTGCGGTGTAGAAATCCGCCGCCGAACGGGTGCGCGCGGCCGCCCACTTGGTGATCCACAGGGTGCCCATCACGAACACCGCGAACATGCTGATCGCCAGCCAGTTGGTCGGTTGCTTGACGGTCTGGCCGACGTCTGGCGAGGCCAGCGCGCTGCCGCAAACGACCAACAGCAGCGCCATCGCCGCGAACGTCTTCATCGTGCGGTCCATCAGCGCACCTCCCGCAGCACGTCGGCGGTGAGGCGGTCGAACTCGCGGTTCGCGCGCCACACGTAGTAGCCGGTGATCAGCACGGTGAACACGATCAACGCGATCGCGATCGGGATGCCGATGGTGGTGACGCCTGCGCCCAGGCGCTGGGCCAGGAACGCCTTGTCGAAGGCGATCAGGCCGATGTAGCCGTAGTAGGCCACCAGCATCAGGATGGTCAGGGTCCAGCCCAGGCCGTTGCGCTTGCGCTTGAGCGTTTGGTAGGTGGGATTGGCCTCGATCCTGGCCAGGGTGGGGTCGAGCGCGTCTTTCGGGGTGCTGTTCATCTTCCCTCCGGGATCAGAAGTCGTGCTGGGTCGGAACCTGTGTGCTTAGAAGCTGTATTTCACCGTGGTGTGCAGGCGGCGCAGGTCGCCCTTGGCGCCGTTCTCCACTTCGCGCCGGCCCCAGATCAGCTCCGCGCCGATGTCGAGCCGGGGAAACGGGCTGTAGATCAGGTTGGCGTGGACCGACTGCGCCATGCGCGTCACGCCGAAGCCGGTGACGGCGGTGTCGTTGTCGAACTGCGCGCGCGAGAACATCAGGTTGCCGCGCAGCTTGGGATCGAACGCATGCCGCCACGACACGAAGCCGGCGACCAGCCCGGTCGATTCGATGTCGTTCGAGGCCGCGTCCAGCGTGCCGTCCGCGCCGAGCGCGAAGCCGACGTAGCGGCCGATGCCGTTGCCGCCGGTCAGCATGTAGCGGATGTCGTCGCTCTTGGACACGTTGTACTTGCCGGAAATGCTGGCGCCGTAGCCGCTGCCGGTGGCGCTGGTGGTCGCGGTGTCATGGCGCAACTGGCGGACGATCCCCGCGATGCTGAAATGGCCCCAGTCGCCTTTCTGCGTCCAGCGCGCGGTGACGTCAGGCACGCTGGCGTCGTCGCTCACGGTGCGGGCGGTGCTGCGGTAGCCGCCGACCACCGTCTGCGGGTTCTCCAGCGCGACCGAGAAGCCGCCGCTGGTGTAGCGCAACTGGGTCTGCCGCACGAAGGTCGTGCCTTCGGTCGGGCCGACGAAATCGACCGCGTCCGGCAGCGCCGCGACATCCTGGAAATTGGACCAGGTCTGGCCGGCCAGCCACTTGTCCCAGCTCACGTAGGCCTGCCGCACCGTCACGCCATGGGTGTTGGTCGAGGCCTGGTTGCCGAGGATGTTGCTGCCGCCACCGAACAGGTCGAACTCCAGGTAGCCGCGCGTCTTGTGGCCCTGCACTTCGCCGTCGGCGGCGAACCAGAAGCGCGAGAACTGCGCGTGCGTGTCGATGTCGGCATGGGACTCGTCCGCGCCGCCGACCGGGATCGCACCGGGCAGGTAGAACATGCGCCCCGCGGTCCCGTCGGCGATCTCGCCGGCATTGGTGTCGGTGACCATCGCATCCACCTTGATGAAGCCCCCGAAGCTGAAGCGTCCGTCCGGGTTGCCGGCCGTGAGAATGGGCGCGGCCTGGATCTTCGGCTTCGCGTCGGCCGGCGGCGTCTGCGCCATGCGGACCTGGTCCAGCGCGCCTTGTGTCTGCACGATCGTCGCCTGCTGTCGCTGCTGGGCGCCGATCAGCGCCTGCACCTGCGCTTCCAGCTGGGCGATGCGCGCCTCGAGTTCCTTCTCCTTCGCGGTCTGCGCCAGTGCCGTGCCCGGCACAAGCAATGCGACAGCGATGGCCAGTCCGAGGAAACGCTTGTGATGCACGATGTTCATGGGGTGGGTCCTTGGTGGTTGACGGATCCCGGCAGCTTGGAACCGGACCGAGATTCCACGCATTGATCCAGGTCGCCTATTCCCCATTGGTCGAAGCTGCAATGCAGCATCGACCAAGGTCTAACGCCCGCCCCACGCGGCTTGCGGCACACTGGAGCGCATCCGAAACGCCACGGGAGGCATCCATGTCCAGGCCCGAAGACAGCATCCACACCCCCGCCCATTTCGCGGCGAAGGCCAACATGCGGCACCGCGACTACGTGCGCGAATACGCCGAATCCGAACGCGACCCGAACGCGTTCTGGGGCCGCATCGCCGAGCGCCTGGAGTGGATGCGCAAACCGGAAGTCGTCCGCAACGTCAGTTACGACCTCGCCGATTTCCGCATCAAGTGGTACGAGGACGGCGAATTGAACGCCAGCGTCAACTGCCTGGACCGCCACCTGCGCGACCGCGGCGACAAGACCGCGATCGTGTTCGAGCCGGACGATCCGGCCACGCCGGCGCGCACCCTCACCTATCGCGAGCTGTACCAGCAGACCTGCCGGCTGGCCAACGCGATGCGGGCGATGGGCGTGGGCAAGGGCGATCGCGTCACCATCTACCTGCCGATGATCCCGGAAGCGGCGGTGGCGATGCTGGCCTGCGCGCGCATCGGCGCGGTGCACACGGTGGTGTTCGGCGGCTTTGCGCCCCAATCCATCGCCGACCGCGTCGCCGACAGCCAAAGCAAGCTGGTGATCACCGCAGACGAGGGTCGGCGCGGCGGTCGCAGCGTGCCGCTGAAGGCGAACGTGGACGCCGCGCTGCGCCTGCCGGACACCGGTTCGGTCGAAAAGGTGCTGGTGCTGCGTCACACCGATGGCGCGGTCGACTTCGACACCCGCCGCGACGTGTGGTGGCACAAGGCGGTGGCCGACCAGCCCGCGGCCTGCGAGCCGGAACGCATGAACGCTGAGGATCCGCTGTTCATCCTCTACACCTCGGGCAGCACCGGCAAGCCGAAGGGCGTGCTGCACACCACCGGCGGCTACCTGGTCTACGCCAGCTATACCCACGAGATCGTCTTCGACCTCAAGCCGGACGACATCTACTGGTGCACCGCGGACGTGGGCTGGATCACCGGCCACACCTACATCGTCTACGGCCCGCTGGCGAACGCCGCGACGACCGTGATGTTCGAGGGCATCCCGAGCTGGCCGAACGCCTCGCGCTTCTGGGAAGTCGTCGACAAGCACAAGGTCACGATCTTCTACACCGCGCCCACCGCGATCCGCGCGCTGATGCGCGAGGGCGACCATGCGGTGAAGCGCACTTCGCGTGCTTCGCTGCGCCTGCTCGGCAGCGTGGGCGAGCCGATCAACCCGGAAGCCTGGCGCTGGTACCACAGCGTGGTGGGCGACGAACGCTGCCCGATCGTCGATACCTGGTGGCAGACCGAGACCGGCGCGATCCTGATCTCGCCGCTGCCCGGCGCCACCGACCTCAAGCCCGGCTCGGCCACGCTGCCGCTGCCGGGCGTGCGGCCCGCACTGGTCGACGCGACCGGCAACCTGCTGGAAGGCGAGGCCTCCGGCAACCTGGTGCTGCTGGATTCCTGGCCGGGGCAGATGCGCACGGTGTACGGCGATCACCAGCGTTTCATCGACACCTACTTCAGGACCTATCCCGGGATGTACTTCACCAGCGACGGCTGCCGGCGCGATGCCGACGG
>DAIRVA010000030.1:0-25439 GCA_036803045.1 Lysobacter sp. | reverse complement strand
GCCTAACGCCTAATCGATTTTGAATATGCCGGATAGTGCCATACAGGTCTAGCCTCATAGTTCACATACATCCAAACCCTACCCAAAAATCCGGCTTATTCCTATCTCGACTTGCCTGCAGCTCCGGCATCGTACGTGTTATGCGATGCGGAGGGGGTGTAATGGAATTAGGACCACGGGATGGAGATGTAGTACGGAAGTTGTGGGGGCGGCTGGCCTGCTTGGGGCGTCGGGTCGAGGACGAGCGGGAACCTTATGGCAAGGACTTTGATCGTCGAAGTGGCCTACCCGATAGTCCGGAAAGAAAGGCCGGGGCGCCTTCCACGGCGTTGAAAGGCGAGCTGGTGGCGGCGCGCGATGCAAGACGTGGACGGGCCATGCGGGAGGCCGCCGAGTTTCAGCCGGAATTTTTCGAGCAAATTCGTAGGCGTTTTTGCAGGCTCAATTACAGCCGGCGGACGGAGCAGGCGTATCTGGGCTGGATACGGCGGTTCATCATCGCCCACGACCGGGTGCATCCGCGTCATCTGGGCGGGGATGAGGTCGAGGCATTCCTGACCGGACTGGCATCGAGCGGGCAAGTCTCGGCATCGACGCAGAACCAGGCGCTCGCGGCCTTGTTGTTCCTCTATCGCGACATCCTGCGGGCGGATTTGCCCTGGATGGACAAGCTGGTGAGGGCCAAGCGCTCGCGGCGAATCCCGGTGGTGTTGTCCACCGATGAAATCCGGCGCCTCTTGGGCATGATGGATGGCCAACCGTGGCTGATGGCGGCGCTGCTCTATGGCACCGGCATGCGCCTGATGGAATGCGTGCGTCTACGCATCAAGGATATCGATTTCGATCGAAACGAGATCTTGGTCCGGGATGGCAAGGGCGCGAAGGATCGTCGCGTGCCGTTGCCGCAGAAGTTGCGGGAGCCGTTGCATTTGGCCATCGAACGGGCGCGACTGCTGCATGGACATGACGTGGCGCGGGGATTGGGACGAGTGTGGCTTCCGGCCGCGTTGGCGCGGAAGTATCTCAACGCCGAGTTGGAACTGGGCTGGCAATACGTGTTCCCGGCAGCCAGGCCATCGCGCGATCCGAACAGCGGGATGATTCGGCGGCACCACGTCGATGAGGCGATCCTGCAGCGCGCGGTGAAGAACGCGCGTGCGAAAGCCGGCATCCTGAAGCCCGCGACCTGCCATACGTTGCGGCACTCGTTCGCCACGCATCTGCTGGAGGCGGGCCATGACATCCGCACGGTGCAGGAGTTGCTGGGCCACAAGGACCTGTCGACCACGCAGATCTACACCCATGTACTTGGCCGCGGCGCGGGCGGCATCCTGAGTCCGCTGGATCGCGCGTTGTGATGCGGTGAGTTTCTTGGCTATTTGCTGCGCAACAGGGCCAGCAGGCCGCGCGCCGTCATCAAGCGTGCATCGGCATCGGGCAGGTCGAGGTCGGTGATGCGCAGTTTGTCAGGGCCGTCCATCTTGTAATGACGGGGCTGGCCCTGGATCAGGCGGATCACCGACATCGGATCGACATTGGGCTGCTTGTCGAACTGCACGCGCCCGCCGTTCTCGCCGAGTTCGAGCTTGCGGATACCGAGCGCATTGGCCTCGAGCTTGAGTTCGGCGATGGCGAAGAGGTTCTTCGCGGGGTCGGGCAGCAGGCCGAAGCGATCGATCATCTCCACCTGCAGCTCGCGCAAGGCCTCGCTGCCGCGGGCAGCGCTGATGCGCTTGTAGAGCGTCAGACGAGTGTGCACGTCGGGCAGGTAGTCGTCGGGGATGAGCGAAGGCACGTGCAGTTCGACATCGGCGCCGTGATGCGTGTGGCCATCGACATCGGGCAGCTTGCCTTGCTTGATCGAGTTGACCGCGCGTTCCAGCAGCTCCGTGTAGAGGCTGAAGCCGACTTCGGCCATTTGCCCGCTCTGTTCCTCGCCAAGCAGTTCGCCGGCGCCGCGGATCTCGAGGTCGTGGGTGGCGAGGGTGAAGCCGGCACCCAGCTCGTCCATCGAGGTGATCGCGTCAAGGCGCTTGCGCGCGTCCTCGGTGATCGAGCGGCGATCCGGGATGACGAGGTAGGCATAGGCGCGATGGTGCGAGCGGCCGACGCGGCCACGCAGCTGGTGCAGCTGGGCGAGGCCGAACTTGTCGGCGCGGTTGATGATGATGGTGTTGGCGTTGGGGATGTCGATGCCTGACTCGATGATGGTCGAGGCCAGCAGCACGTTGCAGCGCTGGCGATGGAAATCGAGCATCACCTGTTCGAGCTCGCGCTCGGGCATCTGCCCGTGGGCGATGCCGATGCGGGCCTCGGGCACCATCCCCTCCAGCTCGCGCTTCATGCGGTCGATGCTTTCGAGGTCGTTGTGCAGGAAATAGAGCTGGCCGCCGCGCGAGAGTTCGCGCTGGAAGGCCTCGCGCAACAGTGCGCCGTCCCAGGGCGTGACGAAGGTCTGCACGGCGAGGCGATTGGCCGGCGGCGTGGCGATGATGGAGAGATCGCGCAGGCCGGCCATCGCCATGTTGAGCGTGCGCGGGATCGGCGTGGCGGTGAGGGTGAGGAGGTGCACGTTGGCGCGCAGGGCCTTCAGCGCCTCCTTGTGGCGTACGCCGAAGCGTTGCTCTTCATCGACGATGACGAGCCCGAGATCCTTGAAGCGCACGTCCGGCTGCAGCAGCTTGTGGGTGCCGACGATGACATCGATCTCGCCGCGCTCGACTTTCTCCAATGCGGCCTGCGTGTCTTTCTTGGACTTGAAGCGGGAGAGTACTTCGACTTTCAGCGGCCAGTCGGCGAAGCGGTCGCTCAGGGTGCGGTAATGCTGCTCGGCCAACAGGGTCGTCGGTACCAGCACGGCGACTTGCTTGCCGGCAGTAGCGGTGACGAAGGCGGCGCGCACGGCGACCTCGGTCTTGCCGAAGCCGACATCGCCGCAGACCACGCGGTCCATCGGTTGTGAGGAGGCCAGGTCGCGGATGACCGCTTCGATCGCGGCGTGCTGGTCCGGGGTTTCCTCGAACGGGAAGCTGGCGGCGAAGGGTTCGTACATCGCGCGGTCGACCTCCAGCGCGATGCCGGCGCGGGCGCGGCGCTTGGCCTGGATATCGAGCAGCTCGGCGGCGACGTCACGGACCTTCTCGGCGGCTTTCTTCTTCGCCTTCGTCCATTGCTCGCCGCCCAGCGAATGCAGCGGTGCGGTGTCGGCCGAAGCGCCCGAATAGCGCGAGACCAGGTGCAGTTGCGCGACCGGCACGTACAGGCGGTCGCCCTTGGCGTATTCGATGTCGAGATACTCGCCGCGCTCGCCACCGGCCTCAAGCACCACGAGGCCGCGATAACGGCCGACGCCGTGGTCCTCGTGGACGATGGGCGCGCCTTCGCTGAGCTCGCCGAGGTCGCGGATGATCGCCTCGGGCTCGCGGCCGACGCGCTTGCGACGGCGTGGCTGCGAAGCGCGCTCGGGAAAGAGCTGGCGTTCGGTCAGGATCGCGCGTGATGGCACGTCGGTGGCGAAGCCGTCGTCGAGCGGGGCGACGGTGATTGCGAACGCGATGTCATTCGCCGCATCCAGCGAGGCCGCGGCCATCGGTTTGAGTTCGGCCGCAGCCAGCACTTCCAGCAAGGCTTCGCGACGGCCGGGTGACTCGGCGGCGATCACCACTTGCCCGGGGAAGCTGCGCAGGAAGGTCTTGAGCGCGGCGCCGGCTTCGGCGTGATGTTCGCTCAGCGGCAGGTTGGGTACCGGCTGCACGCCGAGCGGCAGGGCATCGTTGAATCGGGGGTGGCCGCTTGCGCAGACCTCGATGCGGCGGCCGTCGTTGAGCGTTTCGCGCAGCGCGACCGGGGTCAGGTACAGCGCCTCGGGTGGCAGCAGCGGGCGTTCGGCGTCGTGGCGGCGCTGCTCGTAGCGCTCGCCGGTCTGCAGCCAGAACTTGTCGGCGGCCTCGTTCACGCCTTCGCCCAGCAGCGGCAGGGTGCCTTCGGGCAGGTAGTCGAACAGCGTGGAGGTGCGGCGGCCTTCGCGGTCAGCGGCGAAGAACAGCGGCAGCCAGGCCTCGATGCCGGCGGGCGCGAGGCCGCTCTTCAGGTCCTGGTAGAGGGTGGACTTGCGGGTGTCGATGCCAAAGTCGTCGCGCAGCGCGTCCATCGCGCGCTCGCGGGCAACCTCGTCCATCGGCACTTCGCGGCCGGGCAGCAGCTTCACGGCTTCCACGCGGTCGCCGGAGCGCTGGCTTTCCGGGTCGAAGGCGCGGATCGAATCGATCTCGTCATCGAACAACTCGATCCGGTACGGCGCGTCGGTACCCATTGGATAGACATCCAGCAGGCCGCCGCGCACGGCGAAATCACCGGGGTCGAGCACTTGCGGGACATTGCGGTAGCCGGCCGATTCGAGCCGGCGCTTCTCGGCATCGAAATCCAGGCGGTGGCCGACGCGGTAGTCGAAGCTGCCGCCGACCACGTGCGCGACCGGCGCCAGCCGCTGCAGCAGGGTTTGCACCGGGACGATGACGATGCCACGGCGCTGAGCGGGCAGCGCATGCAGGGTCGCCAGGCGCTGCGAGACGATGTCCGGATGCGGGCTGAAGCTGTCGTAGGGCAGGGTTTCCCAATCCGGGAAGGGCAGCAGCGGCAGGTCCGTATCGCCGGCCAGCAGGGTGCGCAGGTCGGATTCGAGCTGGTGTGCCTGTTGGTTGTCGGCAGCGACCAGGAGGATCGGCGCGCCGTGCGCGCGCGCGGCCTGCGCGACGGCCCAGGCCAGGCCCGATCGGGTGCCGGGCGCACGCCACCACGCGCGGGCATGGCCGGCGCGGGGAAGGAGCGGGGTGAAATCAGGGGCGGGCGACATCAGCCGCGCAGTTTAACGCCAGCACGGGATTCAGGCTTCCGGCGCCTCGTCGTCGGGATGCTGTTCGCGCAGGTCCAGCATCACCCGGAACAATCCCGGGGTGTCCTGGTCCTGCTGACGGGTGAAGCCCAGCGATTCGCACAGCGAGAGCATCGGCTGGTTCTGGTCGAAGACGTCGCCATACAGGCGCTCGACCTTCTGCCCGCGCGCCCAGCGCACCAGCCGAAGGATGAGGTGGCGGCCCAGGCCCATCGCGCGGATGTACTTGCTGACCAGGATGGAGAACTCGGCATCGCCGCTGCCCGGTTGCAGGAAGACCCGGCCGACCGCGCCGATCAACGCCTCGCCGGCCGGATACGGCTCGGCGACGACCAACGCGAATTCGGTTCGCGGATCGGGGTGGGTGAGGCGATGGACGTCCTCGACGGTCAGCTCGCTGACCCGATGGAGGAAGCGGTTGCGGACTTCGTCAGGTTCCAGCAGCACGAAGGAAGCCTGCAGCGGCTCTGCGTCCTCGGGCCGGATCGGGCGAACCAGCACCTCACGGCCGTTGGCCAGGCGTAGGGATTCGTGCCAAGGGGGCAGTCGGTTGCGTGTGGCCATCTGGTTATATCCTGCCACGGGGAATGTTAACGAAGGGTGGCATGCAGTGGATGCCGAGGGTTTCGGTGAGCGTTTGCGGGCTTGGCCGGGCGTCTGCGAGGACGTCAAATGGAGTGCCGATCGGGTCTGGTCGGTGGCTGGCAAGATGTTCTGCGCGCTGTCGCAGGATGGCAGCGCCGGGCCGGGCTTCAAGGTCGCCGACGAGGATTTCCTGGCGATGATCGACCGGCCGGGCATCCGCCCCGCGCCCTACCTGGCACGAGCAAAATGGGTGGCGCTGGACGCGCTGGACTCCCTGCCTGAAGCGGAATTGCTGGCCCGGGTCCGCACCAGCTATGAGCTGGTGCGCGCGAAACTGCCGAAGAAGGCCCAGCGCGAACTGGCCGACTGAACCGCCTTCAGTGCGCCGCGGCGGGCTGCCCGCGCAGGCGGCGGACGCCGTTGACGGCCAGCAGGATGAGCGCACCGGCGATCACGCCCGCCACCGCGTTGGCCAGGTTGGTCCACAGCCAGCCGGGCGGGAAGTGGGCCACGCCCTCCACCCAGTGGGCCAGCGCGGGGATGCCGTGGACCAGGATGCCGCCGCCGACCAGGAACATCGCCGCGGTGCCGGCCCAGGACAGGAATTTCATGAACTTGGGCGCGAACCAGAGGATGCCGCGGCCGATCGTGCGGCTCAGTGGCCCGGCGCCTTCGCGGTTCAGACGCAGGCCGAGGTCGTCCAGCTTGACGATGCCGCCGACCAGCCCGTACACGCCGACGGTCATGATCAGCGCGATCGCCACCAGCACCGCGACCTGCTTGAGGAATACGGCATCGGCGACGGTGCCGAGGGTGATGACGATGATCTCGGCCGAGAGGATGAAATCGGTGCGGATCGCGCCTTTGATCTTTTCCTTCTCGAAGGCGACCATGTCGGTGCCTTCGTCCTGCACCGCTTCGCGCAGCTCGTGTTCGTGCGCCGCGACCTCATCGGGCTTGTGCAGGAACTTGTGCGCCAGCTTCTCCACCCCCTCGTAGCAGAGGAAGCCGCCGCCGAGCATCAGCAGCGGCGTGATCAGCGGGATGTCGATGCCCTGCGCATGCAGCCATCGCTCCAGCGCCGCGATCGCCAACGCGGCCGGCACCAGGATCGCCTTGTTCACTAGCGAGCCTTTCGCCACCGCCCACACCACCGGCAGTTCGCGGTCGGCGTTCACGCCAGTGACCTGTTGCGCGTTCAGTGCCAGGTCGTCGCCCAGCACGCCGGCGGTCTTCTTGGTGGCGACCTTGGTCATCACCGACACGTCGTCGAGCAGGGTGGCGATGTCGTCGAACAGGGCGAAGAAGCTGGAAGGCATGGCGATGGGGTGCTGGGCAATGAGCGGCGGATTCTGACACAGCCCGATGTGCGCACGATGTCGCGATGCGGCTCAGGTGGGCGGGCGCAGCCAATCGATTCGACCCCGGCCTTGCCCGTATTCGCCCAGCGCATCGGCCAGGGCGGCCACGGCCGGGGACAATGCCGCGTCCAGCCGCCACGGCGCGTTCCACACGATGAGGCCGCTGCCGTTCATCCGCAGCGGTGAATCGTCCGGCCGCACCAACAGCTCGATGCGCAGCGCGGATTTGGCCGGCAGCGCGGCGGCGCGGCGGTGGAAGCGGGCCAGGGCCCGGGCCTGCTTGATCGGATACCAGAGCGCGTACACGCCCTGCGGCCAGTGGGTTGCAGCCTGGTTGAGCGCATGGAGCGCGGTGTCGAACTCGGCCAGTTGCGCTTCATAGGGGGGATCGATGAGGACGAGGCCGCGATTGAGGCGCGTCGTGCCGTCGCGGGGCGGCAGCAACGCCTTAATCGCCGCATAGCCATCGCGCGCATGCACGACGATGCGGCGGTCGCGGGCGAAGGCCTGTTCCAGTGCGGCCGCTTCCCCGGGATTCAGTTCGCAGGCGGCGATGCGGTCTACATCACGCAGGGCATGGGCGAGCAGCCACGGCGAGCCGGGATAGGCGTTGCCGCCGTTCGCGGCACGACAGGCATCGATAGCATCCAGATAACGGTCGATGGCGGGATCGAGACCGCGCGCCAGCCGGCCAATCCCGCCTTCGGCCTCCTTCGTGCGCGTGGCCTGTTCGTCATCGAGTGCGTAGAGGCCCCGGCCGGCATGGGTATCCAGCGCGAACAGCGGCG
This sequence comes from Lysobacter sp., assembly GCA_036803045.1. Taxonomy (GTDB): domain Bacteria; phylum Pseudomonadota; class Gammaproteobacteria; order Xanthomonadales; family Xanthomonadaceae; genus Solilutibacter. The sequence goes on along the minus strand of DAIRVA010000030.1, from coordinate 17,814 downwards.
CCGGCTTGGCGGCCAGCGCATCGCACACGGCCAGCAGTGCGACGTGCTTGAGCACGTCGGCGTGGTTGCCGGCATGGAATCCGTGTCGATAGTTCATCGGCGCATTCTGTCACCGACTTCGCATCGGCCACACATTCCGGTCGTGGCGCGCGGTTAGGATGCGCTCATGCCGACGATCCTGATCGCCGAGGACGAGACCGCCATCGCCCAGACCGTGCTGTACGCGCTGCGCGCCGAAGGCTGGCAGGCCGAGCACGTGCTGCTGGGCGGCGAGGTGCTGCCGCGCCTGCGCCGGGGCGGGATCGACCTGGTCATCCTCGACGTGGGCCTGCCCGATGCCAGCGGATTCGAGGTCTGTCGGGCGCTGCGCGCGGAAAGCGCGGTGCCGGTGATCTTCCTGACCGCGCGCGATGGCGAGGTGGACCGCGTGCTGGGGCTGGAGCTGGGCGGCGACGATTACGTGCCCAAGCCGTTTTCACCGCGCGAGCTGGTGGCGCGGGTGCGTGCCCGCTTGCGCCGCGCGGTGCCGGAGGTCGCCGGCGGCTGGCGGATGCACGGGCGCTTCGGCATCGACGAGGCGGGGCATCGCATCCGCTTCGACGAGCGCGTGCTGGATCTCACCCGCTACGAATACGGGCTGCTCGCCGCGCTGTTGCAACGCCCGGGTGCGGTGCTGACCCGCGCCCAGCTGATGGATCGCGTCTGGGGCGACGCGCTGGACAGCGGCGACCGCACGGTGGACACCCACGTCAAGACCGTGCGTGCGAAGTTGCGCGAGGTGGATGCCGAGGCCGATCCCATCCACACCCATCGCGGGCTGGGCTATTCGGTGGATGTCGGCCCGGCATGAGGGTCGGGCTGCGCGTCCTGCTGGGTTATTTCGCCATCGTGGCGTTGACCGGCGTGCTGCTGGTGCAGGTCTTCGTGCAGCAGATCAAGCCCGGTGTGCGCCAGGCGATGGAGGACACGCTCATCGATACCGCCAACCTGCTGGCGGAACTCGCGGCCGACGACATGAAGGCGGGGCGGTTGGCCGATGGCCGCTTCGCCGCGGCGGTGGCGACCAACCAGCATCGCGACGTGGGTGCGCACATCTACGGCTTCGACAAGCTGCGCACGGCCTACCGCATCACCGTCACCGACGTGCGCGGCATCGTCATCTACGACAGCCAGGGGCGCGACATCGGCCGCGACAACTCGAAGTGGAACGATGTCGCCCGCACCCTGCGCGGCGAATACGGCGCCCGCTCCAGTCCGGAAACGCCCGGCGACGACGGAAACACGGTGATGCACGTGGCCGCGCCGATCCTCGATGCGGGCCGGATCATCGGCGTGCTGACGGTGGCCAAGCCCAACCGCACCGTCGAGCCGTTCATCGAACGCAGCCAGCGCAAGGTGCGCGATGCCGGCATCGCCCTGCTGGTCGCGGCGCTGGCGGTGGGCATCGCGGTGGCATGGTGGATATCCAGCCAGCTCGGTCGCCTGCGTCGCTATGCCGATGCGGTCACGCGCGGCGAGCGTGCCGAGGTGCCGCAGGCGCACGGCGAGTTCGGCGTGCTGGGGCAGGCGCTGGCGACGATGCGCGAGAAGCTGGAAGGCAAGCAGTACGTCGAGGCCTACGTGCATGCGTTGACCCACGAATTGAAGAGCCCGCTGGCGGCGATCCGCGGCAGCGCCGAGCTGCTGGACGAGGACGCGGGGGCGATGAGCCCGGCCGAGCGCGTACGCTTCGTCCGGATCATCCGCGAGCAGGGCGACCGCCTGGCGCAGATGGTGGACAAGCTGCTGGCGCTGGCCGCGGTCGAGCATCGCCAACGGATCGAATCGCCGCGGCGACTGCGCGTGGCGGACCTGGTGGACGAGGTCGTGGCCGATCTGTCGCCGCGTGCGCAGGCTGCCGGGGTCGGACTGGATGTCGCGGCGGTTGATGGCGGCTTGTTCACGGAGGGCGACGGCTTCCTGTTGCGGCAGGCGCTGGGCAACCTCATCGACAACGCCATCGCGTTCTCGCCGGCGGATGGCCGGGTGGACATCGATGCGCGGCGCGATGGCGACCTCATCGCCTTGCGTGTGCGCGACCATGGGCCGGGCGTGCCCGAATACGCGAAGGCACGGGTGTTCGAGCGCTTCTATTCGCTGGCGCGGCCGGATGGCGGCAGCCGCAGCAGCGGCCTCGGCCTGCCGTTCGTGGCGGAAGTGGCCGCTCTGCATGGCGGCGAGGCGATGCTGGACAACCATGCCGAGGGCGGCGCCGTCGCCACGCTGTTCCTGCCAGCAGCCTGAGACTACGCTTCACCGGCGCTTCACCGAAGCCGCATCGATACCCCATGAACGGCGCGCACGCTGCTCCCGACTTCAACAAGGATGGGGGTGCGACATGCGGTTGTGGATCAAGATCGCGATGGTGGCGGTGATGACGCTGGCCATCCTGATTCCGCTGGCGATGGTGCGCGACGTGATCAACGAGCGCCAGCGGTACCGCGACGAAGCGGTGGCCAGCATCGCCGCCGACATCGGGTGCGCGCAGGTGCTGGCCGGGCCGGTGCTGGTGGTGCCGTACACGGAAACGACGATGCGCCAGGTGCAGGAGGCGGACGGCACGACGCGCCAGGCCAGCGAGCGCCGCGAACGCCGCTGGGTCTTCTTCCCCGAACAATTGAACGTGGCCGGCACGCTGTCGCCGGATATCCGCAAGCGAGGCCTGCATGCGGTGCGCATCTACGAATGGCAGGGCGACTTGCGCGCGAGCTTCAACGCGCGCATTCCCGACGATGCGCCGGCGGGCAGCGAGCGGGTGATCGGGCAGCCGTTCCTGTCGTGGGGCATCAGCGACGTGCGCGGCCTGCGCGGCACGCCCTTGGTCGAGGTCGCCGGCAAGCCGGTGCGCGCGGAGCAGGGCAGCGGCGTGATGGTGCGGGCGGCGGTGCCCGAAAGTGCGGCACGGCACGATGGCGCGTCAGCGGTCGTGGCCGCCGCGGCAGGCGGCGAGGTCGCCGGCAGCGGCCTGCATGTCGGCTTGCAGCCCGTGCAGGCGGGCGAAGCCCTGCGCTTCGACACGCGCCTGGGACTGACGCTGGCCGGGACCGAAAACTTCGGCGTGCTGCCGCTGGGCGGACGCAACGACCTGAAATTGAAATCGGCATGGCCGCACCCGGGTTTCAGCGGCCTGCTGCCGAAACACGACATCGGTCCGCAGGGGTTCGACGCGCGCTGGCAGGTGGATGCGCTGGCCACCAACGCCCAGCAGCGCTGGCGCGATGGCGCGTGGGAGCTGGACGAGAGCGACGTGGCGCGGGTGTCGCTGGTCGACCCGGTCAATGCCTACGTACAGGCCGATCGCGCGACCAAGTACGGCGTGCTGTTCGTGGTGCTGACCTTCGTCGGCTTCTTCATGTTCGAGCTGATCAAGCAGGTGCCTGTGCACCCGATCCAGTACGCGCTGGTGGGCCTGGCGATCTCGATCTTCTTCCTGCTGCTGGTCAGCCTGTCGGAGCACGTGGCGTTCGGCGTGGCCTATGTCTGGGCGGCGGTGGCCTGCATCGGGCTGATCGGCTTCTATCTCAGCGCGGTGTTGCGCAGCCGCATGCGCGGCCTCGGCTTCGCGGCGATGCTGGGCGTGCTCTACGCGGCCCTGTACGGATTGCTGGTGCTCGAGGACAACGCGTTGGTGGTGGGTGCGGGCCTGCTGTTCGTGATCCTTGCCGCGATCATGGTCGCCACGCGCAAGGTCGACTGGTACGCACTGGGCGGCGGGCGCATCGCCTTCCCGTTCGCGAAGCCGCAGGCCTGAACCGGCGCGGCGGCCGGCCCGGTGCTGGTCGCCGCTTCCATCCACATCGGCTTAACTAGAATCAGACCATGAACGAGATCCCGCCCATCACCTTCCAGTCGCTGCAAGGCGAGGCGATCGTGCCCTGGCTGGACGACATCGCGCGCCTTCGCATCGACGTGTTCCGCGACTGGCCGTATCTGTACAAAGGCGATGTCGCTTACGAAGCGGACTACCTGCGCACCTACACGCAGGCGCCGCGCAGTATCGCGGTGCTGGCGATGCAGGGCGAGGTCGTGGTCGGCGCTTCCACCGGCCTGCCGATGGACGAAGAGGCCGCGGCCTTTCGTGCGCCGCTGGAGGCTGCCGGCATCGACACGGCGCGGGTGTTCTATTGCGGCGAATCGGTGCTGCTGCCGGCTTATCGTGGGCGGGGCATCGGCCATGCCTTCTTCGATGCGCGCGAGGCCCATGCGCGTGCGCTCGGTGGCTTCGACCTTTGTGCATTCGCGGCGGTCGATCGCGCAGCCGGTGATCCGCGCAGGCCGCCGGGGCATCGCGACAACGACGCATTCTGGACCCGGCGCGGCTATCGCCGCAGCGACATCGCCATGCAATTGCCGTGGAACGAGGTGGATCGCGGCGAAGTCGATCACACCCTCACGTTCTGGCTGCGCCCACTGGAGGAAACACGATGAAAGTCGCCGTAGCGAAATACCCCATCGATGCTCCGCGCGACCTGGCTGCGTTCGCGGAAAAGCAGGCCGGCTTCCTCGCCGAGGCGAAGGAGGCGGGCGCCGAATTGGCCGTGTTGCCGGAATACCTCGCGTTGGAACTTGCCGCCACCTTCGATGCGGCCACCCGCGCCGACCTGCACGCCTCGCTTGCCGTCCTGCAATCGCTGCATGGCGAGTGGATGGCCTTGTACGGCAATCTCGCGCAGTCGCTGCAGATGCACGTCAACGCCGGCAGTTTCCTGCTCGATGTGGGCGGCGGCCGCTACCGCAACCGCAGCTACCTGTTCGCGCCGGATGGCCGCCACCTGTGGCAGGACAAGCTGCGCCTGACCGGTTTCGAGAAGAAGGCCGGGGTGATCGAATCCGGCGATGCGCTCAAGGTATTCGAGATCGGAGGCGTGCGTGCGGGCATCGCGGTCTGCTACGACAGCGAGTTCCCGCTGCCGGTACGCGCGCAGTGCGAAGCGGGCGCGCGCCTGCTGCTGGTGCCGAGCTGCACCGACACCCAGGCCGGCGCGACGCGCGTGCGGGTGGGGTGCCTGGCGCGGGCGCTGGAGAACCGGTGCTTCGTCGCGCAGGCGGTCACCGCCGGCGAGGCCCCATGGTCGCCGGCGCTGGACGTCAACACCGGCGAGGCAGCCCTGATCGCGCCGATGGATGTCGGCCTGCCGCACGACGGGATGATCGTGGAGACGCGCGGCGACGCGCAGTGGGCCATCGCGGATCTGGATTTCGATGCGCTCGAAGCCAGCCGCGCCCATGCGCAGGTGGCGAACGACCGCGATTGGGCATCGCAGTACTTCCCGACCATCCAGCGGGCCCGACTGGAAACCGCGGGCGTCAGGGAACGGGATGCGGCCTGAATCTGGCCCGGATCGGGCCGGGCATGACTGATGGCCTAGGGCGCCGAAGGCGTCCCCGGCTAGACTCGGGCGATTATCGAATGGGGATCGGATCATGAAGCGATGGGGATGGATGCTGGCGGCGGCCTTGGGTGCCGGCGCGTGCGGCCTGGTTCAGGCGCAGGACGTGGATCTGGACATGACCGGGCGCATTCGCCAGGAGGCGCTGCAGCGCTCGCAGGTAATGGCGACGCTCGACCACCTCACCGACGACATCGGTCCGCGTCTCACCAACTCCCCTTCGATGCTGCGCGCCAGCGAATGGACGCGCGGCCAGCTTGCAGGCTGGGGCCTGGCCAGCGTGCACGAAGAGCGGGTGGACGATCTCGGCCGCGGCTGGGAGTTCAAGGAGGCCTCGGTCGAGATGCTGGCCCCGCGCCCGATGCCACTGCACGCGCTGCCGAAGGCGTGGACGCCCGGCACCAGCGGCCCGGTGGAAGGGGATGCGATCTACGCCAAGCTCGAGTCCAAGGCCGATCTCGAAAAATGGAAGGGCAAGCTGCGCGGCAAGGTGGTGTTCACCGATGAGTTGCGCCCCTACAAGCCGGGCGAGCAACCCGATTTTCACCGCCACGACGACAAGAGCCTGGAAGACCTGATCGCCTTCCCGGTGCCGCGCCAGCGCAGCGCCGAGGACCGCGCGGCCGATGCCAAGCGGTTCAAGGAGCGCATGGCCTTCGCGCCGCTGCTCAACCAGTTCCTCGTGGACGAGGGCGTGGTGGGCACGGTCGGCATCAGCAGCTGGGACAACGGCATCGTGCGGGTGATGGGCGGCGGTTCGCGCAAGGGCACCGAGGCCGATGGCGCGCCGGCGTTCGTGATGATCGCCGAGCACTACAACACCGTGATGCGCGCGTTGGCGCACAAGCAGGCCGTGCGCCTGCGCCTCGACAGCGATGCGCGCTTCACCACGCCGGCGAGCGGGCCGGGCTACAACATCATCGCCGAGATTCCCGGCACGGGGCCGCAGCGCAACGAGATCGTGATGATCGGCGCGCACCTGGACAGCTGGCACGCCGGCTCCGGCGCCAGCGACAACGGCGCCGGCGTCGCGGTGATGATGGAGGCGATGCGCATCCTCAAGGCAGTCGGTGCGAAGCCCAACCGCACCATTCGCATCGGCCTGTGGACTGGCGAGGAACAGGGGCTGATCGGTTCGCGCGCGCACGTCGAGCAGCATTACGCGCGCTATCCGGAGCCGGCCGATCCGGCCGAAAAAGCCTTGCCGGTGTCGATGCGCAGCCAGAAGGGCCAGATGCAGAAGCTGCCGGATTACGACCGCTTCTCGGTCTATTTCAACCTCGACAACGGCAGCGGCAAGATCCGCGGCGTGTACGGGCAGGAGAACCTCGCCGCCGCGCCGATCTTCGAGGCCTGGCTCAAGCCGTTCAACGACCTCGGCGCGACCTCGGTCACCCAGCGCAACACCGGCAGCACCGACCACGTCGCGTTCGATGCCGTGGGCCTGCCCGGCTTCCAGTTCGTGCAGGACCGGCTGGACTACTTCAGCAATGTCCACCACACCCACCTGGACGTGCAGGACCATGCGTCGGAGGACGACCTCAAGCAGGCCTCGGCCATCGTCGCCTCGTTCGCCTACAACGCGGCGATGATGAAGTCGCGCTTCCCGCGCAAGCGCTTCGTCGAGGAATGATTCAAGCCAGCGTGCCGGCCGCCGGGAACAGCCACAACGATCCCAGCGCCAGCACGCTGCCGATGCCGGTGGCCGCCAGCACGTCGCTGGGATAGTGCAGGCCCAGCACCACGCGCGACAGCGCCACGCTGGCGGTGAAGGGAATCAGCAGCCACGCCAGCATCGGGTAATGCGCCAGTGCGACGATGGTGAAGGCCACCGCATGCAGCGTGTGGCCGGAAGGAAAGCTGAATTCGTCCAGCGGTGCGACCCAGGCGCGGATGCGGCGGTCGGCGGCGAAGGGACGTGGCCGCCGCGTCCATCGTTTCAGGCCCTTGTAGAGCAGCAGCGAGACCACGCCGACCGCGGCCAGGTGCGCCGAGGCGCACAGCCCGTCCATTCCGTCCAGCAACACCATCGCACCCATCAGTCCGTACCAGAACAGGCCATCGCCCAAGCGGCTGACCGCGGCGAAGTAGGCGCGCCAGCCGCCTTGTGCCCCGAGCGCGTTGGCGCGGCGGCACCAGCGGTTTTCGCGACGCAGCAACCGTCGGCGAGGATGTCGTCGATGCGCGTCCTCAGGCAGCGCGTGCGTGGCCATGGCGTGGACTCCGGGCGATGCGTTGCAGGATGTCGTCGAAATCGGCGGCGACCTGCGCCGGGTTGAGCCGCGAAATCGCCTCGCGCGCGTTGCCGCCCATCCCGCGCCGCGCATCGTCGTCCGTGCCGATGCGGCATACCGCGCGCACGAAGGCTTCGTCGTCGCGGCCTTCGATGGACGCGCCGTGCACGCCGTCCTTCAGGTGTTCGCGCGCCGCGCCGTAGCGGAAGGCGACGGTGGCGACGCCGCTGGCCATCGCCTCGAGGGTGACGTTGCCAAAGGTCTCGGAACGGCTGGAGAACGGGAACAGGTCGGCGCTGGCGAAATGGCGCGCGCAGTCCTCGCCGCGCCGGATGCCGCGGAAGACGAAATCCGGGTTGTCGCGGGCGATCGTCGCGCGTTCCGGCCCGTCGCCGACCCAGACGAACTTCGCGTCCGGCCGTGTCTTCTGCAGTTCGCGGAACGCACGGATGGCCAGCGGCAGGTTCTTCTCGGCGGCGATGCGCCCGACGTTGATCGCCGCCAGGTCATCGGGGCCGACACCCCATTCGGCGCGCAGCGCGTCGTCGCGCCTGGCGGGATTGAACAGCACGGTGTCCACCGCGCGCGGCATGTGGACGACCCGGTCGAAGCCGCTGCCGGCGAGGAACTCCATCAATTCGCAAGTCGGCACGATCGTCGCGGCCGAGGCGTTGTGGAAGCGACGCATCCAGCGCACGGCCAGCGGCTGCAGGAAGCCGACGCCGTAATCGCGCATGTATTCGTCGAAGCGGGTATGGAAGCCGGAAGCCGAAGGTATGCCCAGCTCGGCCGCGATGCGCATCGCCGACCAGCCCAGTGGACCTTCGGTGGCGACGTAGATCGCGTCCGGCCGCTGCAGCGTCCATTTCCTGCGCAGCAGGCGGGGCGCCGGCCAGCCGAAGTGCATGCCCGGGTAGCGCGGGATCTGCCAGCCCGGCACCAGCCGTTCGTGCGCCTGCGCGGAATCGTTCGCGGCCTGTCGCGGGCGGACGACGTCGACCTCGTGCCCGCGTACGCGCAGGCCGCGCTCCAGGTTCTGCACGGTCAGGGCGACGCCGTTGACCTCCGGCGGATAGGTTTCGCTGACGATGCAGTAGCGCATCGCGGGCTCCTGCGGTGACGGGGCAGGGCCAGCGTGGACGCGTTCGATGGCGGCGGCGTGTCCGTGCGGTGACAGCCGGGTGACGGCCTCAGTCGGTGATGGCGAGCTCGATGCCGAGCGCGCGCATGTCCTCCGGCTCGCCCGACAGGTCCGAGCGGAGCAGCGGTCGCCCATCCAGCCAGCGCTTGGGCAGGCTGAGCATCAGTGCCGTGTCGTCGGCGGACACCTTGAGCGCGGGCAGATCCACCCGCCCATGTGAACGATTGAGCAGCACGGCGAGCCGGAGCAGGGCGGTGATGCGGCGGGTGCGCAGCAGCAGGCGGTCGGGGATCGCCTCGAAGGCATGTTTGGGGATGCCGCGGCGCTGGCAGCGCACCATCACCGACAGCACTTGTTGCTGCTGGCGGGTGAAGCCGGAGATGTCCGAGTGCTCCAGCAGGTACGCGCCATGCACGTGATGCTGGCTGTGCGCGATGGCGAGGCCGATCTCGTGCAGCCAGGCGGCCCAGCCCAGCTTGGCGCGGTCCTCGGCATCCAGTCCCCAGGACTTGGCCACCTGGTCGAACAGGTGCATCGCGGTGGCCTCGACGCGCTTGGCCTGCGCCTCGTCCACGTCGTAGCGCCTCATCAGCAGGTCGATGGCGGCATCGCGCGGGTCTTCGTCGCCGCCCAGGCCCAGCATGTCGCAGAGGATGCCTTCGCGCATCGCCGCGCGGCTCACCATCATCCGCTCGATGCCGAGGGCGGCGAAGGCCGCTTCGACGATCAGCAGGCCGCCGGCGATCACCGGGCGACGCTCCTTCGACAACCCGGGCAGGTCGATGGCGTCGATGTGGCCGGCTTCGAGCAGCCGGTCGCGGACCTGCGGCAGCGCTTCGGCGGTGATCGCGCCCTTGGTCAGCTTCATCTCGGCGCAGACGTTGCCGATCGCCTTGATCGTGCCGGACGAGCCCAGCACGTCCATCCAGCCCAGCTCGCGGTAGCGATGTGAGAACTGCTGGAACTCGGCGCCGATCTCGTCCAGTGCCTGCCTCCACTTCTTGCGCGAGAGCTTGCCGTTGTCGAAGAAGCGTCGCGTCGTTGCCACGCAGCCCATTTGCAGGCTTTCGCGCTCGATCGCCTCCAGGCCGCTGCCGATGATGCATTCGGTCGAGCCGCCGCCGACATCCATCACCAGCCGCAATTCGCCGGGCGCGGAGGGCTGCGCGTGGGCGACGCCGAGGTAGACCAGGCGCGCTTCCTCGCGGCCGGAAACGATCTCGATCGCGTGGCCGAGCGCGCTTTCGGCCAGCATCAGGAAGGCCTGCGGCTCGCGCAGGGCGCGCACGGTGTTGGTGGCGATGGCGCGCACGCGCTGTGGCGGAAGGTCGCGGATGCGTTCGCCGAAGCGCGAGAGGCAATCCAGCGCACGGTCGCGCGCGGCGGCGGACAGCCCGCCCTTGCCATCGAGGCCCTCGGCCATCCGCACCATTTCGCGCAGGCGGTCGACCACGCGGAACTGGCCCTGCGCGTAGCGCGCGACCACCATGTGGTAACTGTTGGAGCCGAGGTCGATGGCTGCGATCAGGTCGCCATCGGCGAGCGGAAGCGCGGTGCTGAGGTTGGTGCGGCGGATCGGACTCATCCGCAGATTGTCGCAAGCAGGGCGGCCTGCGCGGAATGGGGCGGCTGGTCGTCGACCGGCTGCACGGGCAGGTAGCTGCCATCGGGCTGCAGCGCCCATGCGTCCAGGTTGTCGGCCAGGTAGTTGTCCAGCGTCTGCGACTTCACCCGTGCGGCCAGTGCCGGATCGAGGATGGGGAAGCAGGTTTCCACCCGGCGCAGCAGGTTGCGCTCCAGCCAGTCGGCGCTGGAGCAGAACAGTTCCGGGATGCCGTCGTTGCCGAACCAGTACACGCGATGGTGCTCGAGGAAGCGTCCGACGATCGAGCGCACCCGGATGTTCTCCGATACCCCCGGCAGCCCCGGCCGCAGCGTGCAGGCGCCGCGCACGATCAGGTCGATCTCCACCCCCGACTGCGAGGCCGTGTACAGCGCGCGCACCACCGCCGGCTCGTTCAAGGCGTTCATCTTGGCGATGATGCGGCCGGGGCGGCCCGCGCGCGCATGGGCCGTCTCGCGCTCGATGCGCTCGATCATGCCGCTGTGCAGGGTGAACGGCGATTGCAGCAGGCGCTGCAGCCTGGTCTCGGAGGCCAGGCCCGACAGCTGCTGGAAGATCTGGTGCACGTCCGCGCCGATCTCGGGATCGGCGGTGATCAGGCCGATGTCGGTATAGGCGCGCGCGGTGCCGCTGTGGTAGTTGCCGGTGCCCAGATGCACGTAGCGTCGCAGCGCATCGCCCTCGCGGCGCACGATCAGCAGCATCTTGGCGTGGGTCTTGTAGCCGACGACCCCGTACACCACCTGTACGCCGGCCTCCTGCAGGCGGTCGGCGAGGCCGAGGTTGGCCTCCTCGTCGAAACGCGCGCGCAGTTCCACCACGACGGTCACGTCCTTGCCGTTGCGCGCGGCCTGGACCAGGTGGTCGACGATCTGGGAATCCTTGCCGGCGCGGTAAAGCGTCTGCTTGATCGCCAGCACGTTCGGATCCTCGGCGGCCTGGCGGATGAGTTCCAGCACCGGGGTGAAGCCGTCGAAGGGGTGGTGCAACAGCATGTCGCCGCGGCCGACGCGGACGAACATCGTTTCGACCTCCTCCATCGGCCTCGGATGCATCGGCGGGAACTTCAGCTCGGGCCTGCGCACTTCGTCGTAGACCTGGATCACCCGGTTGAGGTTGACCGGCCCGTTGATGCGGTACACCGCGTTTTCGGTCAGCTCGAAGTTGTCCAGCAGCATCTGCACGATGTCCGGCGGGCACTGCTCGGCGATCTCCAGCCGCATCGCGCGCAGATAGCCGCGACCGACCAGCTCGTCACGAAGCGCCAGCGCGAGGTTGTCGACGTCCTCCTCGTCCACCAGCAGTTCCGAATTGCGGGTGACCCGGAACTGGTACGCGCCCAGTACCTTCATCCCGGGGAACAGTTCGTCGATGAAGGCCGACAGCAGCGAGGACAGGAACATGAAGTCGTGGAAGCCGTCGCCCTCGCCGTCCCGGTCGGGCAGGCGGATGATGCGCGGCAGCGAGCGCGGCGCGCGCACGATGGCCAGGTGCGCCTCGCGCCCGAACACGTCGCGGCCCTGCAGCCGCACCACGATGTTGAGCGACTTGTTGAGGATCTTGGGGAAGGGATGGACAGGATCGAGGCCCAGCGGCGAAAGCACCGGCATGATCTCGCGGCGGAAGTAGTCGCGCAGCCATGCGGTCTGCTCCGGCGTCCATTCCGGGCGATCCAGCAGGCGGATGCCCTCGCGTTCCAGCGCGGGACGCAGCTCGTCGTAGAAGCAGCGGTATTGCGCGTCGACCAGCTCGGCCGCGCGGTCGTGGATGCAGGACAGGATGTTCTCGTGCGACAGGCCGTCGGCGCCGCGCGCCAGCCCGAGGTCGTGCGCATGGCGCACGGTGGCGGCACGGATCTCGAAGAATTCGTCCAGGTTGGTGCAGCTGATGCACAGGTAGCGCAGCCGCTCGAGCAGTGGCATCGCGGGATTCCGGGCCTGTGCCAGCACCCGGAAATTGAAGTCGAGCTGGGACAGCTCGCGGTTGAAGTACAGCGAGGAGTCGGTGAGCGGGATTTTCTTCTTGGCGGGCATGTGTCAGGGCGAAGGTAGGGCGTCCGGGCGCGGACGGCAACGCTGGTGCGGGAAAATGCAGGAAAAAGTGCTGCCGGCGCCGACTTCGCTTTCGATGGATAGGCGCGCGTCGTGCAGGCCGAGCACGTGCTTGGCGATGGCCAGCCCCAGCCCGGTGCCTCCGCTCTCGCGCGAACGGCTGTTGGAGACGCGATAGAAACGTTCGGTGATCCGCGGCAGGTGCCGGGCCGGGATGCCGTAGCCGCTGTCGGCCACGCGCAGCGCAGCGCCGTCGCCGTCGCGTTCGAAGTGGATGTCGATGCGGCCGCCGGCCGGCGTGTAGCGCACCGCGTTGCCGACCAGGTTGGAGAACGCGCTATGCAGCTCCTTGGTCGAACCCCACAGGTCGAGGCTGGCGTCGTGGTGGATATCGATGGTGTGGCGGCCCTGGCTCAGGCCTTCCGCCTCGCGGCGCAGCGTGGCCAGCATCGGCCGCATCGACACGCGTTCGTCAGGCGAGCGTTCGTGCGCGTCCAGTCGGGACAGGGTGAGCAGGTCCTCGACCAACTGGTTCATCCGCGACGACTGCCGGCGCATCTCGGCCAGGATCGGCGCCCACTCCGGGTTGTCTTCCGGATCCAGCATGTCGAGGTAGCCGTGCAGCACGGTCAGCGGCGTGCGCAGCTCGTGGGAGACGTTGGCGACGAAATCGCGGCGCATCTGTTCCAGCCGCATCAGCTTGCTGACATCGCGGGCGACCAGCAGCCACAGTTCCTCGGAATAGGGAATCAGCTTCAGCGACAGGCGTACCGAAGGATCGACCGGCGAGGCCTCGTCCAGCAACATTTCGGCGTGGCGCCCGCCGGCCAGCCAGTTCGGCACCGACAGGCCGGCCAGGCGTGGGCCGATCGGGCCGCCGCTGTCGCGCGGGTACGACAGCCCCAGCAGTCCGCGGGCGGCCTGGTTGGACCACAGCATGCGTTGGCTGTTGCGGTCGACGACCACGATGGCGTCCGGCAGTGCGGCGGCTGCGGCGCGATACGCGCGCAGCATCGCCACCAGGCGCTTCTTGCGTTCCTGCGTTTCGCGATGCGAACGCGACAGCAGGCGGTCCAGTTCGTTCCAGATGCCGTTGCCGGCCGGTGCGTGGAAGTGCCTGCGCCTGTCGAGCCGGTCGAGGATCCGGTAGAGACGGACGTAGTGCCAGGCCAGGATGCCCAGTGCGGCCAGCGCCACCAGCATCCAGAAATGGCCGCTGGCCAGCCCGGCCAGCGCGGCCGCCGCAAGGATCGCTGCCAGCGCCGCGAGGGTGCGTCGCCAGGCCTGTCGGGATGGAGGTGGCGAAGCGGGCATCAGGTCGTGGGCGAGAAGCGGTAGCCCGCGCCGCGCACCGTCTGCACCATCGCGTCCAGGCCGAACGGCTCCAGGGTCTTGCGCAGGCGGCGGATGTGGACGTCGATGGTGCGTTCCTCGACGTATACGTTCCCGCCCCAGACGTGGTCGAGCAGTTGCGAGCGGGTGTAGACGCGTTCGGGATGGGTCATGAAGAAGTGCAGCAGCCGGTATTCGGTCGGGCCGATCGCGATCGCGATCGGGGACTGGGCATCGCCGTCTTGTGCAAACACCCGGTGCGCCGCGCCATCGATGCGCAGGCCGCCCACCGTGATGCTGCCTTCGTCGTCGTCCTCGCGGCTGCGGCGCATCACCGCGCGGATCCGCGCCAGCAGCTCGCGCGCCGAGAACGGCTTGACCACGTAATCGTCCACGCCGGCTTCCAGCCCGCCGACCCGGTCGTCCTCCTCGCCGCGGGCGGTGAGCATGATGATCGGGATGTCGCGGGTCAGCCCGTCCTTGCGCCAGCGCCTCGCCAGCTCCAGCCCGCTGGCGCCCGGCAGCATCCAGTCGAGCAGGATCAGGTCGGGGATGCGGTCGGCGATGGCCGTCTGCGCCTCGCGCGCGTCGCCAGCGTGCACCGGTTCGTACTCGCCCTTGCGCAGGGCGAAGGCGACCATGTCGCGGATGGCGGGCTCGTCGTCGACGATGAGGATGCGCTTTTGCACGGGATACTCCGTCCCTGGCGGGGTAGGCCGCAGTAGACGACAGGATAATGACCGTTCGATGACAAGCGCGCCGGGCCGGTTCTCAGCCGTCCGGATCGTCCATGTCCTTGATGCCCTGGCGCTGCAGCTCGAGCACCGTCGGGGTGATCGCGGCGATGCGCGCGTCGATCCGGGCGCGGGCATAGTAATCGAGGTCCGGGCGGCGTTTGAGAGTGTTCAGCTGGAGCAGGGCGCGTTCGGGATTGCCGGTCAGGTATTCCGCTTCGGCATAGGCTTCGCCGGCGCGCACCGGGTCGCCCGCGATCTCGTGGGCCCGTGCCAGCGCGCGCTGGAACTCGGGATCGTCGCCTGCGCTGGCCAGCAACGGCCGCAGTGCGGCCAGCGCGCGGCTGCCGGACTCGGGCGTGTTCCGCTCCGAGAGCACCCGCGCCCAGGTGATCGCCACAGCCCGATCGGTCGGCAGGCGCGTGTTGAGCTGGGCAAAGCGCCGGTCGGCCGCCGCGGCCTGGCCGGAGCGGTATTCCGCCTCGGCCATGGCGAGCTGCAGCCAGTTGGAATCCGGACGGGTTTCCAGCAGCGGTTGAAGCTGGCGCATCGCGGGCAGCCCCTGACCGGCGCGCAGGTAGGCGACCGCCAGGCCGTAGCGTTGTGCTTCTTCCAATGGCTTGGCCCGGGCCATTTGCTCGTATTCGGCGATGGCGGCCTTCGGGGAGTCGGCGCTGAGCACCCGCAGCCGTTCGCGCGCCCAGTCGAAATCCCCGGTGGCACCCCGCGACTGTGCGATCGACACCTTCAGCCCGCCCGGGATGAGCGGGTTTTCGCTGGGCTTGAGCGCGCCCAGCGTCATCGGAGCGGATTCGACCCGGTGCGCGCGCTCCTTGGCCTCGGCGATGCGGGTCGTGGTGACCGGGTGGGTCAGCAGGTAATCCGGCGCCCGGTTCGCCTCGCCGCCTCTGTTGGCCCGGCTGGCGGCCTGCATCCGCTCGAAGAAGCCGGCCATGGCGATGGGGTCGTAGCCGCTGCGGCCGAGTGTGCGGATGCCCACGCGGTCGGCCTCCGATTCGTTGCTGCGGGTGTAATCGATCTGGCGCTGTGCCATCAAGCCCTGCGCGGACAGGATCGCGGCCATGGTGGCGTCCCCGGCGCTGCGGCTGCCGGAGGTCTGCGCCGCGACGATCGCACCGAGCATGCCCAGCAGGATCGGCAGGCTGTCGCGCTGCGCGCGCTCCACGCCGCGCAGCACGTGCGACTGGGTGACGTGGGCGATTTCGTGCGAGATCACCCCGGCAACCTCGTCCTCCCGTTCCGCGGTGAGGACCAGCCCGGCGTTGACGCCGATGTAGCCGCCCAGCGTCGCGAAGGCATTTATCCGGCGGTCCTTGAGCAGGAAAAAGGTGTACGACTGGTCGGTCCGGTCGCTGGCTGCGCCCAGCCGCTGGCCGACGCGTTCCAGCCACTGGTTCAGCAGCGGGTCCTCCAGCGTGTAGCCGAAGTGGCGCAACTGCGCCAGCATCATCGCGCCGTATCCGCGCTGTTCTGCAGGCGTCAGTACCCGGCCGGCGGACGAGCCCATGTCCGGCAAACGGGCCTCCTGTCCGCGTGCGGGCAGGACGGCCACGAAAAGGCCGGCCGTGGCCAGGGCGACGAACAGGGCGGCAAGCGGCAAGCGACGGGGTGATGGCAGCATGCGCCCAGCATGCCCGTCGGGCCGGCCGAAGGCGTGAATTGCAGGTTAATCGCGCGCTGCTTAAGGTGGGTGCCTGTCCCCGCGTCGGAGCCTTCCATGGCCCAACCCCAAATCACGATCTACAGCACCCTGGTCTGCCCGTATTGCGTGGCCGCCAAGAATTTCCTGAAAAGCAAGGGGCTGGAATGGAAGGAGATTCGCATCGATCTCGATGCCGTCGAGCGCGAGAAGATGATGGCGAAGGCCAAGCGCACCAGCGTGCCGCAGATCTTCGTCGGCGATGTCCACGTGGGCGGCTACGACGACATGATGGCGATGCATCGTGAAGGCAAATTCGAGCCCCTGCTGGAGGGTGGAGCCGAATGAGCGCTGCCGAATCCGAAGCCGATCGCGTCAAGGCCTTCACCGAATTCCGCCAGCGCATGAACGAGCGCATCCTGGCCGAGCCCAACCAGGTCGTGCGGCGTTTCTTCGCACTGGACACGCAGACCTACCAGGCCGGCGCGCTGGACGTGAAGACCAAGGAGTTGTGCGGTCTGGTCGCCTCAATGGTGCTGCGCTGCGATGATTGCATCAGCTACCACGTTGCCCAGTGCCGCGAAGCCGGGGTAAACCGCGACGAGATGTTCGAGGCGTTCTCGATCGGCCTGGTCGTTGGCGGCAGCATCGTCATCCCGCACCTGCGTCGGGCGGTGGATTTCCTCGACCTGCTTGAGGCCGGCGAGGCTGCTTCTGCCGGGGCGCACGACCACGGCTGATTCACGCGGCTGATAGATAGGTGATCCAGGGCGGCATGTCGTGGCGGTGGCCGGCTTCGACCATCGGCCGATGCCCGTGGCGACCATACGCGGCATAATAGTGGGCTGACATCGTCACTCACGCCGGCGCGGTTGCACCGGCCAACCGCAGGAACCCCCGCATGACCCACACCATCACCGTGATCCGCGGCGACGGCATCGGCCCGGAGATCATGGCCGCCACGCTGCACGTCCTCGACCAGATGAATCTTGGCCTCCAGTACGAGGAAGCCGATGCGGGTCTGGTGGCGCTGGAGAAGCACGGGGACTTGCTGCCGAAGGCGACACTGGACTCGATCAGCAAGAACAAGATCGCGCTGAAGTCCCCGCTGACCACGCCGGTGGGCGAGGGCTTCTCCTCGATCAACGTGCAGCTGCGTCGCCACTTCGACCTGTACGCCAACGTGCGTCCGGCCAAGAGCTTCCCCAACACCAAGTCGCGCTTTCCCTCGGGCGTGGACCTCATCACCGTGCGCGAGAACACCGAAGGCGCGTATTCGGGTGAAGGCCAGAACGTCAGCGAAGACGGCGAAACGGCGACCCTGATCCAGAAGATCACCCACAAAGGCTCCGAGCGCATCGTGCGCTACGCCTTTGACCTGGCCCGCAAGACCGGCCGCAAGAAGGTCACGGTGGTGCACAAGGCCAACATCCTCAAGTCCACCAGCGGCCTGTTCCTCAAGACCGCGCGTGAAGTCGCCGCGATGTATCCCGAGATCGAGTGCAACGAGATGATCGTGGACAACACCTGCATGCAGCTGGTGATGAAGCCGGAACAGTTCGACATCATCGTCACCACCAACCTGTTCGGCGACATCATCTCCGACCTG
>DAIRVA010000029.1:0-26075 GCA_036803045.1 Lysobacter sp. | reverse complement strand
AAGCGGGAAGCGCGCCTCAAGATGAGATCTCCCGGGGCACAAGCCCCCTAAAGGCACCATCAAGACTAGGTGGTTGATAGGCTGGGTGTGTAAGCACAGCAATGTGTTGAGCTAACCAGTACTAATGAGCCGTGAGGCTTGACCATATAACCTCAAGTGGCCTTGAGCCGAGACGCACGTCAAACGTGTTCTTCGCCAAGCACTCGCTACGTTCCGTTCCCATGAAAGTTGGCGCGATGCGTTTTCTTGACGCACCCGCGACACTTCCCAGCTTTCTGGCGACATTAGCGCTATGGAACCACCCGATCCCATCCCGAACTCGGAAGTGAAACGTAGCTGCGCCGATGGTAGTGTGCAGTTGAGCATGCGAGAGTAGGTCATCGCCAGATTTATTCCCAAACGCCCCGGTCATTAGACCGGGGCGTTTTCTTTGTGGATCATTCCTGTTTCCGGACGCCGGGAGACCTCGTGCTCAGTGGAACAAGGGCAGCGTTTCCCCGCGCGGGACGTCGGAGACGGCCGTCTTGCGCCAGTTCCATCCGCCCGCGCCTATCCGCGGCGAGTCCTGGCCAGGTTCATGCGGCTTTGACCGCGCCTGCCGATGCGCGGTCTCGGCCAGCACCTTGAACTGGCGCTCGCGCAGCAGCCAGAGCTCGTGGTCGCAGCTGGCCGGTTTTTCGCGGGACTTGCCGGCATCCCCGTGTTCTTCCTCGCCCTTCACGTCGGGGATGTTCGAGAAGGGGATCCGCATCGGCGCGGCGTCATGGCGGATGGCCTCGCGCATCGCGCCGAAATAGATCGTGTTGTTGCCGAACTTGCCATTGATGCGATCGAGCGCACGGGTGATGTGCAGGCTGCGGCCGCGTTCGGGCAGCAACTCCCGGCTTTGCATGCCGGCCTCCTCGACGCCGGTCAGCGTCACCGCGACCGACAGTGGCGGATGCCGCCGCGCCTGCCATCGCCCGGTGTGCCGGGCACGCTCGAGCGGACGCAACTGGCGGGCGAGCACATGCAGCAATGCCGGCGTATCAAAAAGCGGCTCGAAGGCATCGAACCGGCTGAAGCGCACCTCCATGCCGACGAATCGCACGTGCAAGGCCAGTCCGCGCGCGACATAACCATCGCGGCGCATCCGCATCGCGGCCTTGGCCAGCAATTTGAACAAGACCGATCGCATGCCTTCGTAATTGCGCAGTTCCGGCCCGAGCACATGCGAGTGCCCGACCGAACCCTTGGTGGCCTTGCGCTCAGGCAGGTCATGGCCGCGGAGCTGCAACCAGAAGCGCTCGCCCTCGATGCTGCCCCAGGCGCGCCGCAGCCGCTCACGCGACGATGCGCAAAGCGTCTGGACGCTGTCGATGCCGGCATCGCGCAACCGTTGCTCCATCGATTGGCCGATCCCGCACAGGTCGCGCAAATCGAGTGCGTGCAGTGCGTGGGGGAGATCCGCCTCTTCAAGCACGGTCAGGCCATCGGGTTTGCGCATGTCCGAAGCGGTCTTGGCCAGGAACCGGTTGGGCGCGATGCCGATGGAACAGCGGATCGCCGGCGAAAATACGGCCAATTTCGCCTTAATCTGCCTGGCGATGCCGATGGCGTTCTCGCGCCCGCGCTCGCGACCGAGGAGATGGCAATGCACCTCGTCGATCGAGCCGGGCGCCTCGTGGTGGATGCAATCCTCGATCAGCGCCATCAACTGGTGGTGCATCTGGATGTAACGCGCCGGTCGCGCCTGCACCAGCATCATGTCCGGGCATTTTTCCAGTGCCTCCCACACGGGCGTGCCGGTCTTCACCCCGAAGGCCTTGGCCTCGTAGCTGGCCGCGATGCAGCAGGTGCTGGGCGAAAGCACCGGGACGACGCCAAGCGGACGGCCACGATAACGCGGCTCGTCGTGTTGCTCGACCGAGGCGAAATACGAGTTGAAATCGACGAACAGGCAGCGCAGCGTCATCATCGTGTCCTGTCTGGGAAAACAGTATCGGCCCGGCCAATCTCGATGCCGGGCGCGAACTTCACGATTCGACTAAATAGCGTGGCCGGGTCTCGCCGGTCGCGACGGTGTTTACAGCACCCGGGCTGGCTCCCCGCCGATGATCACCACGTCCGCTGCGCGGCGAGCGAACAGACCGACGCTGACCACGCCTGGGACCTGGTTGATCGCGGCCTCCAGTGCCACCGGGTCGATGATCGACAGGTTGTGAATGTCGAGGATGACGTTGCCGTTGTCGGTGACGACGGCCCTTTCCTGCGCGCCCATGCGGAACACCGGCTGGCCGCCGGTCATCGCGGCGATGCGGCGCGCCACCAGGCTACGCGCCATCGGGATCACCTCGACCGGCAGCGGGAACCTGCCGAGCACCTCGACCTGCTTGGACGGATCGACGATGCACACGAACTGCTTGCTGGCCTCGGCGATGATCTTCTCGCGGGTGAGCGCCGCGCCGCCGCCCTTGATCAAACGCTTGTGCGGATCGCACTCGTCGGCGCCATCCACATACAGCGACAGCTCGCCGGCGTGGTTGAGGTCGAGGATCTCGATACCGTGCGCGCGCAGGCGCTCGGTGCTCTGTTCGGAGCTGGGCACCGCGCCCTGGATGCGACCGGGGTCGCGGCCCAGCGCATCGATGAAATAGGCCACGGTCGAGCCGGTGCCGACGCCGACGATCATGCCGTCCTCGACGTAATCCATGGCTTTTTCGGCGGCTAGGCGCTTGGCTTCGGACATCGTATGGGGTTTCCTGCGGATTATTCGAGGGACAGCAGCAGCTTCCATTGCGCGGCGGTGACCGGCATCACCGACAGGCGCGAGCCGGTGCGGATGAGCGCGAATTCCTCGCCCAGATCGTCGCGATGCTCGCGGATTTCATTGAGCGACAGCGGGCGCTTGAGCGTGCGCACATAGCCGACATCGACCAGCTCCCAACGCGGCTGCTCGGGCGTGGCTTTCTCGTCGTAGTACTTGGACTTCCTGTCGAACTGCGTCTTGTCCGGATACGGCAGGCTGGCGACCTCGCCGATGCCGTAGATGCCGGGCACGTCGGTGTTGGAGTGGTAGAACAGCACGCCATCGCCCGGCTTCATCTGGCGCATGAAATTGCGCGCCTGATAATTGCGCACGCCGGTCCACGGCTCGGTCTTGA
Source organism: Lysobacter sp. (assembly GCA_036803045.1). GTDB lineage: Bacteria > Pseudomonadota > Gammaproteobacteria > Xanthomonadales > Xanthomonadaceae > Solilutibacter. The sequence continues at coordinate 22,932 of DAIRVA010000029.1, read as the reverse complement.
CGCGGGCCAGGTCGTCGATGGAGAAGTCGGTGGGTTCCGACTTCATCAGCCAGTATTTCTTGCGCGTGCTCATGTCGATGATCGAAGCAGGGTGCGGGTTTCGGTGACGACGGCGTCGCAGGGGATGTCCCAGGGCTGCGGCTGGATCGACGGGACTTCCTGCACGTCGAAGCCGATGCCCACCGCCAGCGGCGGCGCGGCCGCATGCTGCCGGAACGCGAGGGTACGATCGTACCAGCCGCCGCCCATGCCGATGCGGTGGCAGCGCGCGTCGAAGCCGGTCAGCGGCATCGCGATCAACGCCATGTCGCGGGCATCGAGTAGCGAGCCGTCATCCAGGTCAGGCTCGGGGATGCCGAAGCGGTTGGTGACCAGCGCATCGCCGGATCGCCATGGCGCGAACCTGAGCTTGGTGTCCGCTGCGTCGAGTACAGGCAGGCAGTACACGCAACCCGGGGGCAGCCGCAATTGCCAGACGTGCAGTGGAAGCTCGCCATCCATCGCCCAATAGCCGGCCACGTAACCACCGCCGGAGGGAGACAGCGCCGCGAGCCGTTCGGCGATGGCGTCGGCGGCTGCCATGCGTGCCTGGGGAGGGATGGCGCGACGGCGTATGCGCAGTTCCTGACGGTTGGGGGGCGCTGCAAATGCCATGGAGGAATTGTAGGCGAGGCGCGTCCGCCGGTGCGGCGGGGATCGCCGTGCGGCAAAAAGAAACCCACGCCTAGGCGCGGGTTTCTTGGTGGCATCCTCCGCCGTGGCGGTGCGGCGAAACGACCTTGAACCCGGGGTTCAAGTGGGAACGCTGTGAAGCCTTCGGGCTTTCCGCTGCGTGGCGGACATGCACGCCGGGCTTCGTTGCTAACCCGATGTCGTTCTTAAGGGACAAGGCGAATGTTTTGCACGCTGTCGCTCAAGGCAGAGGACACGGATGCAGTATAGCGCCGGTGCCGCGCGCGGGGAACGCCGGGGCTGAACGTCAACCCGAGGACGGCGTACCCGGGCGGATGTCGAAATGGCGTTCGAGCACCTCGACCACCCGAGCCAGCGCGTCTTCGCGGCGCGCGCCGTCCTGCTTCAGCATTTCCATCTCGTGGGCGAGGTTCAGCGCGGCAAGCACCGCCACCCGCTCCAGCGCCACCATCCGGTTGTTCCCGCGGATTTCGCGCATGCGCGCTTCGACCAGCCTGGCGGCGGCCAGCAAGCCTTCCCGTTCGGACGGCTGGACGCCTACGGTGTATTCGCGGTCGAGGATATGCACGCTGACCGGTTGCGTCGGGCCGGCGGTATCGCTCACGTGTGCTGCTCCAGCGCCTTGAGGCGGGTGATCATCGCCTCGACCCGCGCGCGCGCCTGTTCGTTGCGATTGATGAGTAGCGCGCGCTCGTGCAGCAGTTGCTCCTGTTGCTGGCGCAGACTGCGCAACTCATCGGCTTGCTGGCGCTGCCCGGCCGAGAGCGACTGGATGCGATCCAGCAGCGCCTGCAGGCGGTCGAGCATGTCGGGCGTGTCCATCCGCGAACGATGTCAGGGCCATGGCGCCGGGTCAAGCTGGACACGATCCTCGAGCAGCAGGTCGAGGCACTCGTCGTAGCTGAGCGGTGGCGCGAGATGGTAGCCCTGGGCCTCGTCGCAGGCGTGGTCGGCGAGGAATTGCAGTTGGGTCTCCGATTCCACGCCCTCCGCGATCACGTCCATGCCCATCGAGTGGGCCATGGTGATGACGGCGATGATGATGGCCTGGTCGCGCGGGTCGTGGCTGAGATCGGCGACGAAGGCGCGGTCGATCTTGAGCGTGTGGATCGGCAGTCCGCGCAGGTAGGACAGCGAGGAATAGCCGGTGCCGAAATCGTCGATGGAAATGCGGATCCCCATGTTGCGCAGGTGCTGCAGGCGTTCTCCCGCCAAGCGCGGGTTCTCCATCAGCACGCTTTCGGTGATTTCCATCTCCAGGCTGCGCGGCTCCAGCCCGCGGACGTCGAGGCAGCGGGTGAGGAAGTCCGGGAAGTCCTCGCGCAGCAGTTGCATCGACGAGACGTTGATCGCCATCTGGACGTCGCGGATGCCCGCGGCCTGCCATTCGGACAGCGTGCGGCAGGCCTCATTCGCCACCCAGTTGCCCAGTTCGGTGATGAGGCCGGTTTCCTCCGCGATCGGCACGAAGGTCGTCGGCGAGACCATGCCGAGCATCGGGTGCTGCCAGCGCAGCAGGGCCTCGACGCCGCTGTAGCGCTCCATGCGCAGGTTCCAGCGCGGCTGGTAGACCAGCGACATTTCACCGCGTTCGATGGCGCCGCGCAGCAGCGAGCTCATCTCGATCCGCAGGCGAGCCTGCGCGTCCATCTCGGAGTGGTAGCGGGTGAAGCGCGAACGTCCGGCCGATTTCGCCTGGTACATCGCGGTATCCGCTTTGCGGAGCAGGGTGTCGGCGTCGCGCCCATCCTCCGGGTGCAGACTGATGCCGATCGAGGGCGTGACCCGGAATTCGAGCCCGCTCTCGATCTGCAAGGGGTAGCTGAAGCTGGAGAGGATGGCGTCCGCGACGCGGTAGGCATGGTTGGCGGATGCGATGTGCTCGAGGATGACGGTGAATTCGTCGCCGCCCAGGCGCGACACCATGTAGGGGCTGGCCACCGTCTCGCGCAGCCGGCGCGCAGCCGCGCGCAGGACCTCGTCGCCGACCGCATGACCCAGCGAATCATTGATGTCCTTGAAGCGGTCGAGGTCGAGGAAGAGCACGGCGAACATGCCGTCGCCGCGATGGCTGGCCAGGGCTTCGGCAAGACGGCGGTTGAAGAGCGAACGGTTCGGCAGCTCGGTCAGCACGTCGTAGTTGGCGAGCTGGCGCAGTTCCTTCTCCACACGGCGCTGCTCGGTGACGTCGCCCAGCACCAGCACGAACTGCTCGCTCTGCGGATCGAACCCGTCCTCGCGCAGGGCGACGGCCTGCACGTGGCACAGCAGGTCGTGGCCCTCGCGGTGGCGGTGCCACAGCTCGCCGGCCCAGCGGCCTTCGTCGACCAGCGTCTCGCGCATGCGCTGCGCGCTGGACAGGGAGTCGCCGGATCCGTAAAGCAGATCCGAGGATTGGCCGATCAGCGCCTCGCGGGGGTGGCCGGTCATGGCACTGAACGCGGCGTTGACGGAGGCGAAGCGCATCCCGGCGTCGAGCACCGCGACGGCTTCCATCATGTTCTCGAAGACTTCGAGCGCGATGCGCTGTGCCTGCGCCGCGGCGCGTTGTTCGGTCACGTCGCGGGCGGTGCCGGAAATGACCGCGACGCGTCCGGCCTGGTCGAACTTCACGGCCTTGCCGCGGGTAGCAACCCAATGCCAGTCGCGGTTGCCGTAGCGCACGCGATGGCGCGAGACCATCTGGCCGCTGTCGTCGTGCTTCGCCAGGTAGCGGCGCAGTCGGGCCAGCAGCAGCGGCATGTCCTCCGGATGCACCTCCACCGGGAGCCGGACGTGGCGTGCGCCGGAACCGCCGTCGCCATCGACGGTCACGGTGAGTTCCCGGCGGGCCAGATTGTAGTCCCAGAAGGTTTCGCCCGCGCCCCAGAGCGCCATCGCGAGCCGGTTCTCGTGCTCCAGCACGGCCTGGTGGTAACGCTGTTCGGTGCGTCGGCGCGACAGCAGCACGGCGAGCACCGCCGTCAGCAATACGGTCGCCAGCAGGGATGCGACCAGTGCGAATGGCAGCGGATCCCTTTCCACGCCAACAAAGTCCGGTGCCGCGACCGATACCGGGGCGAACGGCAGCATGCAGATCGCCTGCCATGCCGATGGACGACTTCTCCCAGATGAGAGGGCCGGATCGGGCGGAGTTGGTGGACGGCAAGCGGGCATCAGTCGTCCGTGCAGGGCATCAGGCATTATCAAACTGTGATGGGCTTCAAGCAATCGCCCGATGGATGGCTGGGATACACTCCATGCCATGCATTCGGTGGAAATCACGTAAAAATGCAATTGCCCGCATGGGAAGAGATCGAAGCGGCACTGGCGCCGCTGGGGCTGGCGCTCTCGCCGGCCGAGTTGCACGGAGCCCTTTCGGGGTGGCTGGCGGGTGGCGGCGATCCGGGCGAAGACTGGCTGGCCCGGGTGCTGGCGGACGATGCGGCGCCGCGGCCCGATGCCCATGCCTTGCGCCAGTTGCGGGACGCGACCGCGCGCTCGATGGAGGACCGTGACCTTGATTTTCGCCTGATGCTGCCGGGGGATGAGGCGACGCTCGAGGTGCGCGGCAATGCGCTGTTCGATTGGTGCAAGGCGTTCGTCGGCGGGTTCGGCCTGGCCGCCGGCGGGAGCGCCCGATTGTCGGAGGATGGCGAGGAGGCGCTGGAAGATCTGTCCAGGCTGGCTGCCGCCGAAGCGCAATCCGATGGTGACGAAGAGGATGAAGCCGCCTTCGCCGAGCTCGAGGAGTTCGTGCGGATCGCGGCATTGCTCCTGCATGGCGATTGCGCGATGGCGCAGCGCCACCGGCAACGCCTGCACTGAGCGCGGCGGACGCCGATGCCCGCGGCCTTGGAAAGCGCCATCTTGCCGAAGGCCTGTGTCAAGCGGCGCGCGCAATTGATGCGGATGGTTGGCGAAGACGCCATCCTGATCCTGCCCGCCGCGCCAGAGCGCATCCGCAGCCGGGATACCCATTACCCGTACCGGCAGGATTCCGACTTCTGGTACCTGACCGGGTTCGACGAACCACAGGCGGTGTTGGTGCTGGCGCCCGGCCGCAAGCATGGCGAGGCGCTGCTGTTCTGCCGCGAACGGGATCCCGAACGTGAAGGATGGGATGGCGTGCGGCTGGGTCCGGAGGGCGTCGTGGATGCGCTGTCGATGGACGATGCCTGGGCCATCGACGACATCGACGAGATCCTGCCTGGGCTCATCGAAGGGCGCTCGCGCGTCTGGTACCACTTCGGGCTGGACACCGAGTTCGACCTCAAGCTGATCGGCTGGCTCAACCGCGTTCGCGCACAGATGCGGATGGGCGCTCAGCCGCCGCACGAGTTTCTTGAATTGGGCCACCTGCTGGACGAGATGCGCCTGTTCAAGAGCGCCGACGAGCTGGCCCTGATGCAGCGCGCGGCCGATATTTCCGTGGCCGCGCATGAGGCTGCGATGCGCGCGTCGCGGCCCGGCATCCATGAATACGAACTGCAGGCGGAAGTCGAGCGGGTGTTCCGCAGGCATGATGCGCAGCCGGCCTACAACTCCATCGTCGGCGCGGGAAGCAACGCCTGCGTGCTGCATTACCGCGACAATCGCGGCAAGGCGCGCGACGGCGAGCTGGTATTGATCGACGCCGGCGCCGAGTTCCGCGGCTACGCGTCCGACATCACCCGCACCTTCCCGGTGAACGGCCGCTTCAATCCGGCCCAGCGCGCGCTGCACGATCTGGTCGGCCAGGCGCAGGCCGCCGCATTGGCCATGGCGCTTCCGGGCAAGCCGTGGTCCGCGATCCACGATGCCGCCGTCGAGGTGCTCACCGATGGCCTGCTCTCGCTCGGGCTGTTGAAGGGCAGGCTGAAGAAGAACATCGACGATGGCAGCTACCAGCGCTTCTATCGCCACAAGACCGGCCACTGGCTGGGGCTGGACGTGCATGATGTGGGCGAATACCGCGTGGACGACCTGCCACGCCTGCTCGAGCCTGGCATGGTGTTCACCATCGAGCCCGGGCTTTATGTCGCTGCCGATGACACATCGGTGGATGCGAAATGGCGCGGCATCGGCATCCGCACCGAGGATGACATCGCCATCACCAAGACAGGCCATCGCGTGCTGACCGACAAGCTGGCGCGCAGCGCCGACGAGATCGAGGCATTCATGTCGGCCTGAGGCCGCTGCATCGAAACTTTCAGCGCATTGCGGCGCCCAGTCGCGCGCCGGACCAGACCAGCGCCATGCCGCCGATCAGGGTGATGCCGAGATAGAGCGCCGCCGCGCCGTTTCGTCCGGTGCGGGCAAACAGCAACAGTTCCAGCATCACAGCCGAATACGTGGTCAGCGCACCCAGCACGCCGACGATCAGGAATGCGCGCCAGTACAGTGCGGCGGGTCCGCGCTCCATCAACCATTCGGCAAGGAAGCCGATGGCGAACGCGCCGACGAGGTTCGCCGCCAGCGTGCCCCAAGGCATCCGGTCGCCGAACTGCCTGAGTAAATGGCCGCCCAACCAGTAGCGGCCTGCGGCACCGAGTGCGCCACCCGCCATCACCAGCACCCATTGCGGCCAGGTGGCGGCCATCGTGCTTATTCGGCCGGCTTGAGCGTGCGCAAGACCAGCCCGACCGGCGCGGCCGCTCCATCGCCCGACATCGGCACCAGGCCGCCATGCGCGGTGACCCGGCCGCCGGCCAGCGAATAGGCGGAGGCGAAGTCGCTCTGGGGCACCAGCTCGATCAGCTTGACGCCATCGCGCGAGGGATATTCGGCGGCACGGGAAGGATGGGTGGCGATGCAGATCGGCGTATCCAGCGTGAGCAGCAAGGCCTCGCGGCTGTCCTTGCCCGGCGCCGTCACGGTCCGCGTGGAAGCCATGCCCGACAGCGTCGCCATGCCAGGCGCATATTGCAGGCAGTGCGCATCGGCATTCACCGCCGTTTCCGCAGCGGGGTGGGCGGCATCGCGGCATGCCGGCAGCCCGGCAGCCAAAGCGAGGGGGACGATCCAGCGGATTGCGCGTTTCATGGGGATTCCGCCCAGGTGATGCGGGTGAGGTTGATGGGTGCATCGTCCGTGCAGACCACATCGTCCTCGATGCGGATGCCGCCATAGGGCTTGAACTGCTCGACCCGATTCCAGTTCACGGCATGCCCGTGGCCATTCTGGCGCAATTCCTCGAGCAGCATGTCGATGAAGTAGAGGCCGGGTTCGATGGTGACCACCATCCCGGGCGCCAGGGTGCGCGTGAGCCGAAGATACGGATGCCCATCCGGCTTGGGCAGGATGCCGCCGGCATCGCTGGCGGCGAAGCCGCCGACATCATGCACTTGCAACCCGATGCCGTGCCCGATGCCGTGCGGGAAGAAGGCGCGGGTGACGCCGGTTTCCACGGCGGCGTCCGGCGTGGAGCGGATCAGTCCGAAGTCCTTCAGGACGCGTGCCAGCGCCAGATGGGAGTACAGGTGAATCTGGCGGTAGTCGGTATGCGCGCGCACCTGGTCGCAGAGCTTGCGCTGGGTCGCGTCGACCGCGTCGATCAGCGCCTGGAAATCGTCGTTCGCCGCCGAATAGGTGCGGGTGATGTCGGATGCGTAGCCGTGATGGCTGGCACCGGCATCGATCAGGAAGCTGCGGATCGGGCGCGGCGGGACACGCTCGCGGTCCATGTAGTGCAGGACCGAGCCGTGTTCGTTCAGGGCGATGATGTTGCCGTAGGGCAATTCGGCGGCGTCCTGCCTCGCTGCCTGGCAGTAGGCGAGGTGGATGCCGAACTCGCTGGCGCCAGCCCGGAATGCCCGTTCGGCCGCGCGGTGCGCGCGGACGCCGCGGCGGGTGGCCTCGCGCATCATCTGGATTTCATATGGCGTCTTGAACGCGCGGTGGTAATCGAGGTAAGCGAGCAGAGGCCCGGGATTGTTCGGGATGGCATGTCCCTGGGCACTCTGCGCCTCGCCGACGATCGCGGTCCGTGCGGATGCCGGCGGCAGCCGGGAGAGCGCCTCGTCCGGCGTGCGCACCACCTCGATGTCGAAATGCGGCACCCAATAACCCTTGGGGTCGGCCGGGACCACGTGCCAGTAATCGCGCGGCTGCAGGAAGATCAGCCGCGGCCGCTGCCCCGGCACGTAGTGCAGCCAGCTGCCGGGTGCCTGCGTCAGCGGCAGCCAGTGCTTGAAGTGGGGATTGACCGCATACGGGTAGTCGCGGTCGTCGAACGCCTGATAATGCAGGGTGCCACTGGGAATCAGCAGGTCGTCGTGTCCGCTGCGTTGCAAGGCTGTGTCGGCCCGGCGCGTGAGTTCGTCGAGATGCCCGGCGTACAGCGCCGCGAGCGTGGGGGGGGATAACATGTCGATCTCCGTGGAGGAGCGTCGAGTTTACGCCACCCGGCCCGGGCGTCAGGGTGAACGCACCTGCACTTCGCACCATTGGCGGATGGCTTCGCGCGATGCACGGTCGATCTGGATGAAACGCACGCCGGCAGTGTATTCACCGGGTGCCGGCGTGCTGGTCCAGAGCACGTGGGCGCCGCAGATGACGGGATGGCCGAGATTACCCCCGGGCAGGGTGAATTCCCACTGGTACAGCGCATCGTTGGTCAGCGGGGTCGAGCCGGCCAGCTGCATTCCCGTGCTGGAGAGGTCCACCACCCGTCCGCAACGCTGCCCGGTCATGGTGTCGATGACCTCGACCACGGTGTGCAATTCGCGCCGGGTGGCGTTGCGGAACTCCTCGTTCATTGCGTTCTCGTCGAGAACGGGCCGCGGGCGCCGACCCGCAACGAGTTCTGCAGCAACACGGCGGTGGCGCGCATGGCCCGATCGACCAGCCGGATATCCTGGGGCTCCACCACGAAAGCCTGCCGGGTAGCCATCTGGCGGGCCAGGTCGGCCAATGGCAGTTCGGTCACGCGCTGGCCACGCCGGTTGACCATCAAGGCGCGCCCGGTCTCGGTGCTGAACCAGGAAAGGCGCCGGCGCAGCAGGCCGTCGCGACCTTCCTGCGGGCAGTCCAGCCAGGTGCCGAACGGCAGTGCGAGCAGCCGCTCCATGCTGGCCGCGAGTACCGGGGCGGGCACGTCATCGGGCCGGGGGGGAGCGTCCTGGGCATCCATGTCGTCATCGATCCGGTTTTCGTCCTCGGTGCCAAAGCGGGCATAGTTCCTGATGCGGTCGGTCAGCTCGCCCACGTCGGGCATGTCGTCCCCGGCGGGCACGCAGTCCGGCCGTGAGAGATGGCAGGCGATGGCCACCGCCTCGTTGCCGTGGTAGCCGACGCGGCGCATCGCAGCCTCTATGTCGCCGGCCAGTTCGGGCTGCGGCCCGCCCTCGCCGGAAGAGACCGCCTGCAGGATGTGGCGGGTCATGTCGATATGCGAATGCCAGGCGTTCGAGTCTTCGCCGTTGCGCAGCACGGCCAGGGTCAACGCATCCAGCCATGCGTGCCGCAGCAGGCTTGTCAGGCGCTCGGGTGGGGGCGATTGCCGCATCAGCGAATTCAGCGTGTCCGCTGCCGTGCGCTTGGCCAGGATCATGCGCTCGCGGCCGTTGGCCGCTTCGACCAGCCGCCGCTCATTGGCCTGCGCGCGCCGGACTTGCTGCTGCAGCTCGTTCTGCAGCTCTTCGTTGACCTGGACGATCAGCTCGGACTGGCCGCGGTAGCCGGATTCCAAGCGGGAAACCACCCGCTGCATGATCGTTTCGAAGTAGGGATCGACCGGATGGTCGTTGTAGATCGTGGCATCCGATTCGGCGATGGCGTTCAGAAGTAACCGGGCGGGATGTTCGGGGACATCGAAAAACGAGCGGTCCTGCAGGACCAGCCGCAGCAGGGGCAACTGCAGTCGCGCCAGCAGGCCCAGCACCGGCGAGCCTCCGCGGACCTCGCGGGCCACCTCGGCATACAGCAACGCCAGGATCTCGAAGGCGTCGGCGTCCTCGCGGCCGAGCCCGGCTTCGGGTCCGTGCAAGTCCTGTGCATGCGCCAGCACGTGCGCCTGCATGCCCATGATGCCCGCTTCCTGTGCCGCCTCGTACGCGGGTTCGTCGACCTGCATGGCATCCAGCAGCGCCTCGATGTCCCCGCGTGCCAGTGCCGGGGGCTGGGCGGGAGAAGAAGGCGGTCGGAACGCATTGGCCACGGGCTGCCCGGCGATGCGGTGGGCGGTCAGCAGTTGCTGCAGGTGGCGGAAGTCGGTGCCCGCCATTATCTGCGGGCCCGCGGCCTGGACCTGGGGCTGGGCGTGCCCGGGGAGCGAGGCCGTGCGGATTGCGCCCGCCGGCTGTTCCATCCAGTCCTGGATGATCATGGGTACGCGTGCCGGTGGCATCGCCATGAACCCCTTCGACGGTTCCTCGGCGGCGACCGGCTCGGCACCAGGCATGCCCGGCTCGGGCAGGTCCTCGTCCAGCGGAAGCGGCTCGGGCCCCGGAGCGCCCTGCTGCAGGATGCCGATACCGGCGCGGCGCGCGGCCTTGGGCAACCGCGCAGGCACGAAGGCCAGTCCGCGAAGCACGTTGGATTCCTCGAGCCGCGTGTTGGCCCGATCGACGAAGCCCGCGTAATCCCCCAGCATGTGGTGCGCGAACTCTTCGTAGAACGCGACCATCGGCATGAATTCGCTGAACAGGTGAAGCGCGATTTCGCCGGACAGGTCCAGCAGCGGGCGTGGCCCGATCACGATCTGGTCGGCGGAGAAGGCCGGCATCGCGGCCAGGACGCCGAAACGCTGGCCCAGCAGGTAGAGCGGCAGGCTGGAGGTCGATTCCAGCGGCATGCACAGCTCGCGCAGGCGCGCGATGGTCATCGAGTCTTCGGCGGACTGCCGGTCCTCGATCGCCCATTGCGACGAAGGCAGCATCGGGTTGTCGGTTTGCCCGCGCCGGTGCCCGGGGCGGCGCAAAGCCGACAAGCGGGCCTCGAGGCCGGCGAAATAGGCCTCCGCGAACGCGCTGCGCCGATCGCGGAGCGAATTCCGCGCCTTGAGCGCGACGGTCTGGGTATGGCTGTCGCGCGCCTGATCGGCTTGCCGGTACAGGCGGATGTCGAGCTGGTCGAGGGAGAGTTCGATGCGCGAAGCCAACTCGAGCCGGCAAAAAGCCAGCAAGTCGGCCACGATTTCCCGCACGCGGGGTGGCAATCCGCTATCGGTCAGATGGATGTTTGCCATCTCGCTCGGCATGCTCCGCATACGGAGATAGTGCGCGAGCGCGCGGACGCAATCAATCCTGCAGGAACAGGGCGATGGCGTCGTTGGCGAAACGCAGGCCCAGATCGGTGGGGCGCGCGTGGCCTTCGGCATCGATCTGCAGCCAGCCGCGCTCACGCGCCAGGGCCAGTTGCGGTGCGATGGTTGCCTCGTCCAGCCCGGTGCGCAGACGGAACCACGACAGCGGGAATCCGGCTTTCAATCTCAACGCATTCAGCATGAAGTCGAAGGCGCGGCGGTCCGGCCCGATGTCCTCGTCGCCGCCGATCGCCGCCGCGGTCCCAGCGTGCTGCAGGTAGGTCGCCGGATGCTTGTGCTTCCAGCGGCGCAGGATGCGCTGCTCGCTGCCAAGCGTCAGCTTGCCGTGCGCCCCGGCGCCGATGCCGAGGTAGTCGCCGAAGGTCCAGTAATTGAGGTTGTGCGCGCATTGACGGCCGGGCCGGGCATAGGCGCTGACCTCGTACTGGGCGAAGCCCGCGGCGGCCATCCGCGCCTGGCAGCTTTCCTGCATGTCCCAGCCGAGGTCGTCGTCCGGGATGCCCGGCGGCGGCTTGGCGGCGAACAGCGTGTTGGGCTCGAGCGTGAGCTGGTAGTGGCTCAGATGCGTCGGCGCCAACGCGATGGCGAGGTCGATGTCGGCTTCGGCCATCGCCAGCGTCTGCCCGGGCAGGGCGTACATCAGGTCGAGGTTGAGGTTGTCGAAGCCGGCATCCTGCGCCGCCTTCACCGCACGCTCGGCGTCACCGCTGGTGTGGATGCGCCCCAGCCGCGCGAGGCAACCATCGTCAAAACTCTGCACGCCGAAGGACAGGCGATTGACGCCGGCCCGGCGGTAGCCGGCGAATGGCCCGTGTTCAACCGTGCCCGGGTTGGTCTCCAGAGTGATTTCCGCGCCCGGCGCGATGCGCAGCCGCGCGCTGGCCGCCTGCAGGAAGCGCTCGATGTGTTCGGGGGCAAACAGGCTCGGCGTGCCGCCGCCAAAGAACACGGAGTGCACGGTGCGGCCCCAGACCAGTGGCAGGTCGTGCTCGAGGTCGCGGATCAGCGCGTCGATGTAGTCATCGAACGGCAGCGCGCCCTTGCCCTCGTGCGAATTGAAATCGCAGTACGGGCATTTGCGCACGCACCACGGCAGATGCACGTAAAGGGAGAGCGGCGGCGGGGTGAGCATGCGGGCAGTCTAGAGCGGCTGGGCAGTTAGATCAGCCCGCCAGCGCTGCCCGCAGCATCGCCATCGCGCGGCCGCGGTGACTGACGAGGTTCTTCACCTCGGTCGACAACTCCGCCGCGCTCATGCCATCGACGGGCGACAGGAACACCGGGTCGTAGCCGAATCCGCCATCACCTTGGCGAGCATGCAGGATGCGGCCTTCCCACAAGCCTTGCGCGATGAGGGGTTGCGGATCGTCCGCATGGCGCAGCAGTGCCAGCACGCAGACGAAGCGCGCGCTGCGGTGCTCGTCGGGTACATCGCGCAGCTCGTGCAGGAGTTTGTCGATGTTGGCGGCATGGTTGCGGAGCTCGCCCGCGTAGCGTGCCGAGTACAGGCCGGGTGCGCCGCCCAGCGCATCGACCACCAGCCCGGAATCATCCGCCAGCGCCGGCAGGCCGGTGGCGCGCGCGGCGTGACGCGCCTTCAGGATCGCGTTCTCGATGAAGGTCAGGCCGGTTTCCTCGGCATCGTCCACGCCGAACTCGGACTGCGGGCGCACGTCGAAGCCGACATCGGCCAACAGCGCATTGAACTCGGCCAGCTTGCCGGCGTTGCCGCTGGCGAGGACCAGCGAATGTTTGACCAGCGAAGGATTCACGCCGCCGCCAGCGCATCGCGCTGGGCTTGGAACAACGCGCTGCAACCAGCTTCGCCGTACGAGAGCAGGGCATCGAGTTCATCGCGACGGAATGCATGGCCTTCCGCCGTGCCCTGGAGCTCGATGAAGCCGCCGCCGTCGTTCATCACCAGGTTCATGTCGGTGTCGCAGTCGCTGTCCTCGGCATAGTCCAGGTCCAGCACCGGCACCCCGCGATAGATGCCGACCGAGATCGCCGCGACCGCGCCATGCAGCGGGTTTTTCTTCAGCTCACCCTTGGACAGCAGCATGTTGACCGCGTCTGCCAGCGCCACATACGCACCAGTGATTGCTGCGGTGCGGGTGCCGCCATCGGCCTGCAACACGTCGCAGTCTAGGGTGATGGTGCGTTCACCCAATGCGCCGCGATCCACGCACGCGCGCAGGCTGCGGCCGATCAGGCGCTGGATCTCCAGCGTGCGCCCGCCTTGCTTGCCGCGTGCGGCTTCGCGATCGTTCCGGGTGTTGGTCGAACGCGGCAACATGCCGTATTCCGCTGTCACCCAACCTTCGCCCTTGCCGCGCAAGAACGCCGGCACGCGGTTCTCGACGCTGGCCGTGCACAGCACGCGGGTATCGCCGAAAGACACGAGGACCGAGCCCTCCGCATGGCGGGTGAAGCCGCGCACGAAGCTGACGTCGCGCATTTGATCGGGGCGGCGGCCGCTGGGACGATCCATCGGGGGATTCCTCGAAAAACGGCGGCCGAGTTTACCATTCACGATTCCCCAGACTTTTGGTGACCGCATGTCCATTCGCAGCATGACCGCCTTCGCCGGCGCGGAAGGCCCGACCGAAGCCGGGCGCCTGACGTGCGAGCTGCGCGCCGTGAACCATCGCTTCCTCGAGATCGGTTTCCGCCTGCCGGAAGAGCTGCGTTCGCTGGAGCCGCAATTCCGCGAACGCATCGGCGCACGCGCTTCGCGCGGCAAGATCGAGGTGTCGATGCGCTTGTCGGCGACGCAAGCCAATGAAGGCCTGCAACTCAACGCGGCCTACGTCGAAAAGCTGTCCCGCATCGCCCAAGACCTAGATGCGGCATTGCCGGCGCTGCGCGTGGACCTGGGCACCCTGCTGCAGCTGCCCGGCGTCCTGCAGGCAAGCGATATCGATGTCGAAACCTTCCAGCAACAGGCACTGGCCCTGCTGGATGTCGCGCTGGACGATTTCATCGCCGCCCGCGAACGTGAGGGCAGCAAGTTGGCCGAGGCCATCAGCGAGCGTGTCGATGGCGTGGCGAGGATCGCTGCCGAAGTGCGCGAGCTGGTGCCCGCCATCCGCGAAGGCCAGCGGGCCAAGCTCACCGCGCGCATGAATGAAGTGGCGGGCAACCTGGAGGCTGGCCGGCTGGAGCAGGAGCTGGTGCTGTGGCTGCAGAAGCTCGACGTCGACGAGGAGCTGGACCGGCTGGATAGCCATGTCGCCGAAGCGCGGCGGGTGCTCAAGCAGCGCGAGCCGATCGGCCGGCGGATGGACTTCCTGCTGCAGGAGTTCAACCGCGAGGCCAACACGCTGGGCAGCAAGTCGGTGGACGCGCGCACCAGCAACGCGGCGGTGGAGCTGAAGGTGCTGATCGACCAGATCCGCGAGCAGGTCCAGAACATCGAATAGGGCCAGCAAGCGGTTTCGTTTAGCATCCCTTCTTTAGGAGTCTGGAATCCCCATGCGCGGCACCCTCTACATCGTTTCCGCCCCGTCGGGTGCCGGCAAGTCCAGCATCGTCAACCGGGCGCTGGCACGCGATCCGGGCATCAGCCTGTCGATTTCGTTCACCTCGCGCAGTCCCCGGCCTGGCGAGCGCCACGCCGAGCACTACCATTTCGTCGACGAGGCCGAGTTCCAGCGGATGATCGCCGCCGGCGACTTCTTCGAGCATGCGCTGGTGCACGGGGACTGGAAGGGCACCGCGCGCCAGTCGGTGGAACCGATGCTGGCCGCAGGCCGCGACGTGCTGCTGGAGATCGACTGGCAGGGCGCCCGTCAGGTGCGCGAGCAGGTGCGCGATGCCATCAGCATCTTCATCCTGCCGCCCTCGCGCGGGGCGCTGGACGAGCGCATGCACAAGCGCGCGCAGGACAGCGAGGAAACGATCGCGCGCCGACTCGGTGCCGCCCGCGACGAGATGAGCCATTTCGGCGAATACGACTACCTGATCGTCAACGACGATTTCGACGAGGCGGTGGAGGAGATGTGCGCGGTGTTCACCGCCAGCCGCCTGCGCCGTGACCGGCAGGTGGCCAAGTACGGTGCGCTGCTCGACGCCCTGTTGGCCGAAGATGCCGCCAAGGGCGACGCAACTGACTGAAGGCAAAGGAAAAGACAGTCTTGCGGCTTGCCTGCCGGGGCGTCTGCGTTTATCATGCCCGGTTCCGAATTCACACGCGCGGCCTCGCAGGCCGTGGAGACGAAAGCATGGCCCGCATCACCGTAGAAGATTGCCTGGAAGTGGTCGACAACCGCTTCGAACTGGTCATGATGGCCGCCAAGCGCGCGCGCCAGCTGGCCAAGGGCGTCGAGGCCAAGCTCGACAATGCCGAGCATGACGACAAGCCGACCGTGCTGGCGTTGCGTGAGATCGCCGGACGCGTCATCGACCAGAGCTATATCGATGCCGTCGAGAAGACCGAAAAGGAACGCCGCGAACGCGAAGCCCTGGAGTGGGCCGCTGCCGAAATGGTGGCCGCGGACGAGGACATGAAGGGCGAAGACTGAGCCGTCGATCGAGCCGCGCCGCCTGCCATGAAAACCCCGCCCCGGCGGGGTTTTTGCTTGCCGGGATCGTCTTTCCGCCTCTTCCCAGCACGTCTGCGAGCGCTTAGGCTCGAGGCATGCCGCATCCCGAATCCATTCCCGCCGCGACCGGACCGGGCGACGCCGATGCCAGCCGCTTGCCTGATTACGTCCAGGCGCTGTTGGGGGCGGCGGCTTACCTGACCGGGGAGGAGCGTGCCGGGCTGGTGCGCGCCTGGGAGGTCGGCGCGGCCGCGCACGCGGGCCAGACCCGCAAGTCGGGCGAGCCCTACATCACCCATCCGGTGGCGGTCGCGCAGGTATTGGCCGAACAGGGCATGGACTTCAAGACGCTGGCGGCGGCGATCCTGCACGACACCGTCGAGGACACGCCGTTGACCGCCGAAGCGATCGCCCGGGACTTCGGCCAGACCGTGGCCGATCTCGTGGAAGGCGTGACCAAGCTCGACCGGCTCAAGTTCCGGGATCGGCAGGAAGCGGCCGCCGAGTCCTTCCGGAAGATGATGCTGGCGATGTCGCGCGATTTGCGCGTGATCCTGATCAAGCTGGCCGACCGCCTGCACAACATGCGGACGCTGGGTGCGCAGGGGCCGGAATCCCGGCGCCGGATCGCGAGGGAAACCCTGGAGATCTACGCGCCCATCGCGCAGCGTCTGGGCATGAACCTGGTCAAGGCCGAGTTGCAGGACTTGGCCTTCGCCGCGCTTCACCCGTGGCGTTATGCGGCATTGGCCAAGCGCATCCGCGAACAGCCGCTGGTGCGACGCGAGGCGATGATCCAGATCGAGGCGCAATTGGCGCAGCGGCTGGCCAAGGAAGGACTCGCGCACCAGTTGGTCGGGCGGGTCAAGTCGCCGTGGAGCATCTACAGGAAGATGCGGGAGGACCGCAAAAGCCTGGAGCAGGTGCTGGACGTGTTCGGTTTCCGCGTCATCGTCGATTCGGTGGCCGACTGCTACCACGCCCTCGGCGTGGTGCATTCGGTCTTCAAGCCGCTGGATGGGCGCTTCCGCGACTTCATCGCGATCCCCAAGGCCAATGGTTACCAATCGCTGCACACGGTGCTGTTCGGGCCGTACGGCGCGCCGATCGAAGTCCAGATCCGCACCGCGGAGATGGATCTGGTGGCCGAGCGCGGGATCGCCGCGCACTGGAGCTACAAGCAGAACGGCGAGCCGGGCAGCAGCCCGCTCAATCGCGTCAGCCACTGGCTGGCCGATCTCATCGACAGCCAGCGCGGCACCGGCTCGTCGCTGGAGTTCCTGGAGAACGTCAAGGTCGATCTCTATCCGGACGAGATCTACGTGTTCACCCCCAAGGGGCGCATCCTGTCGCTGCCGCGAAACGCGACGGCGCTGGACTTCGCCTACCTGGTCCACACCGACGTCGGCAACCACGCGGTCACCGCACGGGTGGACGGGAAGCTGGTGCCGCTGCGCAGCAAGCTGGCCAGCGGCCAGACCGTGGAGATCGTCACCGCCAGGACGTCGAGCCCGAAGCCGCAGTGGCTGGAGTCCGTGGTGTCCGGCAAGGCACGGACCGCGATCCGCCAGCAGTTGAAGCAGATCGGGCACGAAGACGCGGTGCAACTGGGCCTGCGAATGCTGGAATCGGCGCTGGAAACGCATGAATGCAGCATCGAGAAACTGCGGAAGGGGCGTCTCGAGAAGTATTTGGCGGAACAGCGTTACCCACGGTTGGAGGCGCTGTTGGCCGACATCGCACTGGGCAACCGCATTCCGCAGCAGGTGGCGCAACAGCTCGTCACGGGCGAGTCCAAACCACCGGCGCCCGCTCCGTCCTCGCCGGCGCTGCACGGCCCCAACCGCATCCTGATCACCGGCTCCGAGCGCGGGGTGATCAGCTTCGCGCAGTGCTGCCAGCCGATCCCGGGCGATGCGATCATGGGCTTCCACACCACCGGCAAGGGCATCGTGGTGCACCGGATGAGCTGCCCCAACCTGGCCGATTACCGGCGTGCGCCGGAACGCTGGGTGGAAGTCGGCTGGGATGCGGAGGTCGCTGGCGACTACGCATCCAGCGTGCGGGTGGATGTCGACAACCGGCCCGGCGTACTGGCCCAGGTGGCCGCCGCGATCGCGCAGGCCGAATCCAACATCGACAGCGTCGATTACCTGGAGCGCGACGGGAGCGTGTCGGTGATCCGTTTCGGCATCGAGGTAAAGGACACGGTGCATCTGGACGAGGTGCTGCGCCGTGTGCGCCGCCTGGCCGTGGTGCATGCCGCCGAGCGGCTGTGACCGCGCCGTAGAATGGGACATCCATTCCGAGGAGAAACCCGATGCCGCGCCAGCCTATCCAGACCGATCGCGCCCCCGCCGCCATCGGCCCGTACTCGCAGGCGGTCCGCGCCGGCCAGACCGTGTTCCTGTCCGGCCAGATCCCGCTCGATCCCGCCACGGGCGAGGTCGTCGCCGGCGGCATCGAGGCGCAGGCGCGCCGCGCCTTCGACAACTTGAAGGCCGTATGTGAAACCGCCGGCGGCACGCTGGATGACGTGCAGCGCCTCGGCCTGTACCTGACCGATCTGTCGCAGTTCGCCGCGGTGAACGCGGTGATGGCCGAATACTTCGCCGCGCCGTATCCCGCGCGCTCGACCATCGAGGTCTCGGGCCTGCCCAAGGGCGTGATGTTCGAAGTCGACGCCATCCTGGTGCTGCCCTAAGGCACGGTGGCGCGCAAGGCCAAGCCCGCGCCCGCGATCGAGGGCGGCGATACGCCGCTCTCGGCGATGCGCGGGATCGGCCCGCAAAGCGCCGAAAAACTCGCCGCGCGCGGACTGTCTCGGCTCGCCGACCTGTGGCTGTGGCTGCCGCGCGAGTACGAGGACCGCAC
Source organism: Lysobacter sp. (assembly GCA_036803045.1). Classification (GTDB taxonomy): domain Bacteria; phylum Pseudomonadota; class Gammaproteobacteria; order Xanthomonadales; family Xanthomonadaceae; genus Solilutibacter. The sequence continues at coordinate 4,596 of DAIRVA010000029.1, read as the reverse complement.
CCGCCTGACCCCCATCGCGATGCTGCAGCCGGGCGTCGCCGCGCAGGTGGAAGGCCGCATCCTCGCCACCGAAACCGCGTTCCGCTTCCGCCCGATGCTGAAGGTCGCGATCAATGATGATTCGCGCAGCACGCTGACGCTGCGCTTCTTCCACTTCCGTGGCCAGCAGGCGAACGCTTTCCGTGCCGGTGCGCGCCTGCGTGCCTACGGCACGCCGCGTCCGGGCCAGCTGGGACTGGAGATGGTGCATCCCAGTTATCGCGTGCTGGGCGATGAGGGCGGGGCGCTGGACGAAGCGCTGGCGCCGGTCTACCCGGCCATCGAGGGCATCGGCCCGCAGACGCTGCGCAAGCTGGTGGAGCGCGCGCTGGCCGCGCTGCCGAGCGATGACGCGCTAGAGTTGCTGCCTGCCGAGTGGCTGGCGGAGCTTGGCCTGCCCACCTTGCGTGAGGCGGTGCTGACCTTGCACCAACCGTCGGTCGATGCGGATTTGTCATTGCTGCAGGCGGGCCGGCATCCGGCGCAGCGGCGGCTCGCGCTGGAGGAGATGTTGGCGCACCACCTGTCATTGCGTCGCCAGCGCATCAGCCTGCAATCGCACGCCGCCACGGCCTTGCCGACGCGCGGCGAGGCCGTGGCCAGGCTGCTCGCGGCGCTGCCGTTCAAGCTGACCGATGCGCAATCGCGCGTGTTCGGCGAGGTGCAGCGTGATCTCGCCCGGCCCATCCCGATGCTGCGGCTGGTGCAGGGCGATGTCGGCGCCGGCAAGACCGTGGTCGCCGCGCTGGCGGCGCTGCGCGCGATCGATGCCGGCCAACAGGCGGCGTTGATGGCGCCCACCGAACTCCTGGCCGAGCAACACGCCAACACCCTGCGCGAATGGCTGGAGCCGCTCGGCATCCGCATCGCCTGGCTGGCCGGCAAGGTCACCGGCAAGGCGCGTGAGGCCGTGCTGGGCGATGTCGCGGGCGGCAGTGCGCAGCTCGTTGTCGGCACCCACGCGCTGATGCAGGAGGGCGTGGCGTTCAAGGCGCTCGCGCTCGCCATCATCGACGAGCAGCATCGCTTCGGCGTGCAGCAACGCCTCGCCCTGCGCGACAAGGGGGGCAAGAACGGCCGCGTGCCGCACCAACTGGTGATGACCGCGACCCCCATTCCGCGCACCTTGGCGATGGCCGCCTACGCGGATCTGGACGTGTCGGTCATCGACGAACTCCCGCCCGGCCGCACGCCGGTGCAGACCGTGGCGATCTCCGCCGACCGTCGCCCGCAGCTGGTCGAGCGCATCCGCGCGGCGATCGCCGAAGGGCGGCAGGCGTACTGGGTCTGCACGCTGATCGAGGAACAGGAAGAGGGTGCCGCGAAGATCGAGGCGCAGGCCGCGCAGACCACCTTCGATGCCTTGCGCGATGCACTGCCCGACATCCGCATTGGCCTGGTCCACGGGCGCATGAAGCCGAAAGACAAGCAGGCGGCGATGGCCGCGTTCAAGGCCGGCGAGCTGGACCTGCTGGTGGCGACGACGGTGATCGAAGTGGGCGTGGACGTGCCGAACGCCTCGCTGATGATCATCGAGAACGCCGAGCGGCTCGGCCTTGCGCAGTTGCACCAGCTGCGCGGCCGGGTGGGGCGCGGCAGCGCGGAATCGAGCTGCGTACTGCTCTACCAGCCGCCGCTCGGCGCCATCGCGCGCGAGCGGCTGGACACGTTGCGACAGACCAACGACGGCTTCGTTATCGCCGAAAAAGACCTGCGGCTGCGCGGGCCGGGCGAGCTGCTCGGCACTCGGCAGACGGGGCTGGCCGAATTCCGCATCGCCGACCTCGCGCGCGATGCCGATTTGTTGCCACGCGTGCAGCGTATGGCCGATGCTCTGCTGGCCGATTCCCCCGAACTTGCCGATCGCGTCGTCGAGCGTTGGGTGGGCGGCGCCGCGCGCTACGCCTCGGCATGAGCACGCGGCAGCTTGCCCCTACAATCGATGCCGATGAACATGCCCGCGATGTCCTTCCCCGCCGGTGAACGCGAAGCCCTGCTGGCGCTCGAGGGCGTGGGCACGACGGTCGTCGCCCGACTGGAGCAGATGGGCATCGCATCGTTCAGGCAGTTGGCGGCGGTCGATGCCGACCACGTGCTGGCCGGCGGCGCGGCGCTCACCGGCGGCACCTGCTGGAAGAACAGCCCAAAGGCCCGCGCCGCGATCGATGCCGCCATCGATCTCGCCCGACAAGGAAGCCCCGATTCATGAGCAAGCCCCGGATTCCCCTGCTGATCGACACCGATCCCGGCGTCGATGACGCGCTCGCCATCCTGATGGCCTTCGACGACCCGGCGCATGAGGTCGTCGGCCTGACCATCGCCGCCGGCAACGTGGGCTTGAAACATACCGTCGCCAACGCACTGAAGCTGTGCGAGGTGGCGGGGCGAAGCGACATCCCCGTGTTCGCGGGCTGCCCGGAACCCATGCTGCATCCGGCGCCCGACGCCGCCGACGTGCATGGCGCCGACGGGTTCGGCGACACCGGCTATGCACCCGCGCAGCGCCAGGCCGAGGCCGAGCACGCCGCGCAGGCGATCATCCGCCTGTCGCACGAGCATGCCGGGCAGTTGCTGCTGGTGGCGCTCGGCCCGCTGACCAACCTGGCGCTGGCGCTCAAGCTGGACCCGACGCTGCCCGCGCGCATCCAGCGACTGGTGGTGATGGGCGGCGCGGTGAACGGCCGCGGCAACATCACGCCCTTCGCCGAGTTCAACACCCACTTCGACCCCGAGGCCGCGCACATCGTGTTCGAGGCGTTCAAGAGGTTCGACTTGGCCGATTGGGAGGCGACGCTCGCGCACGGCTTCCTGCATGTCGATGTGGATGCGTGGTGCCGGGTGGATTCCGGCCGCGCGCGCTTCTACGATGCGATCTCCCGGCAGACGCGGGCATGGTCGGGCGAACGACGCGGCGAGCGCTGGCACAGCGCGGATTCGCTGGCGATGGCCTTCGCGCTGGCTCCGGGGCTGGCACAGACGGCGATCCGGCACCTGTGCGTCGCCCTGGACGGGCCGGCGCGCGGCATGACGCTGGTGGACTGGCAAGGATTGTCGCCATCCCCGGCCAATGCCCGCATCCTCCTCCGTTACGACCAGCCTGCCTTCGAATCCCGGGTTGCCGCGGCCTTGGCGGCCGGCTGAACACGTGCGCCGGCCGCGGCTTGCGCGATGGGCCTGAGGGCGAATAGAATGGCCGGCTCAATCCTTTCTTCCGGTGCCGCCATGAAGGCCGACATCCATCCCGATTACCGCGAAGTCGTGTTCCACGACGTCACCTCGGACTTCAAGTTCCTGACCCGCTCGACCCTTGCCAGCAAGGAAACCGTGAAGTGGGAAGACGGCAACGAGTATCCGCTCGTGAAGGTGGAAATCTCCTCCGCCTCGCACCCGTTCTACACCGGCCAGAACCGCGTCGTCGACACCGCCGGCCGCATCGACAAGTTCAAGCGCCGCTACGCCAAATAAGAAGGCGCCTCCGTCCGACGGACGCGATGCCTCGACGGCCGCCTCAGGGCGGCCGTTTTCGTTCCCGTCCCTGCCATTGGACTTTCGTCGCCTCGCGACCGGACGGATGGGTATGCGATAATGCTGCGTTGCGTCAACCGGCGATCCGCGCACGTCGCGCGAGTGGCCACCGCCAAGAGGAGACCCCGATGCCCGAACTCAACGAAGTCAGCCTGAGGGCCGGCGACAAGACCGTGGAAATGCCCATGCTGCAGCCGACCCTCGGCCAGCCGTGCATCGACATCGCCAGGTTGCCGAAGGAAACCGGCTGCTTCACCTACGACAACGGCTTCACCGCGACCGCCGCCTGCAAGTCCGCCATCACCTACATCGACGGCGATGCGGGGGTTCTGCTGTATCGCGGCTACCCGATCGACCAGCTGGCCGAAAAATCCAGCTTCCTCGAGGTCGCCTATCTGCTGATGAACGGCGAGCTGCCTTCGGGCGCGGCCTTCTCGGCCTTCGAGGGCGAGATCACCCATCACTCGATGCTCAACGAGAAGTTCAAGAACTTCGTCGAGGGCTTCCGTTACGACGCGCACCCGATGGCGATGCTGATGGGGATGCTGGGTTCGATGGCCAGCTTCTACCACAACGAACACGATTACGAGGATCCGGAGCAGCGCCGCCTGGCCGCGATTCGCCTGATCGCCAAGGTGCCGACCATCGCCGCGCTCTGCTACCGCCACCGCATCGGCTGGCCCGCGGCCTATCCCCGCAACAACCTGGAATACGTCACACGCTTGCTGCACAACATGTTCGAGGTCCCGAGCGAGCCGCTCGAGATCTCGCCGGTCGCCGCCAAGGCGCTGGACCTGCTGTTCATCCTGCATGCGGACCACGAGCAGAACGCGTCCACCTCGACGGTGCGCCTGGTCGGCTCCACCGGGGCCAATCCGTATGCCTGCGTTTCCGCCGGCGTGGCCGCGCTGTGGGGCCCCGCGCACGGCGGTGCGAACGAAGCCGTGCTGAAGATGCTGAACGAGATCGGCACCGCGTCCAACGTGCAGTCCGCGATCGACAAGGCCAAGGACAAGGAATCGGGCTTCCGCC